>DBVV01000143.1:1188-30463 GCA_002308795.1 Mageeibacillus sp. UBA1255 | reverse complement strand
TCTTCGCTGAAGAAGCGTTCTTCGCCGACGGAGTACCAGCCTTCGTATTCCTTCGAGTAAATTTCGCCCTTGTCCCAGAGCTTCTGCAAACATTCCTGCACAAAAGCCTTGTGTTCCGGCATCGTCGTGCGGATGAAAAAGTCGTTCTGGATGTTCATCTTCTTCCAGAGGTCTTCGAAGCGGTGGTAGTATTCGTCCACGTGTTCCTGCGGAGTCACGTTACGCTTGGCGGCAGCGCGCTGCACCTTCTGGCCGTGTTCGTCGGTACCGGTCAGGAACATCACGTCGTATCCTTTCAGCCTTCTGTAACGTGCTTCGGCATCAGCCGCAACGGTGGTGTACGAGTGACCGATGTGCATGTTTCCGCTCGGGTAATATATCGGGGTGGTAATATAATAGGTCTTCTTGTCTTTTTTATCTTCAACAGCCATTTCAAGACTCCTTCCGGCGCGCCGTATGCGCAGCCGATGATGACATTATTCCGCACGTCCGCGGACAATGCTAATTATACATTTATTGACCGCTTTTTGCAATCGGCGCGGAAGAATCGAGTATTGGCGCCGGCGTTGTCCTCCGGCGTATGCCAATGCTTATGGCACCGGTCGGGCAGTTCACAACGCATTGTCCGCAGCGTATGCATTCAGTGCTGTCCGGCGTTTTTACCGGATCGACGCCCATATTACAAACGCCTGAGCAGGCGCGGCACGAGACGCATTTGGATCCGTCGACCTTTAAGCTTATGAGAGAAATTTTATTGAACGGAGCGTAAAAAGCGCCTAATGGGCAAATATATTTGCAAAACGGCCTCGATATCAGCAAAGATACCGCTGCGATCATGGACAACACGCATACTTTCCACATAAACAGGCTACCGAACAGTTTGCCTACGGACGAATCGGCGATCGCGGTCAATATCCCGCTGACAGTTCCGGAAGGACATATATATTTGCAGAATACGGGCGTCAATTTGAAAAAGAGCGGGAGCACTATCACGCACAGGGCAAGCACGCCGTATTTGAGATATCTCAGCACCTTGTCCACGGGGTTCGATCTCAGTTTCGAGCGTATCTTCCCGATCACCGGTATTTTATCGAGCGGGATCATATATATCAGATCCTGGAGCAGACCGAACGGGCAAAGAAAACCGCATACCACCCTTCCGAGCAGCACCCCGAAGAAAATCATCAAACCGAGAACGTAATACGGAAATTTGAATTTCCTTGCCGACATGAAATTCTGAAGCGATCCTATGGGGCAGGCTCCGATTGCGCCGGGGCACGTATAACAGTTGAGCCCGGGGACACACGCGCCTTTAGACGCTCCGGAGAACGGAGTGCCGGTAAAAAAACCCTTGAAATTAGCGTTCTGGATCAGCGCCGCGATACCCTGGAATGCCAGCCTGTAGCGAAAAACAAAATTTTTAAGGACAGGTATCCGTCGTTCCTTAACCAATTCCGACACACTCCAGACATATCGTTGCCGCCTTTTGCAAGACGGCAATGAATTGACCGCCCGCTATCCCGACGGCAATAAGTATAACCCCCGCCGTCAGAATTGCCGCGGCGATCAGCACCCGTATCTTGTTGTTTTTTATAAAACTTTTCACGGCGCTGTCAACCAAGATATTTTTTCACAAGTTTTTCCCATGCGGCGTAATCCTGCGATCCCACGACAGGCTCATCCGACAGAAGATTCCCCTCTCCGTCAACGAATATGGTCGCCGGTACGTATTTCGTCTGGAATGCTGCCAGTTCGCCCTGCTGTCTCACGAGCGGATACCCGATCCCGTACTCCGAGATGATCTGTTTCACGTCCCCGTCCATATCGGTGGCGGAAAACACTCCCACGATCAGAAAGCCTTTATCCTTGTATGCTTCATAAAGGCGGGCAAGGTCCGGCATTTCTCTCAGGCACGGTCCGCACCAGGGCTCCCAGAAGTTCAGCATCACGACTTTTGCATCCGGGTAATCGGACAGCCTGACGGTCTTACCGTTAACGTCTTTAGAAGTAAAGTCGTACTTCCCTTTCCGGGCGTTCGCAGGCGAGGGATTTTCTTCATTCTCTATCTGATCGATGAGTCCGTCGAACTCATCTTTCCACCCTTCCATAAGTTCGTTCAGTCTTCCGCACGAAGACAGCGTTATGATCATGATAAGAGCGGTCAGTAAAGAAACGATGTGTTTTGCTTTTATAGATTTTTTTATGCCGTTCATATGTCGTTTCCCCCTACTGTATATACACCACTGCCGTCTTTCGCAGTGCCTGGATCATCCGCGTGATCGCGGAATAGATCATTCCTCCGGCGAAGAAATAAACCGCGAGCGTCGTGGATTTCACGAAAATGAGTATGAAACACAGAAGCGCTATTATGATGTTGCCTATCCCCTTAAAGAGAACAAACTTCCACAAAGGGTTATGGTACTTGCGCATCTCGGCCGAACGCATCATATCGATAGCCCCGGCGAAAGCGTATCCGGAGAGCAGGTACAGCATAACATACGTGAGCGGTATCACCGACAGCGTCGCGGTAAAAAGGCCGAGGTCAAGAATGATCAGCCCGTAGTATAAGATCAGTCTTCCTCCGACCATATGCCTTGCCATCGTGATGAAATATACTATCTTTCTGACCCCGTATGCTATCAGCATCAGACTGAGTATCACCGCGATGTACGGATAAGCGGACGATGGAAAAACGATCATTGTCACAGCTATCGTTATCATCAAGAGTGAGATCATAATGATCCCGATCCTTCTGAATTTAGTCATTCTTCTCTCCGCCTCCTTTCGCCTGTCCGTTCCGTTCTTCAGTCTGCTTTTCGAGCAGTCTGAAATAGTCTTTTATGCCTTTTAATCCGTTTTCCTCGTAATCCACCGAATAGCCTGCGAGCAGATTGCCGGATTTGAAAATTTTGTTGGTGACCATGCTCTTCTGAGCGAGCGACGCCCTCGTAAACAAACCGATACGGGTATTGTCCGCCGCGCTCCCGGCGTCAATATATTCCTGTGCGAACGGTTCGATCTTGAACGGCGGTATTGACCTGCCGGACAATTTTTCTCCGAGCGCTTTCCAGTCTTCTCCCGCGTCGATCTGACGGCGTTCGAGTATCGTGTGAATCTCCTGCTCCCACGGTTTTACGGCGTTAAAGTCATATACTCCCGTCCTGAATTCGGCGATCTCTCCTCTGTAATACTTCATCGCGTATATCATCTGGCAGAACGCCTTGAAAAAGTCGGAAGGATTGTCCTTGTAGATCTCTTCGTAACCGGCCCACGGAGGCATGTACCTGTATCTGGCATAGCTGTAGTCCGGGAGATGGCTTGCGCGCCCGTGCCCCAGATTCATTATGGAATTTTCGCCGATAGACGGCGGCGTGGCGGTGTAGAAGAACTTTGAGGGATCGTCCGGAACTCCCGGATTATGTCTGAAGGAAATGTGCTTCTCCTCGAATCCGCCCTTTCCGTCCGGGATCATTTCATAGAAATGGTAATTCGCGCTGTTGAATACGTACGACGGTGTTCCGATGAAATACATATGCGTCCACGTATCTGCGATGACGTGCATCGTCATACCCAAAGTGACCAGATCATGCCCTTTCGCAAGTTCGACCGTGTCCTTTAATAGATCTCCGTCCGGTCCGCAAAGCAGCCTGTATTTACTCCTGTATTTTTTTCCTCCCTTTACTTCAGCATAAAGATCCTTCGGGAGAAAATGGAAAGACGACCATATCCTTGTGATCTCCTGGAGGCCGATGACGTCAGTCCTCATATCCAGAAGCTCCATCTGGAACTGTGTCGTTGCCGCAGACAGCGGCGCTTTTATTCTTTTCAGTATCGTTTTGCTGCAGAAGTCAACGAAGCATGCGCTCCAGCAAAGTTCGAGTGCTTCTTCGTGTTCGTATCCCGCTATCAGAGCGGCGCAGTATGTGGCATAATAATGAAAATCTCTCTCCATACCGTCACCCCGCCTTCTGCTCTGTCGTAAGCCTTTTAGTTTTCCGTTTTTCTTTCTTGTCCCGTCTCAGGGCGATCTTCAGACGGATCGACGAACTGATCAGCTCGGCCAGGACCGCAAAAGAAGAAATGTCTAAGAGCAGCGACGCTATCGTGGTAAAAAGGAATTTACGCATTCTGAGCATCGATATGATCGTAGGCAGCACGTTGTATGCTATAAAGCCGGCAATGATCACCGCCAGCGCTATATATACCGGTTTTCTGGTTTTACCTCTGGATTCGAATATGGCGCTGAGCCCCACGAACACACGTAATCCAAGTTCGATCGTCAGTATCACGGCGGAAACGCTGAACATAAAAACGTTCAGAAGCCCGGCGAACGGTTTCAGTTCGGGGATGCTGTCAATATTAAGCGGGTTCATCACCATATTAAAGACGGTTTTTATCACCGCCCAGAGGCCGAGTGCTATGACGCTGATCCCGCATATGGACAATGAGCTTCTGTATTTTCTGATTTTTTTATCGTTGTCGTTCTGTGTTATTACGACCGCGGTCTGCAACGTATTTTCCGTCATATTTTCCATCTGCTTTTTTCTGCCTCCGGGCCGTTTGTGATAAAGATCCCCTTCTCCGGCCTTTCCTCCGAATTATATTCTATTCCGCCCCGTTCGTCAAATCAGGTCCGTCTGATAATTTTTAATTGATAATCCGTTAAAACAGTGATATATTTTACCGGGGCGGTGATATCGCCGTTCACGACTCTTTTAAGGTGATAGCATGAAACTGACGTTTTTAGGTACAGGTGCAGCTGACTGGGATATAAACGCATATACGCCGGATGCCGGATTCAGGCGGTTCTCCTCGGCGCTGGTAAACGACGACCTGCTGATCGATCCCGGGCCGCATATTTTTCATTTCGCACGGTGTGCCGGAAAGCCGGACATGTTTGAAAACGTGAAGAATATAATTGTCACCCACACCCATTCCGATCATTTTTGCCCCGATACGGTGAAAAAGCTGTGCTCGGGCGGAAACGTCAGATTATGGGGAGACAGAGCGTGTATGAAGAAATTGACCGCGGCGATCGGAGAAAGTGCTGCGGCGGAGATCGATTTCATGAGCATACCCGTATCGCGTGATCCGTATAAGATCGGCGGTTACAATATCTGGTCGCTCGAGAGTAATCACCAGGGGGATTACTGGGACGAGTTCACAAGGCTGTACGTAATAGAAGGGATCGACCCTAAAGATCCTTCTCTTCCGGACGACGTCATCTGCCCTGCTGACGTGCGTATGCTGTATTACGGCTGCGACAGTGCGTGGATACCGACGAGATCCTGGAACGTGATTAAAAATATGCCGCTGAACGCTATGGTGATGGAACTGACCTGCGGTACGGCCGCTCCGAACGACTGGCGCATTTTTGAACACAATACGTTAGAAATGCTTGAGCTTATGCTTAAGACGTTCAGAAAATACAATTATTTTTCTCCCGAAGTAAAATTTTATACTTCTCATATGGCCCGAACGCTCCATTCGTCTCACGATGAACTGACGGAGCTCCTTAAGCCGATGGGAGTCACGCCAGCGTTTGACGGCATGGTGATAAATATTTGAACAGTATCAGACGGAGTATATCAAAATGGCTGAAAAAGAGACGAAAAAGCGCAAAAAACGTAATGATTCCGGGGCGCGGCCGATAATAAATATGCATACCCATATATTCCCGACGAAGATCGAGGAAAAAGCCGTTGACGCGATCGGTAAATTTTACGGGATACCGATGCAGAACAAAGGAACGTCAGAATATCTTATTGACGACGGTAAAAAGATCGGCGTTATGAAGTATCTTGTCTGCTCTACCGCCACGACCGCACACCAGGTAAGATCGATAAATGATTTCGTTGCCGGCGAGGCCGCTGCGCATCCGGAATTTATCGGATTCGGTTCGATCCATCCTGATTTTGAGGATCCTGCCGGCGAGATCGAGCGCATGATACAGCTGGGACTCAGAGGCATAAAACTGCACCCTGACTTTCAAAAATTTAATATTGACGACGAATGTGCCTTCCCGATCTATGAAGCGGCGGAAGGCAGGCTGCCGATACTGTTTCATACCGGCGATGACAGATACGATTTTTCCGACCCGGTGAGATTGAACCGTGTGCTCGAGCGGTTCCCGAAGCTTGTCGCCATCGCGGCGCATCTGGGAGGATACCGTGACTGGGAAGCGGCTAAGATAAATTACGGACATCCGCGCGTTTATATAGATACTTCGAGTTCTCTTATGTTCGTTCCTCCCGCCGAAGCGGTCAATATCATCCGTGCTCACGGTATCGATCACGTGTTTTTCGGCACGGATTCACCGATGTGGAATCACACGGATGAGTTCGGGCGGTTCATGGCTCTTGAGCTGTCTGACGAGGAGCGGTCAATGATCTTGTACGATAACGCCCTCAGATTTTTTGGCGGTAAGCTGTGACGGTCAGTCGAACATCCCGCGTTTTCGCCTGAGCGAAACGCTTAGCAGGACCCCGATGCATATATAGTTGGTTATCATAGCGCTTCCGCCTTTGCTGACGAACGGCAGCGGAAGTCCCGTTATAGGCATTATTCCTAAATTCATTCCGATATTTTCGAATATATTGAATAAAAACATTGCCAGGATCCCGACGGCAACGCATTTTCCGTACATATCTCTGGCGCGTGAGGAAATATAGCACATTCTCATCAGCAGGATGCCGAAGAGTATTATCAGCAGGGCGGAAATAATAAATCCGCCTTCTTCGCCTATTACGGCGAAAATGGAGTCGGACATTTTTACGAGTATCTTTTTACCGCCGTTCATTGCCCCTCGCCCGAGCCCCTGGCCGGTGAGCCCGCCGGAGCCGATCGCCGTTTCCGAGCGTACGAGCTGCAGCGAATAGTCAGGATATCTTTCCGGGTCAAGGAATGCGAAAAGTCTTGCCCGCCTCGTGTCGTTAAAGTAGAATTTCCACATAAACGGAACCGCCGCGGCTCCTAGTGCGATCACGCCCAGGATGTACCAGAATTTGGCTTTTCCTACAAAAAGTACCATCAGGAACGAGAATATAAGGACCATCGCCTGTCCGATATCTTTCTGGAGTACGATCAGTCCGAGCGGCAGGAGAAATGCTCCGGATATTATGATCGTTTGCCTCAGCCCGAATCCCTGCTCCTGCGCCCTTTCAAGTTCCACCGCGATCACGAGCACCATCGCAAGTTTCATCAGTTCGGACGGCTGATATGTGAATGAGCCTATTCCTATCCATGCGCGGCTGCCGTAATCTTCTATGCCGAGAGGAGTGAATACCGTGAGCATCAGGAGAACGTTTACGGCGTAAAAAGGCCATGTTATTTTTTTCAGAAGGTTGTAATCGAAAAATGCCAGGACAATCGCTGCGATCACTCCAATGACCAGCCCGACTATCTGCGAGCGCATCGCCGCTTTTCCGCCGTCAGCGTACATGTTGTTCATGGCGCTTCCTAAGAATATCATGCCGACAACAGTTATTGCCAGCACGATGATCAGCAGAAAGTAGTCAAATTCGACAAGGAAATCGACCGTCCTGTTTGCGGACACTTCGCGAAACAGGCGGCCATCGTCCCTGGTCAGAATTTTTGAAGTCTTTTTTCGAAACATATTATAAACGATTTTATTCCGGATCTTTTTCGGCGTTGTCAACGTCCGCCACGGCCGTATCTGCTGCGGCGTCGTCAACGTCCGTCACGGCCGTATCTGCTGCGGTATCGTCAACGGCAGCCTCTTCTTCGGCGCCTTCCAGGATCGCTTTAGCTCTGTCGAACCCCGTATCCTCACCGGCTCCTTCGACCTGTATTTTTCCATCGTAAACAGCCTTCCTGTAACGAACTTTAAGGTCGATGAGCAGCGCGATACCGACTATCACCAGTATTCCGGAAAGCAGCTGGGATACTCTTATGCCGGTATTTCCGATATAAAGGCTGTCAGTGCGCAGGCCTTCTACGATCATACGTTCAAATCCGTACATTATCATATAGATCGAGAGACATTCACCGTCGCTTCTGTAGAAGCGGCTTCGGCGGTACAGCATAATCGTAACAAAAACGATCACGCACCAGAGAGATTCGTATAAAAAGGTCGGATGGACGAGCGTACCGATATCCCAGCCCTGATTGCGGACGAATACGGCTATCTTATCACCGGTCATGCCCCAGGGAAGCGTCGTAGGACCGCCGAAAGCCTCCTGGTTGAAGAAATTTCCCCAGCGTCCGACCGCCTGACCCAGCGCCACGTATCCGATCAGGAAATCGATTATGTGAAGCACTTTCTGCTTTTTAACCTTTGCGACGATCAAAATCGCAATGACAGCGCCGATTATTCCTCCGTATATCGCAAGACCGCCTTCCCAGAAATAGAATATCGAAACGAGATTATCCTTGTATTGTGAAAAATTGAAGGCAACGTAATATAACCTGAGCCCGATGATCGCGGCCGGCAGGCAGAAGATAAGGTAGTCGAGGAGGTCGTTCGGGTCAATATTGTATTTTTTGCACGATCTCATTCCGAGGAAGATGCACAGGAGGACAACGCCGCTTATCAGCAGTCCGTACCAGCGTACTTCAAATGACCCGATCTTGAACGCTACGTCGTTGATGTTGAGCCTCAGTCCATGATTCTTAAACAGATTCGGGAATTCTACGTATCCCGCCTCCGCGATCATTTTTATTGAATTAAACAGCGATATCATTTCATTCTCCTCCGTTTTCCGGCATCTGTCATTATCTGTCTGCTGAGTTCATCCGGGTTTTCAAAACGTTTCTCGTCGCGTATTTTCGAGATCATTTCGATCTCGATCGCGGCGCCGTAGAGATCACCTTTAAAGTCAAGCAGATAACTCTCTATAGTTGTGCCGCCGGTATGATCATCGAACGTGGGATTGCTCCCGACGTTAGTTATAGCTTTGAATTCATTGTCCGGGAAAGCACTCGACCTTACGCGTGTGGCGTATACTCCTTTTTCCGGGAGCACCGATCTTTTGTCAGGCCGTATGTTTGCCGTCGGAAAACCGATCTTCCGTCCGACTTTCCTTCCTTTTACGACAGTTCCTTCGAGCGTATAATTATGCCCTGTAAGTTTTCTGAACTCAGTCATTCGACCTGATGCGACAAGCGTTCTCAAAAGAGAACTCGATACGGTTACTTTCTGTCCGTCGAATTTACATTTGAGCCTCGGCACGATCACGGCCCTGAATCCGTATTTTTCGCCGAGTTTAATCAGATCCTCGCTTCTGCCGCTTCCCTTGTAACCGAAACTGTAATTGTCCCCGGCGACCACGATCCGTGCGTTCAGCTTTTTTACAAGTATCTCGCGCGCAAATTCGTCCGGCGTTATCCTGCTGAAACTTTCGTCGAACCAGTCGAATATCAGCTCGCTGACACCTGTTTCAGCTATATATCCGGCTTTCTGTCTGTTAGAGCAAAGGAGCTTCACTTCATTACGTGTGACCCTGCCCGGATGATCGGCAAAGGTGTAAACTACGCTTTCAAGTGAATTTTCCTGAGCGACGCGGGTAAGCGTCTTAAGCAATGATTTGTGGCCGTTATGTACACCGTCAAAAAAGCCTAGCGCTACAGCCGTTCCGTTTTGCGGGAAACTCCATTGACCGAATCCGTAAATAATATTCATAAATTACGAGATTCCCTTCCACTCCTTGTATGCGGCCACGGCGTCGTCGTATGAGATATTCCTGGCATCGTCGTATATCTCGCGGAAATTGATGCTCGGGAACCTGGGCTTTCCTGTCTCTTCATGGTTCGTGAATATATCCTGGAACCATACGAAAGCGGTGCCGTCGATATTCGCGCGGTCCTGAAGGATGATATTGCCCAGATCTGCGCGGGTATTAGCGTACCAGTTAGCACCTACGCTGCAGAAATATTCAAATCCCATCTCGTTGAGCACCCTCTGAGGGCCGGGGCACGTCTTTCCGTCGGATGAGCGTTTCCAGCTGCCGTAAGGATATACATAGATCTTCGTCTCTCCGATGAGCGGGATAACTTCATTCTGGAATTTTGTAGCACAGTCTATCATGCTATCAGTAGAATATCTCTCCATAAGGCCGTGCTTATATGAATGGCTCGCAAAATACCAGCCCGTATCTTTAAGCAGCTTGATGATCGGCTTTACAGCCTCGATCTCGCGCTGCCTGTCTGCTTCAGTTCTTCCGTCTCCGTCAGAAACGCGCTGAGTGCGGTATCCGAGTATCCCGTCATATCCGGTAAGGCAAAGCATTCCCTTTGCGCCGTTGAACGAAAAGTCAGGATGCTCTTCGACGAAGCGGTCAAGGATCGGTATATGTTCTTCGTCAAATCCCTGTACCACGGTTCCGTCCTTATGCTTCGTATAAGTACCGATCTTTCCGTCGATTATGACGAGTTTATCGATCATTCCGCGGCCCATTTTTTCACTGTAATAACAGGTGTCGTCGAAAGAGAATACGAGCGGTTTTTTACCTTCGGGGAACTTGAAAGATTTCTTGAGCCTCGGCACACCGTTTCCGTCTTTCTCATAAACATAGTTGATGTTCACGAGCATATACCCGTCATCGTAGAGCGCCTGGAGTATCGCTTTGAATTCGGGGACGGTTATGCAGTCGATGAAATAAGTATTCATAACCTTATCCACGTTGGATATGTCTTTTGGATATCCGAGCTCAGGGAACGCGACGAGCGAGTGAGTGAATACGTGTTCAACTATTCCGGAATAATCGACAAGTTTAAGCTCTTCGGAAGGTTTGTTCGTCGGCGCTGCAGTAGGCGTGGCGGGGACCGGTGTCACGGTGGCAGTCTCGGGGTCGTCTGTTTTCTGATCTCCTGTCACGGCAGGATCATTACCGGTAACTCCGGGTTCCGAGGTGATGACCGATCCGTCTGTATTATGCGGAAGAGCCGTCATTACACCGGAATGTGGATCCGACGTCGAATTATTGATTATAGTTTTTCCGGGATCCGGAGATTTATCCGTGCTAATTTTAGCTATAATGACCACAAGGGCAACTATCACTGCCAGCATCACTATGATCATTATTTTAAGGCCGTTGCCTTTTGATTTTTCACCGCTCATTTCTTCTTTTCCCCTTTTTTCTTTTGTTTTCCGGCTGTTACTCGGCTGTTACCGTAAGCGATGCCGTAAGTCTAGTCTCGTTTCCTCCCCTGTCTCTCAACAGGATATTTACCGTCTGCGTTCCTTCAGTGTTGTAATCGGGCTCCGGATCCATGAACGATACCGCCACGTCAGTCTCGTCTCTGACCGATCCGGGGGCAATAAAGTCAGCCACACTGAGGGGCTGCCCTTTCACCGTATACCGGTCTACCGCAACGCCCGACGGCGGCACGGTGTCAACGACGTGGATCTCGACATTATGTCTCGACCTGGTTCCGTCTGTGTCCGTAAAGATCAATATTACTTTATACACTCCAAGTACGTGGAAATTGATCTGCGTGATGTCCGTCTCGTATTCGATGCGTCCGCCCTGCGAAGTCACTGCTTTTCCGGTCTCGGTGAGCAGCTGTTCGGCTGCGGGCCCGTATTCTCCCGCTTCAAATGCGACGGCGGACATGACCGGGCCTTCGGCAGGTTTTTTAGGCTTCGACGCGGCTTTCGATATGGCAACGATCAGAACGATAAGCAGTACGATCACTGCGATCACGACGGCAGCGAAAACGATGCGCCTCATAAGATATACGTTTTTATTATTTTTAGGATCGCCGCCCGTTTTTCCGGCATTCCGGTCAGCAGGAACAGCATTTCCGTTATTCCTGGCGTTCGCGGTTTCAGCGGCATATCCTGCATTCCGCGTCTGACCGGCAGCATTACCCGAACGTTCACCGGACAGAGCTCCGCTGTGTGTAGAACGCACTGCGGGCCGGTTTACTTCTCCGGTGTTTCGTCTGTAATTATAATCGTTTTCATTAGCCATATATGATCATTCCCAACTCTGATATACTATTATTCCAAACGGAAATTTTGCGCGAATACCGTACATAAATTTCCGGATATATTGTATTATATTTCCGCGTCAAAATCAACAGGAACATTATGGCAGACAGGCGGCATCGGACGGAAGCAAAAGCGAAAATGTATTGACCGCCGCGACGTGCGGTGATACAATTTGAAGTATAGAAAAGCCGGAGATCTGACACGTTATTGACCGCGTGCGGTCTTCGCCCAGTAAAACTGTATCCGGAGGTTTTTATATGAAAATTGCTGTACAGACCGGCGGGATCATCGAGCGCATAGGGTGCGACGAAACTTACAGGCTCGTAAAAGAGACGGGATTCGACGGTGTTGACGTGAACTTGGATCATCTTTTCCAGGGTCACGAAATACGCGGCAGGATCCGTAATACGATATTTGATAAGCCCGAGGCGGAAATGCTCGCGGCGTGCGATAAATGGAAGGACAGCGCAAGGAAGTACGGTATCGATAATTATCAGGCTCACGCCCCGTTCCCCTCGATGCTGCCTTTCGATCCAAAAGATCCGGACTATAATGAGTATATTATTCATTGCCTGGAGCGCACGATCTGCTGCGCCGCTTATATCGGCTGCCACCGTCTGATAATACACCCGTTCTTCCTTGGAGCGCCGAACAGACTTAAGCCGGACGAAGAATGGAACGTAAACATCGAAAGCTATTCTAAACTGATCGATTCCGCGAAAAAATACGACGTGATCATTTGCCTCGAGAATATGTTCGAGGGTTACCGCGGAAAGATCTACGAGGCGTGCTGCTCCGACTTCTCGTTAGCTTGCAATTATATCGATACGCTTAACGAGATCGCCGGAGAGAGACGGTTCGCATTCTGCCTTGACACCGGGCACGCGCTTTTAGTCGGTAAGGATATCTACAACACGATGATCCAGCTGGGCGACAGGATCGAGGCGTTCCACGTACACGACAACGACGGTAACCGCGACCAGCACCTTGCCCCTTACATGGGTGTGCTCAACTGGAACAGGTTCGTGGAAGGGCTGGCGGCGATACGTTTCGACAAGACGATGAGTTTTGAAACGTTCAACGTCTGGAACGTCGTTGACAACGAATTGTGCCCCGACGTCATGCGTCTGATCGCAAAGACGGGACGGATGTTTGCCGAGCGCGCCGGTAAAATATAAAGCCGGCAGGTCTTTCGCGTTGACGCTCGCCTGCAGGCTTTATGAGTTTACTTATGGTATGACGTAAAAACCCGATTTGTAATTGATCACGGTTCGTACGTTACCGTATGATCGGCCGGCATCTCACCCGTACCGGTCCAGATGGCGATGTTGTCAACAGTGCCGTTGATCTTTGCTCCCGTTTTAAAGCATACCGCCTTGCCCTTAAGCAGCGGTTCTACTGCGTACCCTTCCGAGCCGGAAGAAGCCTGGCTGACTTTAATGAAATCAGTCATTTCGGCAGTCTTCATATAAACGGTGGCATATCCGTTTTCGCGAACGACTCTGATAGTGAGCGGAACGTTGGTAAAGTTCGGTATCGAAGAATCATCTTCGATCTTTCCCTCTATTCCGCGCAGTTTATAAGCGATAGTAGAGCCTTTTTCGTTTGTATTCTTTCTGGCGGCGTAAAGATCGTTTTCATCGTTCTCCTCAGTTGCGAACCACGTTCCCTGGTAATAAAGCTGGTTGTTGCCGTACCCGCCGATCCTGAAATGGAACGAATTAAATCCTTCGCTGTCGTATTCGGTCACTATGACCAGGAAGCGTTTGAAATTTGCCGCTGAGTAATAGTTTACGTCATACTGGAGCGTATAGCTGCCTGTCTTTAGCACACGGTCCATATAATCACCGTCAAGCATCATAAGATACCCGTCCTTGCCGTCGATCCGTCCGTCCGGGGTGTAGTTGGTGATCTCAAGCTTTCCGTCTTTGATCGCCATATCGGCAGTCCAGTCGCTGGGGGCCTTGTCATCCTCTACGGTAAGCATTTTCCAGCCCAGAGCCTTCAGCACGTCTTCGTTCTTGCCGATCTCACCGTATGATGAAAAATCCTCGTAATAAACCATTGTCCCGCTCTCCGGAAGAGGTCTGGTATCTTCCGTCGGTTGTGGAACAGGAGTTGGTTCTTCGGTGGGAGCGGCCGTCGGGGCATCGGTCGGATCAGACACAGGCACGGGCGTGGTATCGTCAACCTTACCCGGTTTTTCTGTTGACGCTTTTTCCGTCGCAGCCGGTCCGGAAGACGGTGTCCCGCATGCGGCGAATACCGCGAGGGACAATACGATCAGCACAAGCGATAAAACCGCAGATCCAAATCTGTTTTTCATCGAACTACACCCTTCCATCAGCTTATAAGATTACTGTCAGAAATCTTTTTGAAATTACGGCCGTCAACGGAGATATACGTTTTCCCCTCCGAATCAGCGATAAAAAGTATATGTTCATCGCCGTCGGTATAAACAACAGAATCCAGCCCTGTATTGACTTCCTTCGCCTTCCCGCCTTCAGAACTGTAAAGTTTTCCGTCGTAGCAGAAGTAAAGCCTGTTATTGCATACTATCATCGAACCTGCGGATTCTCTGCTTCCGTCAAATATTTTAACGGCTTTTCCGCCGATCTTCTGAGCGAATATCTCGAAATAATCGTTGCAGTAATACAGTACTTTTTTATCTTGAGAAAGGTACCAATCCCATACTTCGTCAAGTTCAAGGAGCTTTTCGGGTTCCGGATCATCCTCTGACGTTCTTACGCGGTATACGGCGTCTTCATCTTCGTCTTCATAGATGACGTACTTTTCGTCTCTTGTAAGAGCAGCGCTGTCTTCCAGATCGGAGCCGGATATTATAGTTTCAAGTTCGCCGTCGGAGAAGCGCAGCAAATTTGTCTTTGTGCGTAATGAATTGGTGGCATAGAAAAACGCTTTTTCAAAATCTTTTATGCCGACAATATAAGCGTAGGATGAATAATACGCGGCCGTATCTCTGGATCCAAGCGGATAGACCGGCGAGGAGTATATTTTTTTCGTTTCACCGCCGTCCTTGCTTAAGTATGAATTTCCGTCCCTGGAAATGACTGCCTGAGAAAGATCATTGTTCAGGAACAGATAATCGATAGAGTTTGCGGAGCCGAGTTTTACGCGCGTATCTTCTTTATCCTTCTTTTGAACAAAGAACGTCTCTCCGTCCCCTTCCGCAGCCTGTCTTAAGAGATAAACATATTTTGCATTATTTGCGATGGCTATTGCATAGCCGCTGTTGACAAGGAAGACTTCTTTTCCGTTGTTATAGTACCCTTTTACGCTGCCGTCGTCCGATTTTTTATAGTACGCGACCGTCTTTCCGTCGGGGGAAACTGCGCTGACCGAAACGTTTTCGGCGATCTGAGTCGTTTTTCCTCCGCGGTAGGAGTACAGTTTTCCGTCTGCTTCATACAAAGCCGTGCTTCCGTCAGCAGAGATCTCGGAATATGGCACCGATTTCTCCGCGCTGACGATCTTATGTGCTTCTTTTCCGTCGTAATAATACAGGTCGTTTACCGTAAGTCCGGAATCGATATCGAATATGTTCTTCCCGCTTCCTTCCAGGTAAGAAATGATAAAGACTGCCTTATGGCGGTTTATATCGTATTTTTTAACGGTCCGGAGAATAGTTTTATCCGAGTAGTCAAGCTTAACCACGTCTCCGTTGGCGTTGACTATCAATACTTTTTCGTCGTCTGCATCCATCACGCTGGTCTCGCCTGAACGCAGAATGTAATTTCCGCCTTTATTCTTTCCCAGGGCTGAGACAAGAATGACCACGAGCAGCACGATCAGGACTACCGCAGCCGCTCCTGCGATAATTGCAGTAAGAGCCTTTTTATTTATTTTCTTTGCCGGTTTCCCCGCCGCTTTCCCGGATGCCGCAGCCTGTGAAGACGCAGCAGACGTTGCCGCCGCGGTCCCTGCCGCTGTAGCCGCACTCACGGTTTCGGCAGTTTTTTCAGCGTTATTGACCGCAAGCTTCTTTCCACACGCAGGGCAGAACGCTGAGCCGTCCTTTATTTCCTTGCCGCAAAACTTACAAAACATACAAATTCCTCCTATGTTTTTGTTATTATCTAGTATATTACTTATCGTTCAAAAAAACAAATGCCGTTTTCTATTTGATCTTTTTGAAACTTTTGCCGTTCGTTGAGAAGAACAGTCCGCCGCCTTTCGTTTTTATGATCATTAAGTGCCTTGAACACTCGATTCCCGTGATATCCTCAGGAGCGTTTGCGACGTTTACCGCATTGCCTCCGTTTGAAGAATAAAGTTTACCGTCGTGGATAAAGTACAGTTTATCACGGAAGTACTGCATCTTAAAAATCGTCCTGTAATCACCCTTGCCGGTGAAGATCTTTGCGGTCGTTTCGCTGCCTTCCGCGTGAGCGTAAACGTTCATATAATAATCAGCGGAAAAAACCGTTTTTGCATCAGACGATACTATCCACTTGTCCATTTTTTCGGTATATGCCAGAATTCTTTGCTCGGGATTTTCTTCATTCGGGTCGACGTAGTATAACGTCTGGCCGACAACGTACCATATCCTTTTTCCGTCATCGGAGAGGTGGCAATCATTAAATGCTTCGCGCTTTATGTTCGTCGCGATCACTTTTCTTTTTCCGCCCTTTATGCTGACGATGCTCCCGCTGGATCTTTCCGCAAAAAAAGCCGATTCTAAGTCTGAAAACCGTTGTGATGCAATTACATCTTTATCTAACTCTTCGCGAGGTACAGGTATTATCGGCGAGAGTTCATGATCCGAGACCTTTACCGGTTCCCCGCCGTTCTTTGAAAAGACCGTGCCCTTGCTTCCGGTGATCAGTGCCTGCGTGGCGTCATAGTTCATATACACTGTAAAACTTATATTGTCGTACAATTTTATGCGGGTGGATTTGTCCATCCCTTTCTGAACGTCTATCGAGACCGAATTCTGTTTTTCGTTTTGCCTCGTCAGGTATAACAGATTGCCTTTTGTTGATAAAAATAAAACATTACTGTCCCCGAGCGGAAGTGTTTGTGTTCCGTCGTAGTAGTACGAAAGAGCTGTTTTTCCGTCTGATATAACGTATCCTATATTTCCTTCATTATCTATCGCCGAAGGAATTATGCCTCTGTCGTCTTCTGCTAATAAAGTGCTTCTCCCGCCGTAATAAAAATACAATCTGTCATTGATGTAAATAGCAGATTGGCCGTCCGGAGAAAGGAATACGAAAGGAATGCTCATCTGCGACCGTACGATCTCTTTTACCGACCGGCCGTCAAACATGAACAGCATCTGGTCCGTTTTTAACGGGAAAACTGTTATTTTCCTGGTGATATGAATAACTGCTCTCTGCCCCGAATAATCTTTGACCGCCGTGTATTCAAAGTCTTCGCAATCATCCAGGTCGATCTTTTTTATCGTCCCGCTTCCGGTCACTATCAACAGCGCGCCGTCGTCTTTTACGAAATAAAGGTCGCTCTTCTGGAAGTTGTAGAAAGGCTTTCGTTCGATATTGACCAGCACGACTGCGGTTATGAGAGCAAATAAAGCCAGAGTGAGCGATATTGCCGCAATAATGGCGAATATTTTTTTACCCTTGCCTCCCCGGTTCTGAACGCCCGGTTCGGGCGAAACGGCAGGTTCGGATAGAACAGCCGGTTCAAGCTCTCCGGTTTGTTCTGTCAAGGCCTTCTGTTCATATTCGTCTTCCATTACTTCACGTCCTTCTTGTTGATTCAACGATCCTGAGCATTTCGTCCGTTCGGGCGCCTGATCTGTCACCAGGCGATCAGCGCCAGCACCATATAAACTGCCAGCAGTCCCAGAAGCACCAGGATCTGTTTCCCGCGGTGCCCCGTCATAAGTCCCGCAAATTCACGCACGGAAGCATTGGGCCAGAAATACCATCTTGTCTTCGCACCGATGCCCTCAGCCTTGAACTTCTGTGCTCTGTTGGCCGCGATCCCGCTGCGGAAAACGTGATAATTTGTCGTTGAGAAAGCGCATTTTGAGTCATCCGCAGTCATCGCAAATGAGTATTTCATATTTTCAAGCGTGTTTTCGGATCTGTCCTCGACAAGTATCTGCTCCGGGAGGAATCCTTTTGAAATAAGATATTCGCTCATGCACTCTGCCTCCGAAACAGGCTCGTCGCCGCCCTTTCCTCCTGATGCGATGAATTTAGCGGCCTTCCCGGTGGCCTCGACCTGCATATCGTAAAAATCGATCGCTCTTTCGATCCTGTCGCGCATGATCGGAGTCGGAGAACCGTCTTTTGCAACGCGGCAGCCAAGTATAATTATATAATCTTTATTAAATGCGGGAATATGTGTCGCAGTAAAAACGTCTGCGAATATCGTCCCGAACATCATACACTCCGCATACACGAACACGGCGCAAAGCAGATTTACCGCAACGCTGAACCCGCCTCTCGCCGCGCTGCCGAATCCGATAAGCAGACCTTCTCCTGCCATCAGAATGATCGCAAGGACGATACCGAGCGTATTGGTCGGTTTCGCGCCTTCTTTCTTGATCAGCACGATATTCGAAATCAGCAGTCCGACCGAGAATGCCACAAGCAGCGGGAGCGTCAATATCATATACATTCTGGCGGAGCCGAGCACGAGTTTGGCAGATTCGCGAAGCCCGTATTCTTCCTCCCCCGCCAGAAATCTTACGGCGGCAATAATATGCGTTACCAGCACGGACAATACAAACAGCGAAAACCCGAAATAGTATATAGTGTTGTAGGAGTACGGATTATATTCGATCTGCCTTATCAGCGAAACGATGAGCACCGCCAGCACCGCCGCGAAATACAGCGGAAGAAGCAGGATTATATACTTCTGTCCCGCGAATTTCGTTGTCTGCGACAGCGCGTACAGTACGGCTATCACGGCAAAGAACACGGCGGAAAAAATAAGCAGTCCGTATAGTTTCGGTTTCTTTTTACGCGTATAGAACTCCATTTTATTTCAACTCCAGATCATCAACTTTAGGTAACAGTTCGCAGAAACGCGCCCTGCACATCTCGATCGTTGCCCTCGTCTCGGGAACGTCCATACCTCCGCGCCTTATCGCCCGGCGCATGACCCTCGTGTAGCCCACTATCCTTGCTTTTGTCTTTATCCTTTCGATAAACTCCTCGTCATCCGTATCGAAATACATGCGGATCGTGCGGTCCCAGATCCTGCGCGCAGTACCGGCATCTATCCCGAGGAACTGCTTTACGTTATCCGGATCAAGTTCCGTATATCCGACGTACGCGTTGAATATCGAGCCGAATTCGAATATGGGATTTCCAAGGCACAGCGTGTCCATATCTATAAGCAGCGCTTCCCCGTCCTGGAGCATGACGTTCTTAAGATGATAATCGCCGTGCATGATGTGATCGTCTTCCGGAACGGAAGTGACGAGCTTTTTCAGCTTTTCATATTGATCGTCAGGAATATATCCTTTAATAAAATCGACCCATCCGAGAACGTTTTCCCTGCAGTCGGGCATCTCGCCTTTTTTCAGGCGCGTAGAATGTATCCTTTTCAGCAGATCTACGGATAATTCCATTACGTAGTCGAACCGGGACGGATCGCTTTCAAGCAGCTGAGCCAGGCTTTTTGCGTTCAGCATTTCAAATACAGAACCGTAACCACCGTCTACGCGGACAACGTCGTACGGTATTGCCGTCGGTATCCCGAGCACGAAAGCTTTTCTGGCAAGTTCCCTCTCTCTCTGTATTTCGGGCAGAGAATCCGGGTTAACGTAAACTTTCACGATCGTGTCGCGGTCAATGCGGTACACCCTGCCGTTGGCCCCTTTTCCGATGATCTCGCAGCCGTCAACAGACACCCGCCTGTATGCCTTTCGTACCTCCGCCATCTCCGTAAATCCGGTCATGTCAAAGATCTCGTACACATCTGTAGAAACGTTGATGATCGACAGTTTATAACCGCTTTTCATCAGCCGCAGTATGATCCTGAGACCTGCGCTCGAAATATATTCCAGTTTTTCGCAGTCAATGACTATATTTTCGTATGCTCCCGTCTCTTTCGCCGCATTTATTTCATCTCCGATGATCCCGGAATTTGCGGAATCTATATGCCCTTCTAAAAACAGCCTGAGCTCTGTTCCGTTTGCTTCATATTTTACGCCCATACAGCCACCTCTTTCAGATCTTTTTGGTGATCTTAAGAATATTCTTTCCGTCTTTATATTCGTATTCCATATTATCCATCGTCTTCTTTACAAGAAAGATGCCGAGTCCACCGACTTCACGCTCATCTGCGCCCAGCGTAACGTCGGGATCTTCTTTCTTTAGAGGATCGTACGGTTTTCCGTTGTCAATAAACGTTATTTCAACGTTTTCGTTATCCGGATCATATCCGAACCGTACCGTAACGGTCCCTCCGTCAGGCCCGTAAGCGTATTGGGAAATGTTGGACATAAGCTCATCTGCAGCAACGTCGATCTGGGTCCTGGCCTTGAACGGACATTCGATTTTATCCAGTTCTCCGTTTATAAAATCGGTCACGGCGGCAATATTTTCGACTTTTGCTTCGACAGTCAGTTCCTTCAAGCCTTTCACTCCTTCCCCGAAATACTGTATGCACATCATGGTTATGTCGTCAAACTGAGGAGAAACACCGGCAAAATCACGGATGTCGTTGTCAACGCCATTTACGATAGTCTCGGGATCGCCGTCTTTATACTTGTTCAGTGCGCGAACGGTGCGCCCGGTCCCAAAGAGTGCCCCTGAAACGTCGGTTGCCTCCGTCACGCCGTCTGTATAAAGGAACAGCTTCGCCCCCGGTTCTAATTTAAGCTCATACTCCGTATACTTTGACCTCGCAAATCCGCCGATCACGAAGCCGTGTTTATCCTTTACCGTTTCGAACTCTCCGCCCGGCTTCATCAGTATAGGATATTCGTGGCCGGCATTGGCCGCGACGAGCCTTCCGTCTCTCAGATCCAAAGATCCGAACCAGATCGTAATGAACATTTCTTCGCGATTGTTCGCACACATCTGGCTGTTGATCGTCCGGAGCACTTCCGCCGGGCTTTTACCCGAAAGCGCGATGTTCTGGACAAGTATCTTCGAGACCATCATCAGAAGCGCCGCCGGAACGCCTTTACCCGAAACGTCCGCCATAACAAGGCCGAGATGATCGTTATCGATCAGGAAGAAATCGTAGAAATCTCCTCCGACTTCCTTCGCGGGGCGCATCGAGGCGTAAATATCAAACTCCGCTCTGTCCGGGAACGCAGGGAATATGTTTGGAAGCATATCCGCCTGGATCCTGGTGGCCAATGCGAGTTCAGTTCCGATGCGCTCTTTCTCGGCGGCAACTTTCGTGAGATTCACTTCGTATTCCGCCAGTTCGCCCTCCATATCGGACATTATCAGCGCAAGATTTTCTATCTCATCTCCGGTATTGATGTTGAGGTCGGAAAAATGGTCGCCTGTCTTAACGCCTTCGCGCTTATCTTTTATATACGCCTCCGCCGCCTGCGCTATCTCGTTTACCGGTTTGACGAGCTTTTTCTTCATATGCCTCGTCATAAAAAACGCCAGCAGATTAACGGCGACGAACATCGATATCGAAAACTGGAACACGAAACGTTTCATACCTGAGGCAACTTCGCGAAGCGTAACATCCGTCAGTATATATCCTGTCACGCTTCCGTCTGCGCTCTTTATGCTTACTCCGCTCGTAGAGATCCATCCGTACCTGTCGGTTTTCTCTATGTGATACACGATACTTTTACCGTCCCAGTTAAGGAACTTGCCGAGTTCTTTCTGCGATACCGTTTCGTAATAGCCTGTCCGGCAGCCCGTCGCTTCGCTGTCGTCCGGATCCGCTATATAAACGAGCATACTGGTCTTCTCGTCGTACATAGCGTAATAAACGTCATTTAAAGTATTGTTTTCTTTGAAATCGTTCAGAACGGACAATATCTGAATATAATCCTCCCGTTCTGTCAGCGCTTTGTATTTATTGTAATAATCATCGGACAGACTGTCAGGGTCTGGCAACGTGTCTTTTCCGTAAAACTCTGATCCGTATACCGACATGACGTCCTTCGCAATAGGAGCCGGATCGACAACTTTTGATAATATGACCGCGGTATTCTTAGCGACACTGAATGACTGCTCGATCAGCCCCCTGCAGGCCGAGTAAGTATACCATCCGAGCCCTATGATAAGCGCCAGGAGTCCGAGAATTATCGAGCCGATCAAAGTCGCGCGAAAAGTCCGGGAGGCAAGTGAGTAGTGAAGCCTCTCGAGTTTATTCATTTCTCTGACGCTTTTTTCGGGCATGCTGATTTCCTTTGTTTATTATTTGGTTATTATCCGTCTATTATTAGTTTATTATTTGTTTATTATCTGATGGTCAATATATCGGAAAAACCGGTAACTTCAAATATTTCGCTTACCGTTTCGTTAACGTTTTCAACGACCATATTGCCCTGCCTGTTCATCTGCTTCTGGGTCTGAAGTATTATGCGAAGACCGGCGGAAGATATATACTCGAGCGAAGAAAGGTCGAGCGTTAAGTCCGTTACCCCCTCAAGATTTTCTTTCATAAAAGATTCAAATTCAGGAGCCGTAACGGTGTCGATCCTTCCTTCTACCTGTACAAGCAGTTTTTCTCCGTCTCTGTTTTTCGTTATATTCATCGGGTTTTCTCCTTTCGGCACTGTCGTTTTATTTACAGTATCATTATACGGTTTTGAGTGCCTAAAAGTCAATACTGCGCGGCCAGATAGACAGCGGGACCGTTTTATTTTTGTTATTGAAACATTGCCGCTTAAAATGGTAGAATTATAGCGAAGAGTAACGAAGGAGGCCGTATCATATGACAGCTTCAACGATAGTCGGAAAGACAGATCTCGGAAAACTGAAAGCCGAAATATTGACCCCGCAGCCAGGTGCATTTAGACCAGATTGGTTCAGAAGCGCGGGATACAGGCAGGCGGAGAAGGATATTGACCCGAAACATCTGACGCTCATAAGAGCGGCGGCGATATACAGCCTGTTTACGCTGCCCGAACCACACATCTACGAGAACGATATTATCGTCGGAAGCATCAGGCCTCTTTTTGTCAATATTACCGAAGACGAGGGCCGCGAGGCTGCCGAGCTGGTCTCGAAATATCCGGAGAGGAATTTCTTCACGCGTTCTGATCATTATGCGCCGGATTTCAAGACGATCCTTACGGTCGGTATCCCCGGGCTTCTGAAAAAAATAAGCAGTTCCAGGAAAGCTCACGACGGAAATAATAAGGCTGCCGAACTGCTTGACGGCATGGAGCTTGCACTTAAGGGGCTTACCGACAGGCTGAAGGCGTACGCTAAAAAAGCCGGTGAAATGGCAGCGGAGCCGGGACGTGATCCCGAAAATGCCGCCAGATTGAATTTTATAAAGGAAAACTGCCTTGCATTGACCGTTTCGGCGCCCCGGTCGTTTGCGCAGGGGCTTCAGCTCGTATGGATGATCCACAGTTGCTTCCTGTACGAAGGCAGGTACGCTATGGCTCTGGGGAGAATAGACCAGTATCTGTACCCTCTGTTTATAAAAGATATTGACGACGGTGAGATCACGTTAAACGACGCGACGCTGATGATCGCGAACACGTTTGCAAAGATATGTGAATCCAGGATCCGCGGAGGAGACGACGTCGTTAATATATGTATCGGCGGCGTTGACCGCAACGGAAAATGCGCGGTGAATCCTCTGAGTTACTGTGTGCTGAGGGCCGTGCGAGACGTGAATATGCCCGGTCCCAACCTTTCCGCGCGCATAACTCCGGATACGCCTGACGAGTTTTTAGACGAGTGTCTTAAGGTCATCGGGACAGGCCTCGGCTACCCTGCGCTGATGAACGATGAGGCAAATATCCCCGCCCTGCTCAGGTACGGATATGAGCCGGAGGACGTTCGCAACTACTGTATGGTCGGATGCATCGAGAACTTCCTGCCCGGACAGCAGCCTCCCTGGTCAGACGGCAGATTCGATCCGATCGTGTATCTCGAAAAACTTATTTTGGAGGACCCTGAACTGGAGATCGCACCCGGAACGACTGTGCGGCCGTCCGAAGTTAAAACCATGGACGAATTTATGAAGCTATATGAGTTAATGCTTGTAAGAGGCGTTAAGGATTACGTTGACAACGCGAACCGTCTGATGCACGTTGACGATCCGGATGCTTCCACGAGCCCGTTCCTCTCATGCTTCGCGGAATTCTGCATCGAGCGTGCAAAAGATATCAATAACGGCGGCTCCAAGTATCCTTCCATACACGGCGCTGCGCTTATGGGTGTCGGGACCGTCAGCGATTCTCTGGCTGCGATCGAAAAGCTTGTGTTTAACGACCACACCGTAACTTTGAGAGAACTTGCCGCAGCACTTCGCGATAATTTCAGCGGTCACGATGAACTTCACCGTGCGGCTCTTGATGCTCCTAAATACGGAAACAATGATGATTTTACCGATAAATATGCCGTATGGTATACGAAACGTATCTCGGAGGAGTTTTATAAATATCATACTTACGACGGAGGCGGTTTCTACACCGCTATGGCGGCCAACGTTTCGAATATCCACGCCGGCCGATCTCTCGGTGCTACGCCTGACGGCAGGCTCGCCGGAAAGCCGCTTTCCGACGCCGCTTCACCGACGTACGGATGCGACAGGCGCGGTGTGACGTCAACTATCTTAAGCGTTTCAAAGCCTGATTATACGTGCTGTGCCTGCGGTACCGTACTGAATCAAAAGTTCGCTCCGTCTGCGTTTTCTGACGGAAAGCGTGAAAAGCTGCTCCAGCTGATCCGGGTTTATTTCAAAAGGGGCGGTCAGGAGATACAGATCAACTCCACGTCCAGAGAGACGCTTATTGACGCGATGGAACATCCAGAGAACTACCCAGCCCTGGTCGTCAGGGTATCGGGTTTTTCGGCCCTTTACGTTACTCTTGCAAAAGAAGTGCAGCTGGATATCTTAAGCCGCACGCAGCATGACGAATTATGACGAAAGAACCTCATGGGGCAATACTAAACGTCTCCGAAATACAGCATTTCAGCACCGGTGACGGTCCTGGGATCAGGACGACGGTCTTTCTGAAAGGCTGCAATCTTCATTGTCCGTGGTGCCATAATCCCGAGACGTTGTCGCCCGTGCCTGTAAAACTCGTATACCCCGGAACAGAGCGCGAAGTGTTGTACGGCCGAAAAAAAACAGTGGAAGATATTGCCGCCGAAGTGCTCGAAGACATAGAATTTTACGGTGAGAGCGGCGGGCTTACGCTGAGCGGAGGGGAGCCAATGCTTCAATCTGCAGGTGCGCTTGAATTGATAAAATACGTAGGCCGCCATGGCGTTGATACGGTGATCGATACGGCCGCATGCGTACCTTGGGAGCTTTTCGTTCCCCTTCTGGGAAGCGTACGGCTGTTTTTGGTGGATTACAAATCGGATGATCCTGTTTTCTATAAAGAAACCGTCGGAGGAGACCGCGATCTCGTGCTTGAAAACATCCGGCGCCTGATCTCGTCCGGAGAACAGGTCCGGGTGCGCGTGCCGCTTATCCCCGGCGTTAATTATACGGAGAATGACGTCCCGGAAGCATGCGAAAGGCTGAAAGGCGCGGGAGTAAAGACAGTTGACATCCTCCCATTTCACCGCCTCGGGAGCAGCAAATACACGGCCATGGGAAAAGAATACATGTTTAAGGATACGCTGCCGCCGGACAGGGAGACGCTATCACGTTTTCAAAAATTATTCGGACGGTTTTTTGAGTGCAGCATAGAATAGATCGCAAAGGAGACGATATCATGAGCGAAAATGCAATTCAGGAGAACGGACAATTACACAGATCTTATGACGGCACGGCTAAGGCTGCTGTTTTCCGGGGCGCCGGGCAGCCTTTTGCTATAAAAAGTTACCCGGTCGTTAAGGCTCCTTCAGGATACGGCCGTTCCGAACTGATCGCCAGCGGTGTTTGCGGCACAGACCTGCATTTCGCACGCGGAACGCTCGATGCACCGCTTGGATCGATCGTCGGTCATGAATTTGTTGGCAGGCTCACGGACTGCGATCCGGCCGAAGCTGCGGAATACGGGCTTAAGATCGGCGACAACGTCATCGCGGATATTGCCGTCCCGTGCGGTAAATGCCCGCTTTGCCTCAGCGGTGATGATGCAAACTGCGTCAATATGCAGGTCACGAACGAGTTTCTTTCCGACGTTCCTCCGTATTTTCACGGAGGTTATGCGGAGGTCAATTTCACTCCCCTTTCGAATCTCGTGCGTATCCCCGAGGGTATCGATCCCGTCGCCACAGCGGTGTTTGCCTGCCCCGGACCTACTGCGATACATGCGTTCAGGCTCGGCAGGAAAGCCGGATCTGAGGTCTGTAAAGATACCGTCGCTGTCGTACAGGGGCTCGGTCCTGTGGGCTGCTTCGCGATCGCATATCTGCATGCCGCGGGCGTAAAGAAGCTTTACGCGGTCACAGGCAGGGATAATCCGAAGAAGCGTGAAATGGCGCTTATGCTTGGCGCTGACGAAGTCCTGAGCCTCCAGGCGGAAGGCACCGGAACCGTCACCAAAAAGCTGCAGGCAGAGAACGGCGGGATAGGCGTTGACCTCTGCTTCGAAGCATCCGGCGCCCCGGCGTCAATTCCTCTGGGCATCGACATTTTAAGGAACCGCGGCACTTACCTTGTCCCCGGTCAATACAGCAATTCCGGCGGTATCGAGATCCAGCCTCAGCTGATCACATTCAAAGCGCTTCGGATCATCGGCTCTTCGCAGTATTCTATGGAAGACGTTAGAGATTACATCGCTTTCCTCGGTGAAAATCCTTCTCTTCAGCCTGTCATCCGTGCGCTGGCCACGACGTACCCCGTAGCAGACGTGAACCGTGCCTTCCGCGATGCATTGGCAGGTAAAAACATAAAAACTTTACTTGTCCGCGGCAATTAACGTTTTTTGTACAAAACGAGTTCCGGATCCTTGCATTCCGCCCCGTAAGTGCATATCAAAATGAATTTCTCGCTTGCCAGTACTCCAAAGAAGCGGCCGTCTCCCGCTTCCGATTCGAGCTGGTTCCCGAGATAAGTCGTATTATCGTCCAGGAATTTTGCTTTCTCGCCGCCAGGAAGAGGATACGCCAGGTTCACGTAACCGCCGACCAGAGCAGTGAGCGACGTCAGCTCCGGCATCCCGTCGATATTCAGGTCATTGACCTCGCGGATAAGCTGCTTTTTGAGAGATTCGAACCGCCCGTTGTCGCCGAGCTCGTCGATCCTTTTCCAGTAATCCAGCGTCGGCAATTTCTGTTTCATATACGTGCGGGCCTGTTCTTCAGAAAAGCCCTCCTTCGCCATCTGACGCACGCAAACGTCGATCAGTTCATCCATATTGCTGTACGTGTACGTTCCGTCAGCGTAGCACCACTGACAATAGTTTTCGTTGAGCGAACCGTCGCTGTTACGGCCCAGTACCGAATCTTCGAGGGGCATCCCGCAGCACTGGCAGATCAGCTGCTGCGGAGATCCGAGCAGCGTATTGATCGATACGTTAAACAGTTTGGACAATAATTTCAGCGTTTCGGTGTTCGGCACTGTCTCGCCATTTTCCCAGCGCGACACAGCCTGCCTGGTCACAAAAAGTTTTCCTGCCAGCTCATCCTGGGACAATCCGTTTTGCGTTCTCAGTTTGTATAATACGTCTTTTGTGCTCATAATCTTTCCTCCTCCGACGAAGCAATTATACTGTATAGACCTGCCAAAGGCAAGCAACCGGCTGTTGCCCCGCCGCAGCTCTAAAACCGGATCCGGCCGAACCGGTCATAAACTGTCGATCCTGCGAAACGCGTCCTGACACCACGCAAACAGGTAGGAGAAAGCTTTATCGAAGTCAAAATCATCATTTAACTCTGCCAAAGTCAGCGCCCTGCGATCATCTTCCGATACCATTCTCTTCAGATCGATTTTGGTAGTGACAAATTCGCCGCTTTCAAGGTAATGAAGGTTTTGAATGAGATAGAACAGCCCTTTGCAGGTTGAGCGGAACTTCGCAGAATTAGTTTCGCGATCGGTATGGATATATCGATGGCATAACTCGTGATACAGATTTCCGAGGCTGAATTTCACATAGTTGATCTCATCCTGTCTCGCTGCGTCAGGCAGATATCCGGACAATGTTCCGTACAGATCTTTTGTCGTATTTTTAAGCTGACATACCTCCAGCGGATTCCACCGGGACAATTCATCCCTCCCGCAAATGAATCCGCACGATTTTTCATAGTATCCGATCTTTTGCAGGATACCGCGGTACACGTCCATATCTTTTACAGAGAAGTCGTCAATAACGATCATGACGTCTATATCGCTGTCTTCGTTTGCTTCTCCTCTCAGATAGCTTCCTTGTAAGCCCACGTACAGCAGTCTGCCTCCAAAAGCGGTTCTGCATTCCGAGATAAGCTTCCGCAGGTATTCATTCAACTCAAACATATGGCCTCCATCCTTTCCCGAATGGATTTGCAGAGCAACGCTCTTTCCTTACACGATAAGGAAAAGCTGCTTGAAAAGCAGCTGCGGGAATGCGCCGCCCTCAGAAACATTTCGCTTGTGCTTCGTCCGTGGTAATAATTAACAGTATGCGAACCAACGAAAGATATCACTTAGGCGATTTCATGTATTTTACAAATCTGAACATCTCATCGGGGCCTTCATTGTCTTTGGGAGATTCGTCGTCCTGCGGAACGAAGCGCTCGTTTTCGGGCTCTTCGCGGTGGTATTCGCAGAAGAATTCGACGGCAGAAAAGCCCAGCTTATTGATGTAGAAGTGGATATTCCGCTTCTCGAAATACGGCGTGCAGGTCTCCCACACCAGCGTTTCGGGATAAAGGCGTTCGACCTCGCGCCATGCGGCACTTCCGATACCTTTGCTGTGAACGTCGGGCGATACGAACAGGATCTCAAGCTTGCCCCGCTGCGTCTGCTCGTCGATCTTCAGGATCAGCCCGCCAACGGTCTTTCCGTCCTCGCGGATGCGGTATGCGACACCGTGGTCAATGCAGTGTTCGATGGTCTTGCGGGATATGATCTCACCGTCGCCGTCAAAGTGGTCGTCGCGCATACCGAACTCTTCGACTGCGCCGAATTTGAAGGCGTACTGATTGTCAAGTATAAACTGCTCGCGGTCATCTTCCGTAAGGGGTGTAAGTGTGATTATTGATGCGGTCATAAATGCCTCCTAATAAAATGCCCGGCACAAAAGGCATAAGCCATTGTTCCGAGCTCACTCGACATCTT
>DBVV01000143.1:0-1158 GCA_002308795.1 Mageeibacillus sp. UBA1255 | reverse complement strand
CGTACTGTCCTCCGATGACCGGTATTGATTTGTAAGACGATTATAGCACAGGATCATGAATATTTCAAAATAAATAATACGTGCTCATAACCTGGACTTCCCTGCCCATCCTTTCTTCCGCACAAAAAAAGGGGCTGTGAGTTTTTTTACAGCCCCATTTTTTACCTGCAGTTTTCTCAAAATCACTTGACAAATTGCGATTTCGTGCTATAATGTACATAAACAAATTGCGATTACATCGGATTATGTCGAAATTAAAATTGCGATAAGAGGCGAAACCATGTTCAAAAGAAAGATATACGATAAGCTTGTCGAGTGGAAGAACGAGTCGCAGGGCAGAACGGCGCTGATGATAGAGGGCGCAAGGCGTATCGGTAAATCCACCGTGGCGGAAGAATTTGCAAAAAACGAATACGAAAGCTATATCCTCATTGACTTCTCTCTGGCGCCGCAGTCGGTCAAAGATCTCTTTGACGATATGTCCGACCTGAACTTTTTCTTTCTTCAACTCCAGCTGCTGTTCCGCGTCGATCTTGTCGAACGCAGATCTCTGATCATATTTGATGAAGTCCAGTTTTTCCCGAAAGCCCGGCAGGCGATCAAGCATCTCGTTAAAGACCATAGATACGATTATCTTGAAACGGGATCGCTTATATCGATCAAGAAAAACGTCAAGGATATTCTGATTCCCAGTGAAGAACAGAAGATCGGTATGTATCCGATGGACTACGAGGAATTTCTTTGGGCGGTAGGCGACAGTACGACGATCCCGCTGATCCGTCAGTGCTTTGAGTCAAGAAAGCCCGTCGGCGAGCAGCTGGGTCGCCGGCTTATGCGAGATTTTCGGCTGTATATGCTTGTGGGCGGTATGCCTCAGGCGGTGAACGAATATATCGAAACGAATAATTTCCGCAAGGTCGATCTTGTCAAGCGCACGATCCTGTCTCTCTATGAAGAGGATTTCAGAAAGTTCGATCCGTCGGGCAGAGCGTCTATGCTGTTCGACGCCATCCCGGCGCAGCTGGCGAAAAACGCATCGAGATACCAAACGACAAGCGTACTGAAAAAGAGCAAGCCGGAAAAGCTGCCCGAGATCATAGCCGAGATGGAGAACTCCAAAACGGTGCTTATCTCTTATCACGCCGATGATCCGAACGT
>DBVV01000077.1:22665-22947 GCA_002308795.1 Mageeibacillus sp. UBA1255 | reverse complement strand
TGGCAAATGGCAAATGGCAAATTGAAGTAACATAAATAGATCAGGAGGCACAACATGTTCAATATTCCAGAAGTGAGACCGGGCATCATCGCAGTCAGCCGCGACTGCTTCCCTATCGACCTCTCCATCCGCCGCAGAAACAATATCGTAAAAGAATACGACGGCGAGCTTTACGAATGCCCCGTTACTGTTGAAAACGAAAAAGATATGCTGAACGCCGTTGCCGACGTTAAAGCAGCCGGGTGCAACGCCATTATCGTTTTCCTCGGAAACTTCGGTCCG
>DBVV01000077.1:22392-22631 GCA_002308795.1 Mageeibacillus sp. UBA1255 | reverse complement strand
GGCCCGTGCATGTTCGTTGCCGCGGCGGAAGGAGACGGCGATCTGATAAACGGGCGCGGTGACGCGTATTGCGGAATGCTTAACTGTTCGTACAATCTCGGAATGCGCCATATAAACGGATACGTTCCCGAATACCCTGTCGGTACGGCCGAAGACATCGCAAAAATGATCGAAGCGTTCATTCCGGTAGCGCGAGCCGTGATAGGTGTGAAAAACCTCAAGATAATCACGTTCGGACC
>DBVV01000077.1:2821-22332 GCA_002308795.1 Mageeibacillus sp. UBA1255 | reverse complement strand
ATCGAAGAAAACAGCGAGCTTGACCTCCTGGTATCGTACCGCGAGCACGCCGGCGACGAACGGATCGGCGAGATCTGCAGCGATATGGCTGACGAACTTGGAGTATCCGGAAACAACTACCCCGAAATGCTGCCTCGCATGGCGCAGTTTGAACTGACGCTGCTCGACTGGGCGGAAAACCACAAAGGCTCGCGCAAATACGTTGCCTTCGCCGACAAGTGCTGGCCTGCTTTCCCGAAAGAGTTCGGTTTTGAGCCTTGCTACGTAAACTCCAGACTCGCGTCGCGCGGAATTCCCGTCGCATGTGAGGTAGATATCTACGGTGCTCTTAGCGAATACATCGGCGCCTGTATAAGCTGCGACGCCGTGACGCTTCTCGATATCAATAATTCCGTGCCCGCCTCTATGTGGGAAGCCGGGATCAAAGGCAGATTCGATTATGCGTTGACCGACACTTTTATGGGATTCCATTGCGGAAATACTCCAAGCTGCAAAATGTGTTCGGAGCGTGCCGTTAAATACCAGCTGATACAGCACCGCCTGCTTGAACCGGAAGGCAGCGAGCCCGACTTTACAAGAGGAACGCTCGAGGGAGATATTGCCCCCGGCGCGATAACGTTTTTCCGCCTTCAGTGCGACAGCGAAGGAAAACTCAGGAGCTACATCGCTCAGGGCGAGGTATTGCCCGTGCAGACGACGAGCTTCGGCGGTATCGGCGTGTTCGCCATTCACGATATGGGCCGTTTCTACCGCCACGTGCTGATCGAGAAGCGATTCCCCCATCACGGCGCCGTCGCGTTCGGCCATTTCGGCTATGCTTTGTTTGAGGTGTTTAAGTTCCTCGGTGTCAATGATATCAGTTATAACCGGCCGAGGTCGCTGCCTTATCCCACCGAAAATCCGTGGGCATAACGGTCGCGTCACGCCGGTATTTACGGAGGCAATATTATGCTGAGTGAGTTAAAAGAATTGGTCTGCGCGGCAAATCTGCGTCTTCCTGAGCACGGGCTCGTTACTTTCACGTGGGGCAACGTCAGCGGTATTGACCGCGCGCGGGGGCTCGTGGTGATCAAGCCGTCCGGAGTGGATTACGCCGGAATGACAGCTGACGATATGGTCGTCGTTGACCTTTACGGCAACGTCGTCGAGGGCAGATGGAAGCCTTCGAGCGATACCGCGACCCACGTCGAACTTTATAAGGCGTTTCCAAATATCGGCGGCATCGTCCACACCCATTCGCGGTGGGCAACGAGTTTTGCGCAGGCGGGCGTTCCTATCCCTGCCATGGGCACGACGCACGGTGATTATTTTTACGGCGATATTCCCTGCACCCGTCCGATGACAGCTGCCGAGATCGCCGGCGATTATGAAAAGGAGACCGGCCTTGTCATCGTCGAAACTTTTGCGGACAAGGATCCTGATGCGATCCCCGGTGTGCTTGTTTTTTCGCACGGTCCTTTCGCCTGGGGCACCGATCCTCTGAACGCGGTCCACAATGCCGTCGTTATGGAGGAGGTCGCTTTTATGGATTTTCATGCGCTGATGCTTGATCCGGGCCACCGCACGATGCAGCAGGAGCTTCTGGATAAGCATTACCTGCGCAAGCATGGCAAGGGCGCGTACTACGGGCAAGGAAATGGATAATTGCAAATTGCAAATGGCAAATTGCAAATGGCAAATGGAAAATGGAGAATTATTTGAAGTAAAATGCCGCGGCTATAAAGCCGGCGAATATATGTGCTTGCAGGAGAATGATTCCACGTTTCCCCGCAGCTCTCCGGATGTTACCTTTTGTAGCAAAAACGCTTTTTTCGATATGATAAAATAAGATCACCGGAGGCAGGTGCGGCGCTGATCCTGCAGTCCGGCACTTGCGTGAAAGGACTTTTTATGGCCACAACTGCTGAAAAGCTTGTCGCTTTGAGAACCGAAAACGGATTGACGCAGCAGGAATTGGCGGATAGGATCTTTGTGTCGCGGTCCCTTGTGTCGCTCTGGGAACTCGGAACGAGAATGCCGGACTATGCAAACGTTGTCGCGATGTCAAAGGTTTTCAACGTGAGTGCGGAGGAAATAGTCGACGATGAAAAATATGCCTATTCGTCGGGCGAACTGGGCAGGCTTTCGGAAGAAGTCGACGAATTGACGGACCGGACTGAAGGGAAGCTCAAGGACCCTGGAAAGGTCATAAGAGAGTTTCTGAGAAAGCTGTCCGATAAGGACAGGGACATCTTCATGGGGCGCTATTTTTCGGCAAAAACCGCCAAAGCGATCGCCGCTGAATGCGGCATGCGTGAGGCAGCAGTTAAAATGCGGCTTGCGAGGATTAGAAAAAAGCTCAGAAAGATAATAACGGAGGGAGACAGTCATGAAGTCCAATGAGTTTCTGGACGAGTTGTCTAAGATCGGCAACGATCCCGGATTTGAAAACGATATAAAAGCCGATAAAATCAAAAAGAAAAAGAAACAGAAGATTGCGGTCTTTTCAGCTGCCGGCGCGCTCGCGCTGGTGCTTGCGGCGGCGATCATCGTAACGTCCATTCCTCTCGGCAAACCGGGAAAGATCGAGTTTCCGGACCCTGAGCCGATCGTTTTTAACGAAGGCAATTACTCGGGCAGAGATCCTTCGCTTCCGAAAGAGCTTGAAGGGGTCAGGATATCCGCGGACGGGAAGCGCTCGGGGACCATATCCGTCGACAGTTCGTTTATTGTCGAAACGTCCGGAGAGACAAACGCGGAGACGTTGGCGCAGTATCTGACGGTGACTCCCGCTGTTTCGACCTCCGTCACAAAGCTTTCTTCGACCAGCTTCAAGGTAACTCCCTCTTCCGGGTCACTCGCCCCGGGGCAGATATACAGGCTCACACTCGGCGATCCCGGGAACCCCGCGGTGTCGTACGCGTTTCAGACCGAAAGCGCGTTGGCGATATCGTCAATGTTTCCCGGCGACAGAACCGTAAACGTGCCTGTAAACACCGGAATAGAAGTAACTTTTTCGGAGGCCGTGGTTATTGACGCCAATGCCGCCCCCTTCACGATCTCTCCCGCCGTTGGAGGCGCTTTCTCGGTGTACCCCGACGGCAAGACCGTTCTGTTCCGCCCTTCTTCCGGTCTGGAATACGATACAGTGTATACCGTGACAGTGAACGGCGGCGTAAAGGGAAAATCCGGCAGGACCTTTGAAGGCACAAAAACAGCCGTCTTCAGAACTTTCACAAAGGAATACGAACGCAGGCAGGGATCCTCGGGATATGATTATCTGTATGTACACGTATACAACCCGGAAAAAGATCTCATTTTCTCCCCCGGACAGACCGCCGGATTTGATGTTGTTGCGCAAACAAACACCGGCAATACGCCAAAGATCACTTGCGATCTTTATGCTTTCAATTCCGCAAAGCAGGCCGCGTCCGTTCTTATCGACTATGAAAAAAGATCGGGGGATCACGACGCGTCGGTTTTTGACTATTCCGGTCTGACAAAAATAGGATCGTACTCAGCGACAGATAATCCGGAGATGTATAACGCGGTTAAAACCTTCGACTTCGGCAACAAGCTTGCCGCCGGAACGTACGTGGCGAAGGTCACGTCTTCGGCAGCGGCAGGTTTCGGCAAAGTGCTGACCGATGAATTGGCGGTCATCATCCAGGTGTCGGATATGAGAGTATTTACCTTGTCTTCCGACGGCAGATCGTACGTCTGGGTCAATTCGACGAAACAGGGGCCTCTTGACGGAGCGGACTTGGCCGTTACGCGCTTTAACAGATTTGACGGGTGGAATTCGGAGGAAGTCGGCGCGACTGAGAAGATAAAGACGGACAGCTCGGGAATTGCGTCATTTGACAGCTCCGGATGTGACTCCGCGGTCATTCTCGTAGAAAACGGCCCGGACGCGGCGGTCATCTGCGCATCGGTCCTGCCCGGCGACACCTATGATTATTTCATGAATTATATCTTCACCGACAGGGACGTGTATTTTTCCGATGATACGGTAAACTTCAGCGGATATATCAAACACTCCTTTGGCGGCAAGATCCCGGACCGTCTCTGCCTCAGGACAGGTCTTTCTTCTCTGAAAACGCCCGTTGACGTGGATGAAAACGGTTTCTTCAGCGGTTCGTTTTCGTTTTCACACGTATCCTCAGGTTATTACACTCTTTCATTCACGGATGAAAGCGGGCGCAGCATTGCCGCCAAGGCCTTTACGGTCACGGAGGAGAGCAAGCCCCAGTATACCGCCTCTTTGACCTTCGACAAGCTGTTCTACCGCCGCGGCGAGGAGATCACAGTCACTCTGACAGCAGCCTTCTTCGACGGTACGCCCGCGGAAGGTCTGGAGTTCGGATGCCGGATGAATTATTTCGGCACAGATATCAGAACGGCAACGACAGACAAAAACGGCAAAGCATCGTTCACTTACACTCCCCGAGATCTTTCCGCCAATGAGGTCTACGGTACGGATCATTTGACGCTGACCTGCCGCGCGGAGCTTACGAATTACGAGACCCAGCGCCTCTACGTCACGGCGAGCGCGCCTTATTTCCACTCGGACTACGTTGTCGGGACCGGAGCTGACGAAAAAGCTTCCTATATGACTTTAAACCTCAGGGATACTTCAAAGCTTAAAACAGCGGAGGATCTTTCATGGAAGGTATTTCCCGGGAATACCGTTGGCGAACCTCTCACGTCAGGTAGTTTTTCATACACTCTCCAGAAATACGTTGTCGTGAAAAGCCAAAAGACCAGGTACGACTCGTATACCAAGCGTACCGTAAAATACTATGAGTACTCTGTCAGACAGGAACAGGTGAACAGCGGAAGAATACCGGTCTCCAACGGCATCGCGGAGTTTCCGCTCATGGAAGTCAGCGGATTTGAGGGATATTATATCTACGAGATCACATTCTACGATGACACAAGCAGGAATACGTTCAATTATTCTTTGAACGGAACCGCTGGAAAGAACAAATACAGTGACCTCAAGTACGGCAGGTCATCGTTATCTCCGACAATTCTTTTGAACAACGAATCGTATTCGCTGAACGACACTGTAGAGGCAGAAGTGTGGGATCCTTCGGGTGCGCAAAACGCGCTGTTTGCTGTATTCGGAGACGGTATTGAGAAGATCGAATACGCGTCGAATATCAGCTTCAAATACACAAACAGTATGATCCCGGGCGGCAGACTGTATGCAGTTGTATTCGATCCCGTGAACGGGACCTATGTGAAGGTGAGCGTTCAGCTTCAATTCGATACCGCAAGAGCAGCCCTTGCGCCTGAGATCACCGCTTCGTCTGACAAATACAGACCGGGAGACCGGGCTGTGGTAAACATAAAAGTACCGGGCGCTTCAGGCGGATTCGCTGTCGTAAGCGTGGTTGACGAGGCATGTTTTGCCCTTGGCGATCAGACGCTCGAGCCCTCCGCATTCTTCAGAAGCTCTGTGCGGGCAGCCGCGTCCCGGGTCGGTTACTACTATTATTACTACGGCGGCGCCAAAACTCCTTCGATAATACTGAACCAGAGGTTTGTCCCTGTATTTACTCTTTCCGCAGGCTTTAATTCGATGTCCGTAAGTCGAGGCAACTACTACGCCGGCTCTGAACCGGAAGCGGTTGATGCTCCGGCAGGGGACTACGACAATCTTTCTGACGGTGAACCGCAAAAAAACGAAAATGCCGACGCAGGATATTACGTCAGACAGTATTTTGCGGACAATCCGGTCTACAGCGTAGTTGAACTGGACGAAGACGGATGCGGCACGCTGGTGTTTACGGTTCCCGACAATATCACCTCCTGGAGGATCTCGGCGCTCGCTTTTTCAGGCGCGGGAAAAGAAAACGGCGAACTCAGGATCGGATCGTCCGTCTCCGACGTGATATGCACACAGCCTTTCTTCATTAACATAGGCATTTGCGAGCAGTATATCGTCGGCGATACGGTTTCCCTGAGCGTAAGGTCGTATGGATCCGAGGCAAACGGAAAAGTCAATTATACCGCGGTACTCTGCGACACTCTCGGCAATGAGACAGACAGGGTCTCCGGAAGCGCGGATTCAAAAGACAGATGCTGGCTGAAATTTGATCTTGACAAGCCGGGGCGGTACCGCGTCACGGTGTACGCCAACTGCGGAAAAGCAAGTGACGCCGCAACGGCGGATTTCGATCTTGTTACCACAGCCGTTGCCGCCGACGTCAGCAAAACGATATCCGTATCGGAGCTTAAGAATATATCTCCGGTGTATTACCCTGTAAGGCTGGTGTTTACGAACAGGACACCGTCCTTCTCGCTCTACGAGAGGATCGCCGGGATATTGTCCTTTAACAGAGGAAGCGGCAGGACCGACGAATATATCGCGTTGTACGCGGCATCGGCTGCCAGGGAAAAGCTCTACGGAGAGAGTTCCGCAGATGAGCAGGAAGACCTGATGCGGATGATCACGGAGAACTTCGATCGCTCAAACGGTCTTTTCCGCACTTTCCCCTACTCCGAAGCGGACCCCAAACTGACCGCGTCCATACTGGCACTCGGGCTGCCGCTTGACTCATCCTTCGTCGCAAAAACAGCAAACGTCTGCAGAACGGCTGTTGCTTCAGAAGAACAGGAGTCCCCGGAAGTACTGATCGCGAACATAGTTTCTCTTGCCGCCGTTGGCGAGCCTGTGCTTGACACACTCTATTCAGTGGCTGACAAAGCTGCCAATTATTCCGCGGAGGCTAAGCTCTGGCTGGCTCTCGGTTTCGCTCTGTGCGGCGACTATCCCGCGGCATATGACGTCTACTCGATGGTGAAGGCGGATATCGGCTCCGAAGACGAAGAGCACGGGACTCTCAAATTTGAGGCCCGGGACTTTGACACCACGGTAAGCCTCTCCTGTCTTGCTCTTTTGAACGCGTCCCGCATTGCCCGTGACGACGCGGCAAAGCTTGCAGTCTGGCTCTCCGAAAACAGGTCTGATATATCCTCCGACAGGATCGCCCTCGCAGGATACCTGAAATACTTCCTCCCCGCGGAAGCAGGCGAAACGATGGAATTCACCTACTCTATCGGTGAAACAACGGAAAACGTCTCTCTCACAACGGGCCGCAGCTTCATGCTGACGCTCTCCGAGAAGGAGCTTGACATGCTTAAGCTCAATCTGCCCGACGACGCCAAAGTAGGCGTGTATTGCAGAGGCCGCAGCGACGAGGCTCTTTCGGGCGGAACCCGGGATGAAAGCAGAATTACTGTCACCAAGTCGTTGGAGCAGAATTACCGCGGCAACTGCGTTGTGACTCTTCGCATAAAAGGAACTTCCACAAGGGTCAGCGAGTATTTTGAACTCTACGACCTCATACCTTCCGGAGCGAGATTCCTCTCCATGGAGTCCGGCGGTTCTTCGTACGTGGAATCAGGAAACGTGAGAGTTTACGCGTACATATACAACCGCAGCGGTCAGCACATGTCGGGTTCAGTCGGGATCTACAACAAGATCTACGCCAACGACAAGGACCGCAGCAGAGTGGAATGCCCGAAATACAGCTTTGACATAAGCGTATCCTACGTGATACGCGGCGCCGTGGAGGGAGATTTCATTGCCGAGAGCGCCTACGTGCGCAACACACGCACCGGAGTATTCAGTCTGTCCGAAAGACTCCTGGTAACCATAGGCGGAGATCACAGCTGGTTCTGCAAAGAAGTCGAAAAATAAATCGAACAGATAAAGTATGGGGGCTTTTTTTACAGCCCCTTTTTGTATGGACCTGGTGGGATTCGCCCACGCAAATCCCGGCTTGATCCTTGATCTTTCCGTTATTTGCTTAAAGGGACCCCCCTTCGCTGTGCGAACCGAGTGATGGTACGAATTTCGGACACACGAAATTCTTTACCATCTACTCGGCTTCGCCGGACAAGATATTAAGGTAGGCCAAATTCCTATAGTCATCTGATCTTTGGCCACCGGATGTTCCTACGCACTTTTCACTTTATCCTTTTTGCGCTTATTGTTTTGCTAACGCTCGGTTCGAATCCCCTCGTTTTATATATAACGACCTGGTGGGATTCGCCCACGCAAATCCCGGCTTGATCCTTGATCTTTCCGTTATTTGCTTAAAGGGACCCCCTTCGCTGGAACATGCCACCGGCATGTTCCTACGCACTTTTCACTTTATCCTTTTTGCGCTTATTGTTTTGCTAACGCTCGGTTCGAATCCCCTCGTTATGCATACAAAAAAAGGGCACCTGATGGTGCCCTTTTTTTGTATGGACCTGACGACGAAGTAGTCGAACCCATACCATCATACGAAGAATCAACAATCTCTTCAATTTGCTCCAGCTCGATATCAATCGACCGTTCCCCGGTATCGCTGACAATCACGATCTTGTCATCGTACAGAACAATTTTCTTGATGAAATGCTCAAAAAGATAATCACGGACAGTCGTATCGTCCAGTTTCCGTATATCTTTGAACTTTTCAAAAAACTTCTGTATCGTCTCAGCCGTCACGGTCTTCACGCATCTCAGACGGGCTTCTTCTGCTGCGATTTCCTCGCTAATAGAAGCCTTACGCGTCTCAAGATCGTTGATCGTATTTACAATCGTGTCGCTTATTGCTCCCGCACGAATCGCATCGACGAGCCTTCCGATCTGCTTCTCAGTTTCCTTCAGTGCCTTCTGCATTGCCTTCAACTGCACACTCGCGTCGTTCTGCCCGCTCTTAATCTGGGCTGTCAGATCGACAGCGAGCGAAGCAACAACTTCAGAATCAGTCAACAATTCAAGCAGAGCATTGACAACAAACTGTTCAATCACATCCTTACGGACTGCCTTCTTTTTGCATTTCCGTTTTCGCTGATTCGCGCACGCGTAATAATAATGCGTCGCTCCCGTGTGACTACGGGCGCTCATACCCGTCATAAACGCGCCACAATGCCCGCAAATCAATTTTCCGCTCAACCAGTATCGAGATACCCCTTCGTCGCAAACGTGGCTCTGAGAGGCTCTACGCTTGTTTTCTGCGAGCTTAACGTTGGCTCTTTGGAATAGTTCATCCGAGACAATCCGAGGAATCACGCCTTCGGTCACAACATCGCCGAATTTTGAAATTCCGATATACATTTTGTTCTTCAAAATCCCGCGAATCGAGTTAATCGTGAATTGGCGATTGAACACCGTTCTGAAGCCTTGCCGGTTCAGATCCTCGCAGATTTTCTGCATTCCTTTGCCACCTGCATACTCCGTAAAAATCCGCCTAACGAGCGGAACCGTTTCCGGATCAAGAATCACTTTCTTACTTCGTGACTTACCTTCCTCGACTTTGTAACCCAGCGTCCGATGCCCATTGAAAAAGCCGTTGCGCGCGTTGAATTCCATTCCTCGGCGAACATTCGCCTGCAGCTGCGCAGAATAATATTCTGCAATTTCTTCGGAAATGCCTTCCAGCAGACGGCTTTCAGGCGTGTCGGACGGCGTAGGCTCTGCAACGTAATGAATCGCACAGCCCGCGTCCCGAATTTTCGCTTTTGCAAGAACGGTATGCACCTTATTTCTTGACAAGCGATCCGTCTTCCATAGGATCAGCACCGCCGGGCGAATCTTATCTATTTCAGACAGCATCAGCTGATACTCAGGCCGCTCTTCTGTTCGACCGGACAGCTCGGCGTCTGCGTACTCTTTAACTATCGACAACGAGTGCTGCTCCGCATATTTGTGCGCTTCCTGCCGCTGCTGCTCGATACTACTTTCGTTTTGGCTGTGACTCGAATAACGATAATACGCTATCGCTAAATTATTGTCATTCTGTTGAAACTTCCGTTTTGGCATATCTCTCTTCCTTACGATTGTACTCATCAATGTATGCTTTAACAGCGCGTTCGATTGCAACTGTTTTGGGTTGCCCCGAACGCTGACAGTAATCTTCCAGACGATCAAAAAGACCTTTATCCATGCGAATCGCAATGGGATGCGATTCTTTTTTTGCTCGCGTCACGCTACCACCTCTTCCAAGTATTTTGTTCATTTAGTATAGCACATCAGTCTTGAATTTGCAATACAAATCAATCATCTCATTTGTTAAAAAAAATTTCGGCGACTTTCGCCGCCGAAACTGTCATCAATCATACTGATCGTCACCGTACTCGTCGCCGTCGACAACACCCGGCACACTGCTGAAACGCCTCAGCAATTCCGCCTTCTTTTCCGCGCTGAGACCTGATTTCGGAATCTTCTTCGCCCGGTCTCTCATCTTTTTCGTCCTCTCCGCCGCTTCCTCTTTGTCGCTCTCTTTCTCTTCGATCTCCTCAAATTCTTCGGACTGTGCGACCTGCACTTCGACCGGAACCGTCGGCTGCTTAAACTGCGAAAACGCATCTTCGAGCTCATCGTCAATCTCTTTCATTTCCATTTCCGTGACACGATTCACACGCGCCGAGTAGTTCAGCTGAGCCGTCCGTTCGACCGATATAGGCGAATAATCATCGCCGAGCTTGTACGACCGCGCTTTCGTCGTTGTCAATTTCGTTCCTTCCGGCACGTTGCTCAAATCCGTCAGCGTGAACGTGTAATAATCGCCGTACTTGTCGCTGTGCTTCTTCGCCACATCGACACCATGTTTACGACAAATCATCGGAAATTTGGGCTCGAAATCAGTCTCTATAAGCGCCTTTCGAATCCGTGCGCGGATATCGTCCTTGTACACATACTGTCCTTTTTCTCTGCGCACCCGTTCCGTCTTCGTCGACTTATCTTTCGCTTTTTCTCCGAAGTCAAGCTTGATATATCTCCCCGCAACTTCGTTCGTTTTTTTCATCACTGTCTTTGCGTGATACTGTCTTCTGTCGCACCCTTTGAGGGTCTCCATGTGCGCGTCAGAGACAAGTATATGGTTATGCACCAGACCGCTCTTGCCGTCAATCTGCGTGCAGATTAACGCACGGCGACCCGGATAAAATTCACTCGCAAACATAGTTCCGATTTCATTTGCAAGAGCAATATCATCGTAGTTTTCCGGATTCATTTCCTTCGCCGAAAACGACTGAATGATACTGATTGCCTGTGTCGGGTGACGCAGACGATCGACGCGACGCAGCTCTTGCAGAAACTGTCTGTAATACATTCCGTCGGGAATCATGTTCACTGATCCAACGACCACGTTGCGCTCTTTGGAACCGTCGTGTCCTTCTTCAGACATAAGATAGTCCACGCCGATGTACACATTTTTTAATCTATTTACTGTCGTGTAAGCCATAACTTCCTCCCGAGTTCGTCAGTCGAACGCTGATACTGCTGCACCAGCTTTTCAACCTTATCGACATCCAAAACGGAGCTGTGCGAACTGCGATTTTCATCTTCGTTATCCCGGTCCGCGCCATCGTGCCGCCTTACATAACCTTCGTTCATCAACCGAATCTCTTGGTTATAGTTACGCCCGATTGCAGATAATTCTTTTTTAATCCCAACCATCACATTGCCGAGCTTGGCGATGTTATTGTTGAGCGTCACGGCTGTCTCCGTGTCAATATACCGCACCGTACCAAGGTACGACGCGAGGCGATCTTCGACCGCAATTCTGATAATTTGTGCATACGGCAGCTTAAACTCGTCGGACAGCTCGCGCACGACCTGATCCGCCTCGGGGCTGAGCCGAACAGTGGTGCCGCGTGTTAATTTTTTCGAATCATTCACCGAATGATTCTCCAAATTCTCACTCGTCGTCTCATCAAAACTCGTCATTTTATTCTCTCCTTTTGCTGATACTTCTGCACCGCTGTCGTTTTTGGGAGTAATTTCAAGAAATTTCAAGCAATTACACAAAATATCAGTCCATAAATGAACAGATATTGCGAAATTACTCCCAAAACAGCTTCCGTATTACACAAATTATGCGCAAGTAGAGACCGGCGGTGCTCGGTCTTTCCCTCGTGGCAACCCACTCGGCTACTTGTGGGGGCACCAATGCGTCGCATTGTTTCCCCTGCAACCCCTCCGTTGCAACCGTGTCCGTCCCTTAAACAAAACGGATCCTGCCCGTTTTGTTTCAGTTCCCGAACCCGGACAAAGCGCCCGTCTGTCCCGCACTCGGCGCCGTGAACGACTGTTCCCGTTCCCGCGTCTCGTTGCGTTTCTGACGTGCAGCTTTATGTTTGTCGGCGCGACTGCGAACCTCTGCAAGTTCGGCATTGACCGCTTCGACAAACCGCTTGCTGATCGTCCTCTTGATTGCCTTCGCCTCGGCAGAAGTCATATCTTCGAGGGCGTCGCAAGCGCTCTCGTCGTTGACGATTGCATCCGTCAGCTCCTCAATTATGTTCTGCTTTTCGGCACGCATAAGCTCTGCCTGTAAAGCATCCGCTTCCGCGAGTTTTGCTTTTACCGCTTCGCGCAGATCCGCGATGTTTTTTTCGATTTTCATTGTAAAAAACCTCCTGTATCTAATTTATATTTTTATCCGTAATATTGATTACGGCATCTCTGCCGCTGGTCGCGTCATAGATAATCAAACGACGTATGTATAAATCGGAACGCTTCGTTGACAAATAATGATATGCTAAAATCTGACGCACACATTTCTCATCGATATTGTTCCGAACCTTGACATCAAGAATTGTATCTTCCGTTATATAGTCAGCCAATCCGGTGATATGCTGTATAGACAAATTCGGATCAATGTTATTGCACGGCTCCGTATTAGGATAAAGAGTCCGCTTTACATACTCCGCTGTTTTTGTTCCCAACATCACAACGATAGTCACGAATTTTTCATACTTCTCGACTAATTGTACAAACGATACGGTCTTTATAAATCGACCGACGCTTGCACCAAAACAAACCATCATCATTGCTCTGTATTTCAACAAACAAGCCCTAACAACGACACACTTTTCCGTAAACGAAGAATCATAAAGCGACCTTGCTCTATAACGACCGGACTCTCTTTTTGCTTCTTCATAATAACTGTCCAGATATGATTCACCATACACAAGATATTTCGAATAATACTCAACGCAATATCCAATCATAGAATTGCAACGATTATCTAAATCAGAATTGAAATCGTTCCTGCCAGAAAACAACTGTGCCCGAGCAGAATCAAGCTCATCGTGATACTGTCTCGATATATACAAATTCAACTTTGTATTGCTTGATATTTTTATGGTGACCGGTTTTGCTTCCACCCATACAGGCAATGACGAATCCTGCTCTTTGATTTGCCGCATAGTATCCGTTCCGATAATAGCGCTCTCTTTATCGTTCGCTATAATTTGATAATCAGAACGAGACATAATCAACTGATACTGACTCAAAAACAAAGCCGAATACGACTCTATTTGTCCATTTCTAACCATACGACGTTCGTCTTCTGTCAAATCTTCGAATAAAGAATCATAATGCCAAGTGACAATATCAATGATACCAGACGCAATACGATTCTCAAAATCTCGCAAACCAGAAAGAATCGAACTGCAAACATCATCTAATCGCAAAAAATAACATTCATACCGTCCTACTTTACTCTCTAATTTTTTCTCAAATGCTTCAAACCAGCGATCCACATCCAAAACGCTCACTTCAATACTTGATCCATATATTATATCTATATCTGACTTTATCAGAGCGGATATGCAATCAGAATTATCGAACTGAACATAAGGATAAACTAATTTAGAAAAAACAGTCATTATCAATCTTGACATAATTGCACTATCGGATGGTGCGTTAAACTTGAAAACATCACATAACCTAAAACAAAGTTTTACTAAATTTGAAGCATTATCGAAAGAGATAAGATATTCAACACAACAGTACGCCATTAAATAGATACAATAAGTATCAAAACGCTCGCTTACATAAACATATCTATCATAGTACCCATATTTATGCTGTTCGCGATCATAAACATACTGTTTTTCGTATTGTTTTTCTGTTATTTTTTCAATCAGACGACAAAGACGTTTATACCCACGCACCCCTTTATGCTGATTAACATACCTAAAAATATAGTCATTCATGTACTGAAGTGTAGGAAACTGAAATTCAGAATTTTGCATGATACTATCAATACATCTTGCTTTCAGGATATTCTTCAACGTTATATAACTATGTTTTTCAACATACTCGGTTACTCTATTTTTAACAACATTGGGCATCTCAATTTTCTGATTATATAATTCATTACTTCGAGTCAAACAATAAAACGGTTCCATCCCTTTATAATGCAAAACAGGGAAGCACGATACGTTTTTTGCTAAAATTTTACTATTAGCACAATACACATAATTATGATAATCAACTGATTCATAATCATAGAAATGCGTCAATGGATCCACAACATTAAATCCTGTTTCCTCGTCCTTTTTGATAAAAAAGGTTCCCGTTTCACCTTCCAACTCGATAACATGCAAACCGTTCGGCAACTGCCCGTTAATAACAGAAACATACATATCAGAATTCAACTTTTCAACAGAGACATAATTGCAGAATGCCATCTGCAACTCACCGTTTTCATCCTGATCTATGTTCATATCCTCTTGATAATAAACAAAGCATTCCCTCGTTTGCTCCAATAGTTTTCTATTTTCGGGCGCAAGAATATCAATATCATCACGATACAAAAGAGCGTTCCTCCGACAACGCCCTATCACTTGAATCGTCGTTTTATTATTATTAGGCTTATTGTCCATAAACAGAACATGCGCGCGACGAATATCGATTCCCTCAACGATTTTCATCTTATTGATGATTACATCATACTCATTATCGTCCTCGCAGAGTTCCGCCATAACAAACGACTCATCGGTGATATCAATATACTTCAGCCCGTGCTTTTCACACAAACTGACGATATTAGCGTGAAGCTTTTTGTCACCTGAAACGCACCTGAAAATAGCGCAAGGATTGTATCCCGGAACGCAAGCGTGCGCTTTCTTTATTTCAAGCAGCTTATCAATTGCATCCTCCGGCGTACTGTTGCCTATCTGATTCACTGTTCGCAGCATCATCGTCTGCGTGAAATTGCACGACACCGTACTGACGTCGTTTGTCGCCGAAAAGTTTATCACTTTCCAACAGACATCCTGCAACAGTTCTTCATATCTGTTTGTCTTAATGTGACCTTCGTCACGAAGCCAAACGCAACGCACACCAACAGGAATACGACCGATAATATCGTCTGCTTCCAAACGGCTATTGATACGATAATCCTGACTACCGTAAACGGTAAAATTGTCACGAAGACAATCTTTTTTCAGATTATCTCTAACCTGCAAATTCAGCTGCCCTTTGGAAAGCGTCGTAACAATGAAATAATAATCGGGAAAACGATTTATCAACTTTGCCATCATCTTTGTTTTTCCCGTTCCGGTCGCAGACGTGAGACTGAGCGTTTTCAACATCTCGTTCTCCGGCGCATTCATGTGACGAACCAGTTCGTCAACATAATAATCCTGTATTTGATTTATTTCATCAAACGCTTCCTGCTTTGTCATAACAACTCAATCTCACTCCTCTCCGTTTTCTTCGTCATCATCGTCGCTATTTTTAGCGGCTTTCAGCGCACTCACATGAACCAATCCGCGGATTTTTTCCTTCGAAGTATGCCAGCACTTATCAGGCAGATGATACTCGTCCATCAACGGTTCCAAAATACCCGTTTTGTCACCAACGTAAATCGGATTAGGCGTATCCTGCCAAACCTTAAACTGATTGACTACCGCGCCCAAATCGTGACGGAACGCTTTATAGCTCAACGGCTTTCCCGACGGCGTCATTTTGAAAGACCACGCCTTATAAAGTTCGAACAAAAAATCGTACGGCAGAAAAGTCCACTGGAACTGCGGGAAAAACTCCTCACAGAATTCCAACACGGTATCATTTGACACCTGAAATTCGTGCAAGAGCTCTTTACATGCCGCAGGTTCGGACAGCTCATCATAGTCCATATGCAAGACCTTATAAACGGCATACTCCAGCACTTCTTTGCGCGCCAAATAATCATCTTTGATATACTTTTTTTCGCAACCGGTGAAGCACTTTGTAAAAGGTATCATAATCAACCTGCGCAGAAAACTGTCCGAACGATCGCGAATTTTAGGCAACTCGTTCATGCACTGGATTACAAATCCGCCGAACCTTGCAACAATCGGAGTCAGACCCTTCCTATTCAAGTAAAAGGAATCGTTGGTGACCAAACTTTTGAAGTTAGCCACACGATCGACGAACACGCCGACGTCGTTTTCGTCCGCGATGATAACGCTTTTGTGCGGTATCTCTGACAATGAAAACTCGTCAGACATTTTAGACAACGGAATTGACGCATAAGCCTTTTCACCAACGATATTTTTAATAAAAGCGCACAAGGTTCCCTTACCGTTATTGCCGCGTTCTGAATAAAAAATTGCTGCCTTGTTCCAATGCATATTCACACGCAGACATGCGCCGATAACCTGCCACAAAAGCCCCACGACCGCAGGATCGTCAGAAAGCGATTTCATCCAGCTCTCCACATCCCACTGTGAACCGTCAGGCTCTACGATTGTCACATTCGTCGCGAGCGGATTATAAGCGGCACTGGCTTTAGAGGTAAATACGTAATCAGGACTGAAAGGAAGGAGCGTCTTCGTATCAGTATCAAAGATCCCGTTTTTAAGCGGCACGAGATTCTTTGCGCTGGTGCGAACAACGCGCTTAGCATTGTTCAAAATCGTCTTGAGCGCCTCTTTATATCCTGCCAATTTAATGTGAACGTTAAAACGCTGAATCTCCCTCTCCAAGAACGACTGCGCATCGATATAGATGCCTTCGTTTTCACCTGAATCCATATAAACGCACAGTGTATCAAGACTTTCGTCCTGCCCAATACCGCCATCAGCAATTCTTCTAATCTGATATTTCGTTAACAGAATTGCACCAATCTGGAACGGCGACAAAGCCGTCGGCATCGGCCATCTTGAGCCTCGCGTTCGTGTGGAATTTTCTAACTCGACAACCGCGGCGACCTGATCAATCAGATCTCCGGCAATATCATCATCAGACGGCATAGCAATCGGATTCAGTGACGCAAGATAATTCTCTGTTACGGTTCTAACCGCCTCTGAATAAGTCCGAGCCATAGTCCATTACACTCCCCCGTGCGTTTTTAAGAACTCCTCGAAACGTTCCCGGTGGACAAGACGATACCGACCGTTTGTGACGCGATATTCAGACGGCTCCTGAAGAAGCTGTCCCATCCGAACAATACCAATGTGGAAGTATTCGGCGGCTTCGCTGCTGCTCAAAAGAGGCTTATTCGACAGCCGCCTCATCTCCGCGGCGTATTCGTCGGGCGTCATTTTTTTGTACTTCTTAAGCATCTCAATTTCTCCCTTCAATGTTAGGTAATTAGATAATAGACATAAAAAAACGAAGTTCATTGTCACACGGTTGCCAGAAATAATGGTGACTAAACTTCGGTTTAAGTAAATATTTGGTTGCAGTATAACGGTTACTTAATAATGGTTGCTAAAAAGTGGCGATGATGCTTGCGCATCAACATCTAATTCTCCTACATTATATCACACGATTTCTAATCTGTCAATACCATTCGACAAAAAAATACAACATTTTGTGGTTTATTTTTCCGAACACCACTATATATATAGTTTTTGGAACAGATGGAACAGTTCCAAAAAGTAACCGTTCCAGGGTTCTGTTCCAAAAAACAGGCAAACGAAAAAGAAAACTTGTTCATTTATCAACAGGTTTTATCGTAAAAAAAGCGTTGGAACAGATGGAACAGAAAAAAAGCCACTTTAATTCTCTATATATGCGTTTCGACAATAATATAGATACACACACGCGCCTGGACGTGCGGAGTGAATATTTCATTAGATAATGATATATATAATATAAATAGTATTATTCGCGCACATATGCGCGAAACATATAAAATAACTGTTCCATCTGTTCCATAGACATATATAAAAGAAAAAGTATAAGATAAATCAAGGAGTTTTAATTGTAAATTAACAGAAAAAATGGAACAGTTCGTGGAACAGTTGAAAAAAGTAACTGTTCCATCTGTTCCAAAACGGCTACAACGCCGGGCGCAGAGCGCCCGAAAGCCCAACGGACGCTCGCACGTACACAAGAAAAAAACACACATACACACAAATAGAGTATTTTAATAATAAGGAGAGAAAAAGTATTGATATATCAATAAGTTTTAGCGAAAAAAGTTGTGGGTTTTTATGTGGGTATTTTAAGATAAAACGCCCACAAAGCAGAGAAAACACCCACAAACAAGAAAAAACAGCCCTGCGGGCGCTTTGCGCCCGTGGGAATACAGAGCAGAAACAAGTGTTATTGAGAAACGGGAGCCCGGCAACAATGATCGTAACAATAGTTTTCAGGGCGCACGCCCTTATTCTTCACTGTATTCCTGCGCTAAGCGCCGCAAGGCGCGACCGCCAGCAGTTCCGCCACCGTCTCATTTTTATACGGTTTTGTTCGTCTCTACCTTTCCGAAACCGTATAAAACATACTGTTCCAACTGTTCCAAACCGCAACAGAAAAAGAGCCGCCTCAGCGACCCTTTCCTTCAAATCTGAATATGAACAGTATCTTAAAGCCGAAAAGCCGAACCCCGATGAAAGGGTTCGACTCTTCGCGCCATGTCTATGGGGTACGTAAAAGATGGATTTGCGTTTTTGATAGATGGATTCGAACTCTCGAATACACTTTCGTCCCGATAAAAGGGACTTCCGCCCCGCCTTATGACAGCAGCCATAAGGCGGGGCGGTATGTGTGAAAGGAGGGTATGAAACAATCACATGAGTTGTGTTACTTCGAGACCGCCGACGAAGATCACCTTGATCTTATCCTTGGATTCGACGATCACACTCTCGAGAATCTGTCTTACAATCTGATCGTCATAGCTGATCGGGTGATTCGCCAAGGCCTCAATAATCGTGAAGATCTCATCGAGTCTGGATTTTGCGTTTTCACGTTTTTGCTTTGTATCAGCAATGCGGTCAAGCTGGATCTGCAGTTTTGCCTTTTCATCCATGAGAGCCTTTGCTTTATCCTCATCGAAGGCTTCGACGTTGTCAGCGGCGATGGCTTTGAGCATTTTTTGGAATTCTGCTTCGATCTCTGCAATCCTGATCTGAAGGTCGAGGCTGTTATCCTCAGTTGTTTCCGCTGATAAGCCCATGCCGATATGGAGCTTCAGCGTTTTGAGAACTTCGGCATTCTGCTTTGCGGTTTGCATCACCGCTTTCATGATGGCTTCCTGCAGGACGCTTTCCTCAATGCTCGGGGAGTTGTGGCAGTATTTTTTACCATAGTCAAGTCGGTTGATGCATCGCCATACAACCTTTTTCTTACCATTGGCAGCCCAAGTGCATCTGCGATATGGCGTTCCGCATTCTCCGCAGATCAGAAGTTCAGTTAGAGCGTACTTGCTGGAGTAACGCCCTTGTTCGGTTTTCGTGCCGACCTGCTTGACCTTCCGCTTTCCACCTCGTCTTGCCATTTCCTCCTGCACTCTGCCGAAGGT
>DBVV01000077.1:0-2809 GCA_002308795.1 Mageeibacillus sp. UBA1255 | reverse complement strand
TTGATCATGACCTTCTTTGACAGGCAGTCTCTAATGTAGGTCTTGTTGAGGATGGCGTCGCCTTTGTATTTCTCGTTGGTGAGGATGGATTCAATCGTTCCTCTCTGCCATTGACCGATGCCGGAAGGTGTCGGGATTCCATCTGCGTTGAGGTCGTTGGCTATCGTGGCGAGGCTGTCACCGGCGAGGAATCTTTCGTAGATCCTTTTGACGGTGACCGCTTGCTCGGGATCAATCTCGGGTTTTCCATCCGAGCCTCTGCGATATCCAAGGAAGCGTTTATAATGGAATGGCACGTTACCTTCTTTTGCACTCTGTGCCTTGCCCCAGCGGACGTTGGCGCTGATGTTCTCCGACTCGCTTTGCGCGATGGAACCATAGATCGTGATATAGAACTCAGCTCCTGGCTGAATGCTGTGGATTCCTTGCTCCTCGAAGTACACGTCCACATTGTATTCTTTCAGCATACGAGTGTGCTTCAAGCAGTCGAGGGTGTTTCGTGCGAATCGGGCTACAGATTTGGTGATGATCATGTCGACCTTGCCCTGCTTGCAATGGCGCATCAGCCTGTTGAAGTCATCGCGCTTTTTGACACTCGTTCCGGTGATGCCCTTGTCGGCATAGATGCCGACCATCGTCCATCCGGGTTCTCCGTTGATCTTATCGGTATAGGCTCTGCGCTGAACATCGTAGCTGTTGAGCTGATCCTCCTGCTTCGTTGATACTCGGCAGTAGGCGGCGACACGAAGCTGTTTGTGGGCTTTTTTGACTTCCTCTTGTAAGTTAATTGTTGCGGGGATCGTATGTACCACTTTAGGTGGCATCGTTTGGGTTGCTGCTTGCATGGTCGGTCTGCTCCTTTCGTATTTCTTGATCGTTGATTAGGATGATGCTGACGGAACCGCTCTCTGCGAGCCTAATCACCTTAATGGTTTTATTGGTCAGCTCTGAATCGAAGCCGTCAAGGATGTCGTGCTGTTCGAGCGTGTTTTTCAGCATGTACTCAACGTATGTTTCGTTACCAATCTGCTGGTATCCGATGGCTGCTCGCTGATACAGCTTCTCTCGAAGGGCGTCCTTGTCGAAGTCATATCCTTCGAGGGTTCTCGCAATCTCGTTGTCAAGCCGTCGCTGTTCGATGGAAGGCTCCGCTTGGCTGGGCTGTACAGTTCTTATAATCTCTGGATTTCGAATCAGAACATTTAGAAGGCCGACGATGTCTTCCATCAGATCTGTATCTTCTTTTTTGATTTGGATGTGGCATTGATTGCAAACCCACTTCTGTGTGCATTTGCACCTCGCGTCCTGCAGGCGATGCATTGGTTTGCCGCAATTTGGGCAGACAACCGGAACTTTCAGCAGGTAGATTCCCGACTGTCGATCCGTGTTCGTCTGTGTGTTTCGAGATGCCTTTCGGCTTCGCAGTCTTTCAACCGTTGCTTCGTCGATGACCTGTGGATAGGCGGCGTTTCCAAGGTAGCGGTCATCATCCACGATTCGCATGATCCTGGCTTTGTTCCATGTTATAACGCCTGGGGCGAACTCCACCTTGTCCGATTCCAGTCCGTTGGCGATCTGCAGAAGAGAACGTCCGTTAAGGTATTCGGAGCAGATTCTTTGCAGAGTGTTCTGTTCGTCGGGATTTATGACGATCTTTCCATCCTCGAATTTGTATCCGAATGGTATGTTTCTGTTCTTCATTTTCGTTTTCACCGTCCTTTCATACTATGGTTTCGATCAGTTTAAGACCGCCGATCAGATGAAAGGCTATTGTCGTCTTGTTCATCACGGTTGCCTTTTCAATGATCTGACTGAACAGATCTTCGTCGAAGGCTTCGGTCGGCTCATATTCATCGAGGATGCTTTGCAGCTCCTTTAGTTTATCGAGCTGTTCGTCGCCCTCGTCCTCGGCGAGTTTCTTTTTGCGTTCAGAGCGCAGGGCGCTGATCCTATTGTCGATCTCGGAAGACTGTGCCGAGTAGTCAGAGCCATTAAGGATACCGCTTGTGTGCAGTCTTACGATGACGAGATTCCTGGCAGCAAGGTCAGCGATTTCCTTGTCGATCTCTGCGATTTTCTCATGATTTTCGCTTGTCTTGCTCTGCATGACCTCGATGTCTTGAATCAGCGCACCAAGGATTCTCTGATGGTGTTTCTTCAGCTTGAAGAGCATTCTGTTGAACGCTTCGTACACATCTGATTCAGACATCCGCTGGCTGGAGCAGATCGTTGCGCCGGAAGCTCTACCGGAGCACGTCCAGTAGGCTTTGCCTCGAACAATCTGCCTGCGATATGATCTGCCGCAGTCTGGACAGAGAAGCATGCCGGTCAGAGGATAGCTCGGTTTCTTCCCGATGACATTCTTCTGACGGGATTTTTGGAGCTCTTGTACAGCGGCATAGGTTTCTTTGCTGACTATGGCGGGATTGGCGTTCTCAACGTAGTACATTGGACGCTCACCGCGATTCTTGACTTTCTTGAACGGGAGCGTATCCGTGGTGTACTTCTTTTGAAGTAGCGCATCGCCCATATACCTCTCGTTGTTCAGCATGTAGTCGATGCCGAAGGCGTACCATATTTTTGTGCCGTGGCGCCTTGGGACGCTTTCCTCATTCAGCTTGTTTGCTATAGCCTGCTTTCCGTAGCCTTGAAGGTACATGGAGAAGATCCTGCGGACGACGGCCGCTTCCGTTTCGTTAATGACCAGGTTGCCGTCGATAAGGTCGAAGCCGTATGCCGGAGCACAGCAGTTGAAGTCACCGGACTCCATCCGCTTCTTATAACTCCAACGCATATTCCCCGATATAGA
>DBVV01000093.1:1194-13027 GCA_002308795.1 Mageeibacillus sp. UBA1255 | reverse complement strand
GCCGTTATCGACGTCACAAATACAGGAGTTGAAGCTGCCGCCGTTACCGTCATATCAGTTCCGAAATCTGCTTACGATCCTAAAGAACCGGTCCGTGTATTTTTCGACAGCGCGTTCCATTTCTTCCTGATGACAGAAAATTCCGAATGGTCTGAAGATAACTTCATTCTCTTCGAGGGAAGAGTCGCAGAGTGACGGCATAAGTTCCCGGGGCTCATGCGTGAGCCCCGGGTTTTGTGCGTCGTATTATGCGGCGTAGATCTCGATCTCGGCGACCTGGCAGAGATATCCGTCGGCGGGAGAGGGATCGCAGAGCTCTGTGGCAAGGAACTTCACGTAGCGGCAGGTGACAGCCTCGAATTCGAACGAAAACGGCGTATCGTCCTTGTCTTCGAAGCGGGAATTGTCCTTGACCTCCGCTACATTCGTGTAATTTTTACCGTCGAGCGAGACCTGGAGCCTGAACGCGACGGGGAAGCGGCCGCCGTTGACAACGGGGTACACGATGATCTTGTTGATCGACGTCACCTGCGCGAGTTTGAGCTCAGCCCATTCCTCCTGCTCGGGATCTTCGTAGTTTTCGCCCACGTTAGTGGTCCAGCCGACGCTCGGAACGGTCGGGTCGTAGTAATAACCGTCGTTGATAGCTTCGGGCATGAAACCGATCGACAGGTGCGATTCTCCGGTGGTCGTGGAGACGTCAACTTCCGCACCGAGGGCAACGTTCGTCCCGCTTTCGACAGGTGCGGCGGTCGGTGCTTCGGTGGGCTCTGGCACTTCCGTCGGTGCTTCGGTCGCTGGCACGTCGGTGATAACGGGTTCCTGCGTGGCGGGCACGTCGGTGATAACGGGTTCCTGCGTGGCGGGCACGTCGGTGGCAACGGGTTTTTCAGTTGCAGCGTCGGTGGCTGCCGGAACCGCGGTCGCGTCTTCGGGCTTGTTTTCGTCCGGCTTGGGCTTCGCCGTGCATGCGCTGAGGGCGAGCATCAATGCGGCGGCCAATATAAGAATGCGGGCAATGTTTTTTGTTTTCATTTTCATTCCTCCCTGTATTTCGGAGACGGGCGATATACGCCCGGTTTGCGGCTGATTTTACTCCGCAGGGCCGCAAAAGTCAATGATCCGTCCCATCTGCCCCGGGGCTCCCTGAGGCCATTGATTTTTGACCCGATTTTGTGGTATTATAAAAAAAAGGGGGCAAAAAAATGGCACTCGGAGAGGCATACAGAATCGAAACAAAAAGCCCGTATCTCAGGCTCAATATTTACAAAGGGCATTTCGCCACCTCCCACGCACATATGAACTATTATATCGATATCGCGTCGAACAAAGCGAGGCTGAAAGAGGCGAGGGCGATCGCGGAAGCACTGGGCGAACACTACAGGACCAGCGCTGTCGTTGACACCATCCTGTGCCTCGATAACACGGAAGTGATAGGAGCGTGCCTGGCGGAGATATTGACCGCTGCGGACGCGTTTTCGGTCAATTCCGGGAGAGATATCTACGTTCTGACGCCCGAATACGTGAGCGGCAGCCAGCTGTTTTTCAGGGACAATACCGCTCCGATGATACGCGGGAGATCCGTCCTGATCCTTGCCGCCTCCGTCGTCTCAGGCTACACGGCCGAATCAGCTGCCAAGGCGATACGCTATTACGACGGAAGGACCGCCGGAATTTGTTCGATCTTTGCCAAAATATCAGAATGCGTCGGACTTCCCGTTCGTTCGGTGTTCAACCCGGACGACCTGCCGGACTACATAAGCGGCCCCGCATTAACGTGCCCTCTTTGTAAAAAAGGAGAAAAAATCACAGCACTCGTGAACAGCTTCGGGATATCTGCGCTTTAAAGCGTGCTTTTTGGGAAACAAATAAAATGAAACGGAGGTGGCTTATAATTGCCGCATAAAACGATAGATAGATTTGTGATCAATGAAGATATATCCGGCGTTTATCTGATGAGAAACTGCGCGATAAAGACGTCTGCGAACGGGTCGAGCTTTCTGGCATGTTCTCTTTCTGATAATTCAGGCAGCATAGACGCTAAATTCTGGAACTATACCGGGCCTGTCGGAGCGTCATCCTCCGACGACGGAAGACCTGTGCTCGTGCGCGGAAAAGTCGGGGAATTCAAAGGCGTGAATCAGCTCACGCTCTCGGCTGTAAGGTACGCCGAAGAAGGCGAGTACGATAAAAAAGACCTCGTAGCCGTAGCTCCGATAGATCTTACGGAAGCGGGGAAAAAGATACGTGAACTCGTTAACTCGATCGCCGACCTCGATTACAGGAGCATATGCGAAGTGATGCTCGACCGCCAGGGCAAGGCATTTTCTGTCTGGCCTGCAGCTAAAACGGTCCATCACAGTTTCGTCTCGGGCCTGATGATGCACACGTACAATATGCTGAAGACCGCAGACCTTCTGGCAGGTCAATACAAGGAAGTGATCGACCGCGACCTGCTGATAGCCGGAACGCTTCTTCACGATTTTGCAAAGACGCAGGAGCTCGCATGCTCTGCGCTTGGTATCGTTACGGATTACACCGTAAAAGGGCAGCTTCTGGGCCATCTCGTGATGGGTGCGAACGCCGTATCGGAAGTCGCCGCTGAACTCGGAGTGCCCGAGAAAAAAGCAGTGCTGCTCGAACATATGATATTGTCCCACCACGGCGAGCCGGAATTCGGAGCCGCAGTAGTACCGATGTGCGCGGAAGCCGAACTGCTGCATCTTATTGACCTCATCGACAGCCGTATGGAAATATACGCCGAAACTTTCAAAAACATGGAGACAGATACTTTCAGCGAAAGAATTTTCGCTCTTGAGAAAAAAATATTCAAACATAAATAATAGGAGGCAACATCATGGAAAACAAGTATTCAGGCACTCAGACCGAGAAAAATCTTCTGGCTGCATTCGCAGGGGAGTCGCAGGCAAGGAACAAGTATACTTATTACGCGTCAACGGCTAAAAAAGAGGGATACGAGCAGATCTCTGCCATCTTCCTTAAAACCGCAGAGAATGAGAAGGAGCACGCTAAGCTATGGCTTAAAGAACTGAACGGGATCGGCGACACGAAGGCAAACCTCGAAGCTGCCGCGGATGGTGAGAATTACGAATGGACCGATATGTACGAAGGCTTTGCAAAGACAGCCGAAGAGGAAGGTTTCCCCGAACTCGCAAAGAGATTCAGACTCGTTGCGGCGATCGAAAAGCATCACGAGGAGCGCTACCGCAAACTGCTCGCGAACGTTGAAAACGCCGAAGTTTTCGAAAAAGGTACGGTCAAGGTCTGGGAGTGCAGAAACTGCGGCCATATCGTCGTGGGTACGAAGGCCCCCGAGGAATGCCCGGCCTGCAAACATCCACAGAGTTATTTTGAAATTTCCGAAGAGAACTATTGATATAACCGTAAAAATATTGTATAATTCCGGCAGGCTGTAATCGAGGGACGCCTCCGCGCCCCGTGAAATAAGAGATTACGTTTTTATGAGAGGAGAAGAAAAATGGGACTTATTAAAGCTTTAACAGGTGCTATCGGCGGAACTCTTGCTGATCAGTGGAAGGAATTCTTCTATTGCGATGCTCTTCCGGAAGACACGCTCGTCGTGAAAGGACAGAAAAGAATAACCAGCCGCAGCTCCAATACAAAAGGAAACGATAATATCATTTCTAACGGATCTGGTATCGCGGTCGCTGACGGACAGGCTATGATCATTGTTGATCAGGGTAAAGTCGTTGAGTTCTGCGCAGAGCCCGGACAGTTTACTTACGATAATTCTTCCGAGCCCAGCATTTTCGCCGGCAGCCTCGGAAAATCGATCATTGAAACGTTCAAGACGATCGGACGTCGTATCACCTACGGCGGCGACACCGGTAAGGATCAGAGAGTCTACTACTTCAACCTGAAGGAGATCACCGGTAATAAGTTTGGCACCGCCAGCCCGGTCCCGTTCAAGGTCGTCATTAACGAGCAGCTCGGATTCAAACTTTCCGTTGACCTTCGCTGCAACGGTATCTATTCTTACAAACTGGTCGACCCGATCCTGTTCTACACGAGCGTAAGCGGAAACGTCGGTGACGAATATAAGCGCGACCGCATCGATTCGATGCTCAAAGGCGAGCTTGTTCAGGCTCTCCAGCCGGCTCTCGCAGTTCTGTCCGCTAAAGGTGTTTCCTACGATCAGATCCCCGCTCACACGATCGAATTAAGAGACGCTCTTAACGAGGCTCTTAAAAATGACTGGGGAAGACGCGGAATCGAGATCTACTCCATGAACATCGGCGTTCCTTCGATCCCCGAAGATCAGAGAAAGAAGATCACCGAGTGGGAAGAAACTTCGATGACTCTGAATCCTACCGTTGCCGCAGGACGTATGACCGGCGGTGTCATCAGTGCTATGAATAAGGCTGCCGAGAATGAAGGCGGCGCTATGAACGGATTCATCGGCATGGGTATGGCTATGAATCAGGGCGCGAATAATATCAACGCACTGTTTGAGCAGGGCGGCCAGCAGGGCGGCGCTCCTGTCGCTCCGGCTAACGGACCCGTTGCTCCTCAGGGCGGTGCAGGCGCTAAAGCTGCAGACACGTGGGTCTGCCCCGTTTGCGGAAAGACCGTTGAAGGCGGTAAATTCTGTCCTGAATGCGGTGCTCCCAGACCTGCAGATAAAGAAGGCTGGGCATGCCCGAAATGCGGCACCGTGAATAAGGGTAATTTCTGCACCGAGTGCGGTGAGAAGAGACCTCAGGGCGCTCCTCTGTATCGCTGCGATAAATGCGGCTGGGAGCCTGAAGATCCCAAGAATCCTCCGAGATTCTGCCCTCAGTGCGGCGATAAATTCGATGATAATGATAAAGTGTGATGTGAACTGATCATCACAGACTGATTCGGAAACCGGCGGCCATCCTGAGGGTGTTGTTGCCGGTTTTCCTTTTTAGGCCGGAGCACCCGTATAAAACAGAAAACGAGAGTACAGGAGTACAACAGAATCATGGAACTGATCGACAGATTTTTAAATTACGTAAGCTATCCGACGATGTCGGACGAGAACAGCGAAACGACGCCGAGCTCCGAAAAGCAGCTCAAACTTGCGAACGTTCTCAAGGACGAGCTTTCAGCGCTCGGGCTTAAGGCAATGATCGACGAATTCGGCTACGTGTACGGCTTTTTAGACGCAAACACGGAAAAAATAACGAAAAAGATCGGATTTATTGCCCACATGGACACCTCCGACGCGGTCTCGGATACTGGAATAAAAGCGCGGGTGATCAAATACGCGGGCGGAGATATTGTCCTCGGACGCGACGGCGACGGAGAGATAGTCATGAAAACGTCCGATTATCCGTATCTCGCGGAATACGAGGGGAAACACCTGATCGTTACCGACGGTACCACGCTCCTGGGCGCAGACGATAAAGCCGGCGTGGCTGAGATAATCACAGCGCTTGAGGAACTCGTTAAAAGCGGCAGGAAGCACGGCAAAATTTCCGTATGCTTCACTCCGGACGAAGAGATAGGCAGAGGAGCGGATCACTTCGACGTTAAATCGTTCGACGCCGACTGGGCGTATACGGTAGACGGCGGAAAATTAGGCGAGGTCGAATACGAGAATTTCAATGCCGCTTCAGCTAAAATCGCTGTCAAAGGTATCTCGATCCACCCCGGAAGCGCGAAAAACAAGATGGTCAACGCAGCGGCGATCGCTTGTGAGCTTCAGGGTATGCTCCCGAAGCGGGAGGTCCCGGAGAAAACCGAAGGGTATCAGGGATTCTTCCACCTGACCGGTATGAGAGGAGAAACGGAACACGCCGAACTGTCATATATTATCCGCGACCACGACCGCGGACGGTTTGAAGAGCGGAAAAAGCTGATGAAAGAGACCGTCAGAAAACTCAACCGCAAATACGGAAAGGGGACGGTCACGCTCGAACTCAGGGATTCGTACTACAATATGAAAGAGATCATCGCGGACAATATGTTCATAATTGACAATGCCATGGCGGCAATGCGTGAGTGCGGTGTCGAGCCTGTCTGCGTCCCGATCCGCGGCGGTACCGACGGAGCGAGACTGTCATTCATGGGACTGCCCTGCCCGAACCTTTGCACCGGCGGCGAAAACTTCCATTCGCGGTTCGAGTTTGCCTGCGTCGAAGATATGAAAACGTGCGTGCGGATCATCAAAAAGCTGATGGTCGTAAAATAACAAAAAAATGAGCGGGGATGAAAAAGTAAAAAAGGCTGAAAACGGAATGACGGTCAGATATATTGCCCGCATATATACCGACTTTGAGGAAAAGTTCGGGCTTCCGAGACAGTCCGGACTCGTGCCGGAACTTAAAGGCAGGATAGTATTTGAACCGAAATTCAGAAATCCGGAAGCCCTAAGAGAAATAGAAGGTTTTTCACATCTGTGGCTGCTTTTTGATTTCTCCCTCGCGCACAGAGAGGGCTGGACGGCTACGGTCAGACCTCCGAGGCTCGGCGGGAACAGGAGGGTAGGTGTGTTTGCAAGCCGCTCGCCGTTCCGCCCGAATCCGGTCGGACTATCATGCGTCAAGCTCGAGAAAGTAGAACTGACGGGAAAAGACGGACCGGTATTGACCGTCAGCGGTATCGATACCGTATCAGGCACACCCATCATAGACATAAAACCGTATCTGCCATTATCTGATTGCCGCCCCGAAGCGCGAGGCGGATACTCGGATGAGGCTGCCGGATATGAACTCGGGGTTGAATATGCGCCCGGAGTGAGGGATAATATACCGGAGCATATGCGCGCGGCGGTGGAGGCATGCATAAAGAACGATCCCAGGCCGTCGTATCAGGACGAACCTGAGCGCGTATACGGAATGAATTTTGATGGAATAGACGTTAAATTTACTGTCCTTGGCGGCAAGGCGCTGATCACAGGTGCGGATGCTGCTTCGGACGGACGGTTTAAGGAGGCAGAGGACGATGAGTGCCCGTAAAAAATATCCCGGTATTTTCGGGATTTTCAAGAAGAGAAAGGAAAGATTCGTTTGCGTTTACGCCGGGCCTGGGATGATGGGTGCAAATATTAAGAAGTATCCGGAACCGAAGCCTGAGCCGCCCGAAGAGCCTGAGCCTTTATGCGTTTACGCCGGGCCGGAATATTTCGGAATAAAAGAAGAGCCGGAGGCTGAGCCCGAGATCGAGCCAGAGCCTGAAATCGAGCCGGAGGCTGAGCCGGAGATCGAGCCTGAGGCTGAGCCCGAGTCCGGGCCGGAAGAAATCCCGGAGCCGAGGCCTGAGCCCAGATGCGTCTACGCAGGACCTGAATACTTCAGAAAAAAGAACCAGAACGATCGAAACATGTAATTTATGAAAAAAAGCGAATTCAGAAAACCTGAAGATTTTCCGTACCGATTGACCACGTGCGTGTGGGAGATAACGCTCTCGTGCAGCTTTTCGTGCAAGTATTGCGGGTCACGCGCCGGAAAAGCACAGGAAGGAGAACTGAACACGGCAGAATGCATGGACGTTGTCCGCCAGTTAAGAGAAATGCATCTCAGAAGGATCAATCTCATCGGCGGAGAAGTATTCATGCGCCCTGACTGGAGGATAATCGTTGCCGCCCTGTGCGGCGCCGGAATAAAAGTCTGCATCATAACCAATGGCTACAGGCTAAAAGACGAAGACCTGCGCCTGCTGAAAGATGTGCAGATCGAATCGATCGCGGTTTCGATCGACGGGCCGGAGGAAGTGCACGATGCGTGGCGCATGGAAGGCAGTTTCAAAAAAGCAGTTGAGTCGGTGCGAAGGATCGACAGCTTCGGCATACCGGTCTCGGTCATCACGGCTCTAAGGCGTGACAACGCCGCGGTGCTCAGTGGGTTTTACGACGATACCGTAAGCAAACTTCCGATCTTCGCGTGGCAGCTCCAGTCGTGCGCGCCTATGGGCAATGCTCTCGGAAACGACGATGCCGTCCGTTACAGCTTCCGCGACGTTATCAGATGGATCGCTAAGACCGCCCCCGGTGCACCTTTTGCTATCGGTGCCGCGGACAATATCGGCTATTTTACGCCCGAGGAGGAAGATCTTCGCGGCGGTCCGGTGTTCGGAGGATGCAGGGCAGGGCTCTCAAGCATCGGTATCGATTCGAGGGGCAACGTCACAGGATGCGAGTCGATGAAGGACCCGTCGTTCATCGAGGGCAATCTCCGCGAAAAATCTCTTAAGGAGATCTGGTATTCTCCGCTTTCTTTCAGGTATAACAGAGAATTCAACGAAAAAATGCTGCACGGCATATGCGCGGATTGTCCCGAAGGACCTTATTGCGCGGGAGGCTGCCGATCATATAATTTCTTTACGTCCGGAGATCTTTACGAATCCAGATATTGTGCGAGGGGAGAGAACTGATCATGAGAAAAAAATATTCGCCTGAAGACCTGTCAATTATTTCAGGAGTGTACGCCGGACCGGTTTATAATAATGGCGGGCTTGGCATAGAAATGGGGAAGACCGGCGATGAAAACGAGCCGGAGGCGGTTTTCGAAGACGTCTACGGCGGGCCGGAGATGATGGGCTTCAGAGACGAACCGGAAGTGGAAGAAAACGACGTCAATGAAACTGATGAAGGTATTGACGACGAGGCTAAGACCGGAGATCCCGGATCTTCAAGGCCGGCCGGTAAGCCACGTTTAAAACCGGGAAGAGAGTTCAGACCAGGCCGTCCGTTCCCGAACGGTAACTCCGACCCGCGAATTGTCGGGCTGGTCTACGGCGGCCCGGGTTATTTTAATAAAAAGAGTACCGCATCTGCACCGCCCAAAGCTGCTCAGACTGACGGTGCCTTAGAGAAAAAACCGTTCTGCCGTTTTTGCGGGGCAATATTGCTTCCGAATGCTAAGTTCTGCATCGAATGCGGCAGCAGAGTGGAGGAGAAAGCGTGAAAAAATCATTTTTAATCGTTGTCAGCGCAGTAATCGCCTGTCTTATATGTTTAAGCGCATGTGCCAGGAAAGGGCCTGCCGTACATACCGATACGGTCATCTCGGATAAGACGCCGGAAAACGGCTCTGAGAGCCCTTCTGAGGCTGCCGGTACGCCGGAGGGGAATACGATGCTTCCGGCTGCGGAAACGCCTTCTGCGGCCTCTGAGGCCCCTTCAGACGTGCCTTCTCCTACGGAAGAACCCACGCCGGAACCTACACCGGAACCGACCGCAGAACCTACTGAAGAACCGACACCGACGCCAGAACCGACTGAACCGCCCACACCGGAGCCTACTCCGACCCCTACAGAAGCGCCAACGCCGACGAAGGTCGCCACTATTGCTCCTACGCCTGAGCGCCCGACGCCCGCGGAGGCAACGCCGTATGCGACTCCTGCTGACGGATCGACGTTTGACATCGTCATCAACGTTGTCGGCGACTGCATGCTTGCCTCTTATAAGAACGAAGATGCGGACAACGGCTTTAAAGAGTACGCGAACAGGGAAGACCCGAAATATTTCCTCGATAAAGTTGCCCCGTTCTTCGAATCCGACGATCTGACGATCGTTAACCTTGAGTGCGTGCTGACTGATAAAAATCTTCCGCCTATCGAGAAGCATGAGGCTACGCCTTTCTGGTACTACGGTAAGACGGCCAATACCCGTATCCTTACCGAGCACGGCGTCGAGGCTGTTTCTCTGGCGAACAATCACATGTACGATTACGGCGATCAGGGACTTATCGATACGGTCGAGGCTGTGAAGAAGGCCGGGCTTTTGTATGCCGGCTGGGAGGAAACGTTTTATTATGAAAAGAACGGTTTCCGTATCGCCGTGATCTGCGCGAACTTCTACGTGGGAGGCGAGGCGGACGGCATTTCCAACCTTGTAAAAGAGGCATCGAAGGTTTCGGATTTCCAGATCGTTTTCTACCACGGCGGCAAGATGAAGATCCACGAGCCCGAGCAGTGGAAGATCAAGGGGGCTCACAAGATCGTTGACGCGGGTGCAGATCTAATCCTCGGGGCTCATCCTCACGTGCTTCAGCCGCGCGAGATCTATAACGGTGTCGATATCGTTTATTCGCTGGGCAATTTCTGCTACGGCGGCAGCAGACGGCCGGAAAACCGGACAATTATTTATAACACGACGCTCACCGTGAACGCCGCTGACGGCAGCCTGGTGTCAACCCATTCCGAGCTGATCCCTTGCTACGTCTATACCGCCGACGTCAATAATTTCCAGCCTGCTCCTATTACCGATCCTGCCGAGTATCAAAAGGTTATCGATTTCATGAACTGGCAGACCGATTCTCCGGTGTGATGATCCGTATTCAATACTTCTTTCGCCCTTTTCTGGCGGTTTTGTTTTGTTAAAAATAAGCCGGGTCTAAAAATGATCCGGCTTATTTTTATATTTTGCTATGCCGCAGGACAAAGTCCTTGACACGTTTTCAAAAAAGTGGTAAATTGCACACTGCAAGCGATAAAACGCTTCGGGCTTGTAGCTCAGTTGGGAGANNGGGAGAGCGCCGCGTTCGCAACGCGGAGGTCATGGGTTCGAATCCCACCAGGTCCACCAAATACCAAACTATCCGAACACCACGCTTTCGTGTTTACGAACGGCGTCCTCGGAATAGTTATAAGCAGAGGTTGACAACCTCTGCTTTTTCTATAAAAAGAAAAGCCGGCGGACCGTAGCCCGCCGTGAAAAGATCCGGAGATTGAGATCTGTTTCTTATAGCAAAATGGAGGAAAGCGCTTTATTTGAAGAATTCCGCGAGTTTCTCACGCTCGACGATCTGATACGCTTCGCCGTACCGTCTGATCGTGATCGTAATCTCCGCGTCCGGAACGAGCGTCTCGGAAATCGGATCCTGCGCCGGTGTTTCTTCGTCTTTCGGAGGATATGCGAGAACAAGATACTTGACGTTGATCGGCGACATAATCGCGTGTCTGCCGTCCTCTGATTTGTTTATGACATATCTCCCGGTCGTTCTGTTCATAGATTCGACGTACCAGGTACTTTCACGCACCCACGCGGGAACATTCTTCCCGTCCCACCACGTCGCGCCGTCGATGATCTTCACCAAAGAGCCGACGGAGATTTCCTCCGGCTCTTTGCTTTCTCCAGGAACGACGCCGAAATAATCGGCGATGATACCCGCTTCGAGCTCTGCAATCTTCTGCTGATTCTCTTCTTTGAGCAGGAATTCCGCGTCGGCTACGTGCGTATGGAAGCCGTGTTCGATGATGAAAGCGCACGAACAGCCGCTCTGTGCGGCGTTGCGGATCACTCCGTAATAATCCACGCCCGGACGGTTCGGATATTCTTTCGTTTTGGATCCGCGGAAATAATGCCCCATAAGCTCCGCGACGGCGTTTCCGAGGCGGTCCCCGAGATCTTTATTCTCCGGGCGCGTCATCGAATAGTAAACGACGGTTCCGGTGACGCTTTCTTCATAGTATTTCGATCCGTCCTCGGCGATTTTGTGCGCCGGGGAATTGCTGTGCAGCGAGAGGAACATACAGCAGCTGTTTTTTCCCGCCATAGCTCCGCGATCGGCAAGAAAAGGATTCTCGTCGATCTTCTGCCGCGTTATCAGAACCTCGAACCCTCTCTTTTCGAGCTCTGCTTTGAGCTTCTGCGCGAGATAAAACATTTGAGCGCCTTCGACATATTCCGGCTTGTTCGGAGATTTATTGTCATATCTTCCGTGTCCGGGATCGAGACAGATTTTGAGAGCCATTATTCCGCCTCCTCATCTTCCGAGCCTTCGTTCGCGTCCTCTGCCGTTTCCTCGGGGGGCTGATCTGATAAATAGTATTCGACGCCCGCTTCTTTTCCCCAGACGATCTTTGCCTCTGCGAGCGCCCTCTC
>DBVV01000093.1:0-1172 GCA_002308795.1 Mageeibacillus sp. UBA1255 | reverse complement strand
AATAAAGATTTTCAAGATCGCCGGCATATAGGAATAGACCTTTTCGACGACGTAGGCGAACTTTACGGAGCCCGTTCCGGAACCGTAGATCTTCTCGGCTTCTGTAACGAGCGAGTAAAGCATTTTGTAAACGATTTTCTTCTTGCCCTTTACGGCGAAGAAGATAATCAGACCGATGAAAATCAGGATCACGAGCAGGGAATCCCAATTATGAGCCAAAAATTCGAGCATAGTAAACCTTCTTTCTTTTTGATTATTTATCATCGCGGATCTCGTCGATCCTGTGATGAGCTTGTTTGCAGCTCTCCTCGACGCGCGTCACGCGCTCGTTGAGCTCTCCGACAGCGGTTCTCGTGTCTCTTGTTTCGCGTTTGAGATCATCGACGCCCGCTTTGATGTAGCCAATATCGGAAGCCATAACGCCGCGGCTCTGACCTTCCTCCGCGTCGTCCTTCTTTTTATTGCGCTGAAACGTCAGGTATGCGATTATAAATCCAAGCGCACCGAAAACGATTGAACAAATCACGCCCACAGTTGCCGCGTTCATTATTTCCTCCTCCTTTTCAGTTTATTTCTTTTTCGATCTCCCGGCGCTCTTTATCTACCCGCGCCCGGAGATCTGCGACGAGATCAACGATTTTCTTCTGTTCCATGATCTCCGCCTGCTTCTGAATGATTTCCGCTTGTAACTTTATAATCTCCGCCTGGCGTTCGCAGACTTCGAGCAGCGTCATTCCGGCTTCTCCGGGAAAGTGACATTGAACGGGAAGCCCTGCTGCTCGGTCAGATCGCGCAGCTGCTTTCTGTATGCGCTCCACGCGCCCGTGAGCGCGTTTCCGAGCCCTTTCAGGAATGAGAGCCAGGCTGTAAACGTTGTCCCGGAAGGAACGGAAAGACCGAGCCTGTCGAGGCTCATTTCAGCGTCACTCTCTTCAAGGAGCTTGTTTCTGATCTTCCGGCAGAATTCCGCCGCCGATTCTTCGTCCTGGGCTTCGCACGCTCTTTCGTATGCGTCACGGAGCGTTTCCATGAGCTCCGCGTTCTGCTTCGCCGCTGCCGCCTCCGCTCTCGCAAGCCGCTTGTATAAATCCGTGTTTTGCATTGTAATTGACCTCCAAATTATTATAGAATTCGATCATTTTCAATCTCTCGTAATATGTATCGCCCCGGCT
>DBVV01000061.1:3434-4607 GCA_002308795.1 Mageeibacillus sp. UBA1255 | reverse complement strand
GCCTCCGGGCAGTTGCGGCCCATGAAGATGGACCCCGCGTGCCTGACCTTGTCCAGGTAGTCAAACGGGTTGTCCACGCACAGCTCCAGATGCTCCGGCGCGAGGACATTGGCGATCTCGATCGCCTGATCGAGGTTTTCCGCCACGATGATCTTTCCGTTGGCGTCGATGGAGGCCGACGCGATCTCTACGCGCGGCAGCAGGCGCACCTGGCGCTCCACCTCCGCCTGTACCTGAAGGGCCAGTTCCATGCTGTCCGTCACCAGCACGGCGCTCGCCATCCTGTCGTGCTCAGCCTGCGAAAGCATATCCGCCGCCACCCAGTCGGCGCGGCTCTTCCCGTCCGCCACGATCAGGATCTCGCTCGGGCCCGCGATCATATCTATAGAGACCTGCCCGAAGACCTGCTTCTTGGCCTCCGCTACGAATGCGTTGCCCGGGCCGACGATCTTATCCACTTTCGGAACGGTTTCGGTGCCATACGCCAGCGCCGCTATCGCCTGAGCCCCGCCAACTTTGAATATGCGGGTGGCGCCCGCTTCTTTCGCGGCTGCCAGTATCGCCGGAGCGATCTTCCCGTCTTTCCCCGGCGGCGTTACGATGACAACTTCTTCGCAGCCCGCGATCTTCGCCGGTATGGCGTCCATAAGCACCGTTGACGGATACGCCGCGGTGCCTCCCGGGACGTAGAGCCCCGCTCTGGCAACGGCAATAACTCTTTGCCCCACGACCGCGCCCTGGGCGTTTACCGTCCTGAACCCCTCGCGCTTCTGAAACTCATGGAAGTGACGGATATTGTCCGCCGCGTTGGCAATTATATTTAAAAATTCCGGATCGCGCGCTTTGATAACGTCTATCGCTTCGCCAAACTCCTCCGGGCTTACCTCGAGGGAACTGAGATCTGCGCCGTCAAATTTTAGAGTATATTCGTACAGCGCTTCGTCTCCGCGCGCACGCACGTCGTTTATGATCCCGCTCACGACCGCAGAAACGTCGCGCTTATCCGTTCCTCTGGCAAATATTTCCGAAGCAGGAACTTCAGACATCTTTAAAATCTTGATCATAAATATGCTCCTTTTTTAAATTGCAAATTGCAAATAGCCTTTTTCAATTTTTATACTGCTTTTGCATTCCTCTTTTTTGCCTGCGAAGCCGAGTGAATGGCTAAGAATT
>DBVV01000061.1:0-3287 GCA_002308795.1 Mageeibacillus sp. UBA1255 | reverse complement strand
CCACTTTCAACTTGCAACTTGCCATTATCAATTGTTTTCCAGCATTCTTGCCAGCTCTTTTACCGCTTCATATTTAAACCTGTACCCCGCCTTGTTCGCGATCAGCCGCGCGCTGATCGGCAGCACTTCCTCGATCACCTCGAGATCATTTTCACGAAGCGTCGTACCGGTCTCGACGATATCCATTATCACATCGGAAAGGCCGAGGATCGGGGCGATCTCGATCGAGCCGTTCAGATGGATTATATCGATGTCCCTGCCTTTTCCGGCATAGTAACCGCGGGCAATATGCGAAAACTTCGTTGCCACCCTGAGCGTTTTTTCGGGATCGTCCTTGAACCCCTTCTTCGCCGCGACCGCCATCCGGCAAACGCCCGTATGCAGGTCGGTAAGTTCATAAACGTCCGGCTCGTATTCGAGCAGGATGTCCTTCCCCGCCACACCGAGATCAGCCGCGCCGCGCTCAACGTAGATGGCAACGTCGGACGGTTTTACCCAGAAATACCTTACGCCTGCGTCAGGATTTTCGAATATGAGCTTCCGGCTGTCGCCAAGCACTTCCGGGCAGGGGTATCCGGCCTTTTCGAGCATCGCGTAGACCTTTTCGCCGAGCCTTCCCTTCGGGAGGGCAATATTAAGAAAACCGCTGTCAATCATTGTCCGCCGCCTCCGCTCTGTAACTGCCTTGCCCTTCAGAAACGCGCTTGATCATTGCCGCAAGCACGTCCCCGGGCTCGTCGTCCGCACCGTATCTGACGGTTTCAGCCTCCGCCTTCGCATTGCCCGCGCCGCCAAGCCGCTCGAGTGTGTCCATATATACCGCAAAACCGATCGCGCCGCCTTTTTTAGAAAGCTTGTCCATCAGCCGGTCGTACTGGCCGCCGGACAGCACGCGCTCGGGCACGCCGTTTACGTACCCTTTAAACGCGATACCGTTATAATAATTTCTGTCGCTGACGATTGAAAAATCGATCCGTATATTATCACTCACGCCGGTCCCGTCCAGCGCCTTCAGCACTTTTTCGAACCGGGCGTATTCTTCTGTCATGCCGAGTTTTTCCGCGGCAGATCTGACCGTTCCGAGCGTGTCGCAGGGCTTTCCGTATAGTTCCACGAGCGACGCAAGCAGCCCGGCCGCAGCCTCATCCGCCCCGGTCTCCTTCGCGATACGCATTATTTCGTGCACGTTCTTACCTTCCGCACATTTTAAAATTTCCGCCTGCACCATCGGGTCAACACTAACGTTGTCAACGGCTTTGAACAGCAGATCGAGCTGCCCGATGTCAAGTACGTACTCGCTGCTGACGGTATCGAGGCTCTTCGCCGCGAGGTAGAGCACTTCCGCAAGGCAGTAGGCGTCAATTTTACCGATACATTCGAGCCCGGTCTGCATTATTTCGCGGAACATTCCTCCGCCCGAGTGCGTATCCGACCTGCCGCTGCCGCCTGACACGCGGTAAACGTTCTCGCTGTAAAAAAGCTTCGTTGACCGCCGCGCACAAACGTCCGCGTTTTTTATAATTGACAGCGTCACGTCCGGCTTCAGCGCCATAAGCCTGCCGTCGGTGTCCGTGAACGTGATTATGCTGTTGGAGATCAGAAACTCCTTGTTCCGCGCGTACAGGTCATACTCCTCGAATTTACTCATTTTATACGGCTCGTAACCGAACGTACCATAGAGCGCCCTGAGCGACGCCGCGGTCTGTTCCGCAAAGCTTATAAACCGGTCCGCAGGGTCATTTATTTTCATCAGCCGCGCCTCCTTCGGTCTTAAGTATCCGCTCGAGCACCGTTCCGTACCCTCCCGCGCCGTAATTAAGGCAGCGGTTAACGCGGCTTATCGTCGCGGTGCTAAGCCCGAGTTCGTCGGAGATCTGCTGGTAGTTCCTGCCCTGCCTGAGCAGCATCGCCGCGGTCAATCTCTGCGACAGGTCCTGCACTTCCGATATTGTGCATACGTCTTCCAGAAACGCTTTGCATTCGTCCGCGTTTTTCAGGGACAATATCGCCGCGCACAGGCGGTCAACAGCTTCAGTATCAAAGTTGAACATTCTTTTTCGCACCTTTCGTAAGAAGGATGTGTTTTTGCGCGGCCGGGCATGCCGTCCTGCTCCTTAGGGGCAACGTTTTCGCAGCTGCATGAATGCTTCAGCCCGTCGCGCTTTCGCATTTTAGCACTTTACTTTGCTAAAGTCAATAATATTCTAAACCGATTTTAATATTGAGTCAAAATACGCATGAAAAATGTGATTTTTAGTCTCTGGGGCACTAAAGTGCACCGATTAGTTTAAAATGTCTATATTTAATCGACGTAAACCGTGCTAAAATGCACATGTTAGAATATTGCTGAGGAAACCGCATCCGGCGTAGAGAACGTTTCCTACACATCACGAAAAACGAACGGATCAGAAATGAAAGATATAGAACTTCTCGAGCAACATTATAGGAAAATGAAGCATTCTAATTATCTTTTTCAATCTATCTTTCAGTTTCTTTCTCGCGATTAAGTTCATCTAATAATCCAGCTGTAATAATGCCGGAAGGCAAGGCTATAATAGCAATTCCAAATACCGACGAAATCATTGTTACTATTCTGCCTATAGTTGAGATAGGGTAAATATCCCCATAACCAACCGTTGTCAAAGAAACGGTAGCCCAGTATACAGCATCAAAATAATTTCCAAATGAATCTGGTTCCACATTAAAAATAACAAGAGCAGAAACAAGAACATACACCAAAGCCAGCAATCCTACAGTAATCAATGGCCTCTTTTGTTTTTTAAAAACACCTTTAATCATTCTAATGCTTTTAGAATACCTAACTGCTTTGAAAACTCTAAACACACGTAATGTTCTAAATAGCCTGAATATTTTTAAAATCCGAAATCCACTTTGAATCACGTTAAGCGATGGAAGAATGCAAAGCAAATCCAGTAATGCCATAGGAGTAAACGGATAAAGCGCAAATGACCATGCTTTCTTATTCAGCTTATAATCTGCGGTAATCCATCTTAGAAAGTAATCAATTATAAAAATGACAACTGCAATTTTATCAATCCAATAAAAGGCAGGAAGATTTCCTTTAAAAGCTAAGGGAACAAGACTTGCAATAATAACGATCATCATAAAAATGTCATATATATTGCTTAATTTGTCGTTTTCACTTGCTGTTTCAATTATTCGAAAAACTCGTTTTCTCATCTTATATCATCCTTTTTATATAGCTATATGATTTAATTCAGTCCGCTGGTCCTCTTATAGGGGCTCTACTCCCAATTTCGTAGAAA
>DBVV01000117.1 GCA_002308795.1 Mageeibacillus sp. UBA1255 | reverse complement strand
TTCAGCTCGTTCGGCAGTCCGATCAGTCCTTCGGTATAGCCGGGCGAAACGACCGGATCCGCAAGCTCCCAGATCTTGCCCTTTGGATCCTTGAACGCGCCGTCGCCGTAAACCATGACTTCAACGTGCTTTCCGGTGGCATCAAGGACTTTTTTCTGTATATCTTCCACGAGCCCCTGTGCGGCGCGCGGGAACAGTTTCACCTTATCTTCGGTCGATTTGTTCGAACCGAGCAGGCCGTATTTTTCGTTGAAGCCGCTGCCGTTTACAGGCGCGTTAAGGATGTCGTCGAGGCCGAGCACGATACGTCCGCCCGCTTCTTTCAGGATGCGTTTGGTACGCGCTCTGGTGTGGATGTCGCACGTCAGCACGCAGTCGGTATAATTAAGTATCGTCCTGGGCTGGTTTGCAAAAATGATCTCAACGTCTGCCCCGCTGCTGCGGATCAGATCGCCGTAATATTCAACGTAATCGACACCTGTAAACTCATGTTTATTTACACCAAAAAGTTCACGGTAGCGCTCTAACGTAAGCACGTCGGAATACGGATTCACACCGGCGGCGTCGATCTTATCAAGGCTCACGAGCTCGTTTCCGACCTCGTCGGACGGATAGTTCAGCATAAGCACGATCTTGGATGCTCCCATCGCGATACCGCGCAGGCAGATGGCGAAACGGTTGCGGGACAATATCGGGCTTATGACGCCGATCGTTCCTCCCCCGAATTTAGCGCGTACGTCTGCGGCAATATCATCCACCGTAGCGTAGTTGCCCTGGCTCCTGGCTACGATAGATTCAGTGATGGCAATGACGTCGCGGTCTCTCATCTCGAATCCTTCGCTTTTTGCTGCCTCCAGCACGCTGTCTGCAACGATGCATGCCAGATCGTCGCCCTGGCGGATAATGGGAAGTCTGATTCCCCTTGAAACTGTTCCAACTCTTCTCTCAGTGCTCATAACAACTTTCCTTTCTTGATTCTATCCACAGCTCTGAGCGTATTTTCACGGCTGCCGAATCCTGTTAATCTGAAATATCCCGCTCCGGAAGGACCGAATCCGCTTCCGGGGGTGCCAACGATATTAAGTTCTTTTAGTAAGTAGTCGAAAAATTCCCACGAACTCATGCCGGACGACGTTTTAAGCCATACGTACGGTGAATTCACGCCGCCCCATACGCGGTATCCCGCCTCGCTGAGCCCTCTGCGGATGATATCCGCGTTTTTGAGATAGTAGCGAACGAGCCCCTCCGTTTCAGCGCTTCCTTCGGCCGAATACACGCTGTCGGCGGCCAGCTGCACGATGTACGGAGTGCCGTTGAATTTGGTGTTATGTCTGCGGTTCCAAAGCGAATTAAGCGAAACGCCCCCGACTTTAAGCGTCTTAGGAATGACCGTATAGCTGCAGCGAAGCCCAGTAAAACCGGCGTTTTTAGAAAAGCTTCTGAATTCTATTGCACACAGCTCGGCGCCCGGGATCTCGTAAATACTGTGCGGGATCTCAGGATCGGTGATGTACGCCTCGTACGCGGCGTCGAACAATATAACAGCGTCGTTTTCGAGTGCGTAATCGACCCAGGATTTTAGCTGAGAACGTGTCGCCACAGTACCGGTGGGATTGTTCGGGAAGCATAGGTAGATGAGGTCGGGAGCGTCGTCACCTCTAAGATCAGGAACGTCGGGGACAAAGTCATTGTCCTCGTTTCCCGGAACGTATATCAGGCGATCCCATTTTCCTGTCGCGGCGTCGTAATTCCCCGCTCTTCCTGCCATCGCGTTGGTGTCAATATAAACCGGATACACCGGGTCGCATACCGCTACTTTATTATCCAGTCCGAATATGTCGCCGATATTTCCCGTGTCGCTTTTCGCTCCGTCTCCGATAAAAATATCGTCCGGTTCGATGCTGATACCCTTTTCGACGTAATCGCAGCGCGCTATGCTTTCGCGCAAAAATGCGTATCCCTGCTCCGGCCCGTATCCGCGGAACGTTTCTGCGCGGCTCATCTCGTCTACACCTTTATGAAGCGCACCGATGACCGACGGCGTCAGAGGAAGCGTCACGTCACCTATTCCGAGAGATATGATGTCTGCGTCCGGATGAGCTTCTACGTACGCCCTTCTGCGTTTTGCAACTTCGCTGAAAAGGTAGCTTCCGGGGAGTTTTAAAAAGTTTTCGTTGATCTTTGCCATGTTACCTGTCTGCCCTTTCTGAAAACTGTTTTATCTGCTTTTTAACTGTGTTTCGCATCCGTTGTATCCATGTTTTATCTGTGTTTTATCTCTGCCTCGCCGAAGCGTTCTTATCCGTTCCGTAGAGGTCGTAATTTTCGATATCAAAAACGTACGTCGCGCTTCCGGTCATAAACAGGTGATCCGTATTTTCATCCCATCTGATATTAAGGACACCGCCGTCTAGTACTACGTTTACGTCCCTTCCGGTGAGCCCTGAATATGCCGCCGCGGCGGCGCTGGCCGTTGCACCCGTACCGCACGCGAAAGTGATGCCTGAACCACGCTCCCACACACGCATGCGAAGAGTATTGACGCCCGTCACGCTGACAAACTCGACATTGGTGCGGTCCGGAAATTCGTCCATTTTTTCGATCACCGGTCCTAAAACGGCGGGATCGGTATTTTCCGCGTCGTTGACGAACAATATGCAGTGCGGATTTCCCACGTTTACGCATACGGTGCGGACAATTTCTCCGCAAACGTTCAGTTCCTTTTCTTCGATCTTAGGCGTGCCCATATCGACCGTGGCGGCAATGCATACGCCGTCTTCGACGGTCAGTTCGAGTTCTCTCAAACCGCTCTTCGTTTCGACCGTCACGTGCGGTTCGGTCACGTATCCGTTGTCAAACATAAATTTCCCGACGCATCGGATGCCGTTTCCGCACATCATTCCTTCCGAGCCGTCCTGGTTGAACATCCTCATCCTGCAGTCTGCGATCTCGGACGGGCATATCATGATCAGTCCGTCTCCTCCGACGCCGAAGTGTCTGTCGGATATCCTCACCGCCAGTTTCTCGGGTTCATCTATCGTTTCGTTCATGCAATCGGCGTAAACGTAGTCGTTGCCCAGGCCGTGCATTTTTAATAATCTCATTTTCAGCATCCTCCGTTTTAAGCGATCCCGACCGGCATCCGGATCCGTATCGGCATCAGCATCCGTATCAGTATCTGTAACCGGTCTCAGGCGTTGCCGGCCACACGCCGGGCTGCCAGATTATACCGTTGCCCCTTGTCGCTTCGTCGCTCGACTTCTCGGCATCGGTTAAAAGCATCTGGTGGTGGAGCGGGTCGAAATGGTACCAGCCCTGATCCGTCTCGACCATTGTCCAGTAGTGGAGCGCTTCGTCAACGCCTCTGTATCCGTGTATCACGCATGCGTTCATTCCCGCGGCTCTCAGCAGATAGCACGTCAATGATGCGTAGTGGTAGCATACTCCGTGCTTGTTTTTCATCATATATTCGGCCAGTTCCAGGTATCCCGGGAGCGTGGTCAATGCGTCGTCGTATTCGTAGTAAAAGAACGGTCTCTGGAATGATGCGGTGTTGAAAATATTATATACTTTTTCGTATATATTGGCCCCGCCTGCGTGGTTCAGCAGGTCTTTCAACTGCGTTTTAAACGTCTCTGGCATCGGATAGTTTTCCGGCGACAACGGATCTTCCGGAGTTTGAGGAAGAGGTGTTACTTTTGCGAAGTACTCAGGTGTCTGTTCGGATCCTCCGGGCGTTGCATCCGTCGCTGCAGGTGTCGGAGGCGGGGTCGGTCCGTTCGGGTCAGCCGTGTTTACAACTCCGGTCCTTTTCGGGCGTGAGGGAATCCTGAAATTACAAGCGCTCAGGAGGGTGATCGAGGATATAGTTATAGTTATCATCAGCCACAGCATCACTGTCCGAATGACTGCTTTTCTGTGATGTGGGCCGCGGTGGAAAACGTTGTGTTCAGATAGTTCTTTTTTGTTCTTCTCCGGCATTAAGCGTACCCTCCCGGTACGTCCGGAATTGTAGCACAACCGGGCGCCGGAATCAATGGAATAATTAAAGGGAAAGAGCCCTTATAGCGGCTCNNTTGACGACGGCGCGAACGAGCCTGTCGCCTTCGTATTCGAGCTTCATCAAAAAGAAAGGCGTATCATCCGCCAAAAGCTTAAGGAAAAGCTTGTCACCCTCCCAGAGCCTGAGGCCTACGATCTGATCCTTCGGGACCCAGCGAAGCTCGCCCTCGTCGCACTCAGAACTGATATTGCCGCCGAACCTGTCCGCGGTAAAAAGGAACATCTGCTCCGTCTCCCAAAGGTCGGAAGAAAACGTGATTATCCCCCGCAGTTTCGGCGAGATCAGCTCCAGCCCGGTCTCCTCACGCGTTTCCCTGATCACGCATTCATCCGGCGACTCGCCTTCCAGGAAATGACCGCCTACGCCTATCCATTTCCCTGCGTTCGGATCGGATGCCTTTTTATTACGGTAGAGCATCAGATAGCAGCCGTCTTTTTCGATATAGCAAAGAGTACTGTTGACCAAAACGCGCTTCCCTTCCGCCCAAGCAATCAGTTCTTTTTCTCAAAAACTTCCGCGACCTGCTCAAGATATCTGCGTATCTCGAGTCCCTGCGGACAGATGCTTTCACACATGCCGCACTTTATACAGTCCGAAGCCTTCCCGTGACCTGATGCGGTCAGCACCGTGTTGTAAATGAAACGCGTGTTCCAGTTCTTGAAAACTTCGAACATATTTAGCGCTGAGAAAAGATCCGGTATAAGTATGTTCTGAGGGCATTCGTTATCAGTGACGCAGTAGCGGCAGGTGGTGCACGGGATCATGTTGAGCCCCTTGAAAATGCCGCATACGCGCGACACGGCGTTCATCTCTTCGGCGTTAAGCGCTTTGAAATCGGCCATTGATGAAATATTATCCTCCATCTGGCCTATGCTGCTCATGCCGGAGAGCACCATTGCCACCTGATCGAAGCTGCCTGCGAACCTAAGAGCGTAACTAGCATTGCTGCCGCCGCCCAGAGAGCGGAAAATATTGTCCGCCTCGGGAGTGAGGTTAACGAGACTGCCGCCCTTGACCGGCTCCATTATAATGACCGGTTTTCCGTGTTTTTCGCACACCTCGTACTGCGCGCGGCTTTCGACCGCCGGATCGTTGAAATCCGCGTAGTTGAACTGGATCTGTACCGCTTCGATCTCCGGATGCTGCGTCAATATCATATCGAGCACCGACGGCTTGTCGTGAAATGACAGTCCCACGTGCCTGATGAGCCCTTCTTCTTTGAGTTTCTGCGCGGTCTCGTAGGCCTTGCACTGCGTGTATTTTACGTAGTTATTAGCGTTCTGGGCGTGCATAAGATAGAAGTCGAAGTAGTCAACGCCGCATGCTTCGAGCTGTGATTCGAACATCGGCCGTACGTCGTCTTCCGTGTTGAAATATGGTGTGGACAATTTATCGGTGAGCAGGAATTCGCTTCTTTTGTATCGTTTCGCAACGCATTCGCGTACGGCGATCTCGGACCTGCCTCCGTGGTATCCGTGTGCGGTATCAAAGTAGTTGAATCCGGCGTCAATAAATCTATCGACCATCCGGTTCGTTTCGTCGTAGTTGATTTCTCCGTCTTTCTGCGGCAGCCTCATGCATCCGAATCCGAAGTTGCCATGAATTTCCGGAAAAAATCTGTTGTTTATCATGTTCTTCATCCTGTCTGTGAATGTGAGCCGAGGCTGCGCGCCTGCCCTGCCTGTGGATCTGTGCCGAAGCTGCGCACCTGCCCGATCGGTATATCTGGGCCGAGGCTGCGTGCCTGCCCGATCGGTATATCTAAGCCGGGGCTGCGCGCCTGCCCTGCCGGTATATCTGAGCCGGGGCTGCGCGCCTGCCCTGCCGGTGAGTTGTATTCTAAAAACAAAAATCTCCGCTTGCATCAGCGGAGACTGAGAGCGTGCCCGGGGGGACTCGAACCCTCGACCGACGGCTTAGAAGGCCGTTGCTCTATCC
>DBVV01000115.1 GCA_002308795.1 Mageeibacillus sp. UBA1255 | reverse complement strand
TGTTACGATTTTGGGAGTAGAGCCTTCGAGTATGTGTTATTGAATGCTGCAGGTAAAAGTAGTATAATGCGCTATGCCGACCGAGATTGGCCCGTTCAAAACACCATCCTCCTTACCCGATCTGCGCATTTGGTGTAGCGAATTAATTTTATCGCGAAGCAGTAGAAGTCGGGCTGTTTTGCTTTGCCCAAAAGGAGTAATAAAAAAATGAAAAGAACCAAAATTGTCCTCGTGACACTGGTATTGATCGCTTCGCTGATCCTTACTCTAAGTGCATGCGACCCGAGCAATCCCTCCGATACGGTCATAGGGAACACCACCGGTGAACCAACAGTGCAGACCCAGCCGGAGAAGACTGATGCGACAGCCGTTGACAACACTCAGGCACCAACGGACGCCCCCGCGACAGCCGTTGAAAACACTCAGGCACCAACGGACGCCCCCGCGACAGCCGTTGACAACACCCAGGCACCAACGGACGTGCCTGCAACTGCTGTTCCGGAGATCACTCCCGAACCACATCAGCATGTATTCACACAATGGAAATCGGACGAATCGACACATTGGCAAGAGTGCGAATGCGGTGAAGCAGGAGAAAAAGCACCTCATACCGTCGTGAAAGATGAGGCAGTAGCGGCGACGTGCACCGAAGCAGGAAAAACCGAAGGAAGTCACTGCGGAGTATGCGGAAAAGTATTGACAGCGCAGGAGACCGTGCCTGCTGCAGGACACAAGCCCAAGACCGTCGCAGGTAAGGAACCGACTACAACTTCAGAAGGTCTTACGGAAGGCAAGGTATGCAGCGTATGCGGGGCGGTACTTGTGAAGCAGGAAACTATTCCAAAATTGATAAATTACACAGAACCCACTCAGGAACAGATCAACGAGATGAATGACGTTGCGCTCAGAGCGGTCACGCTGTTCGGAAAGATCAGCGACACTTCTGCGTTATCGGTGGAAAAGCAGATGAGATATTATTTCCTGTTCCTGAACCGTAACAATTCTTACGAGTTTTACGACACATGGGAAGATATTTCTACGGAAGACGATTTTCTGGATCATTTTAGATACACAGTCTCTGCTGCAGAATTGAAAGAATGGTTCAGAAAACATCTCGGCACCGACCCGGATCTCACCACGATCAAGCATATGCCTGTAGACGACTGGCAAATCAGTGCGACCAATGACTATTTGTTCACGGCGGATTATGTTGCATCAAATAAGACTGTAACGATCACCCAATACGGATTTGTAGGATGGGGCGGTGGAGGACCGGAACCTTTCAGGCCGTATTATAAATATGATAAAATGACCAAAAGCGGAAACGAGTATCTGTTCGTGTCGAATTATATCACTAAAGAAAAACCTGCTGATATGACCGGAGTAAAGACTTCCAGTATCGTTGAGGTAAAATATTATTACAACGACACTCATACCAGCTACGAAGAATGGTGGTCTTTTTATGATGAGACGAATGCAGAGGAACTGGCTGATTATGATAATAATCCCGAAGTAGAATACAAGATCTCAGAAGTATACTTTATTCCCACGTCGCTTGTCGCCGAACATATTGACGGCGAGTTCTGCATAAAATGCGTCAGATGAGCAACTGAAACGGAGCGGCAATTGACCGCCGCATGATATGATCCCCGGGGCAATGTCCTTCGGGGATCTTTTTTGTCCCGCGGCATGGTCTTACAGGAAAATGGGCGGATAATATTGACAAAAACCGTACGATATCATAAAATTAAAGCGGTAGAGGAAACCGGTTTAATGCGGGGGGGAGCCGTACGCAAAATGAATGGAAGCCTGACCAGATTAGACAAAATACGCATCAAGAGCAAAAGAAAGCAGATACAGAAAGTTGACGCCGAAAAAGAACGGATATTGGCAGCGACACAGACGGCGACGCTGCTCGATTACGTAAAATGGATCGGCGACTTCGATTTTGACACTATGCCTTTCCGCGAACCTGACGCGCTCGTACTGTGCCTGGCATCATACTTTGAGATATTGCCCCTGTTCGCCGAAGGAAGAAAAAGCGCAACGCTAAGCGAATGCGTCCCTCTCCTGGACACCGGAAGAGCACGCCTGATGATAACCGGCGGCGATATGGGAAACGAAGGCATTTTCCGCGCCGCGGCCGAATCGAAAAGATTCGGAGAACTGGAAATAACAGATTATATAGATAAATTAACGACAGACCCGCCGCTCCAGTTTGCGACGATGTGTTTCAGATATCGCGGTAAATTCGCGTTTATCGCGTTCCGCGGGACAGACAGCTCGCTGGCAGGATGGGAAGAGAACTTTATGGTCTCGTTCACGCGGACAACGGCGCAGAACATGGCTGCGGAGCACGTGTCAATGCTTATCGAGCCCGGGTGCGAGTGGTACATCGGAGGCCATTCCAAAGGCGGAAACCTCGCGTTAACGGCAGCGTGCGTCCTTAACGACGAACAGCTGTCCCTGGTGAAACGCATATTTATCCTTGACGGCCCCGGACTCTGCCCGGAAGTGTTCGACGAAAAACTGGTACAGCGTATTGACCGCCAGACCACGTGCATAATACCTGAATTTGACGTGATCGGAAAACTGTTTGAGCCGCGCATAACCGATACCAGGATCGTTAAAAGCTACCGGAAAGGAATAGAACAGCATTCGCTCGCTTCGTGGATGGTCGATCACGGCGAACTTTCGAAGGCCGCGGGCAATGCGCCAGGCAGCCGCTGGATCACCGACCTTATAGATGAGTGGATCTCCGCGCTTCCCTTGGAGGAACGTGCCGTTTTCGTGAAGGAACTGTTCGACGCGATGGAGGAAGAGGGCATCAACGATCTTCAGGAAGTCACGCCGGAGTATTTCGGGAACCTGATAATCCGCCTGAGCGGGAAGAGCGCCACGACCCGAAAAGTTGCTACGAGCCTTCCAAAACGTATGCTGCTCGATGACGTGAAAAAACCGAAACTCAGCCAGCGCATCGCGAAATTTTTCAAAAACACGGTCCTGATCATAGCGTTCCTTTTCATCCTGGCCGGAGTCGGGATCATACTTGGCCGCAACATAATCCTGAACATAATATCGATATCGGTCGTTGCCGCGATCGCCGCGATAGAAGTGTTCGTGATAATACGCAGGTTGATCAAATCGAAAGGAAGGCTTGACGGACTTCGCGAGAGGATCGTTATCACGACCGCTCTTCTCGCGCTAATCCCGATCGTTCTGATAAAAGAAATGGCGCCGTTCATTCTGGGCAGCCTGATCTTCGGCGTACTATTTATCACTTTTGCATATATGTCAGGCGAGCGCGCGACAAGGGAATCCAAAATATTCGTGCGTGTCGTCAATATTTTCGAGTGCGTCATTTTTGCCGCGGCGGGAGTTTGTTTCCTGATCGTTCCGCAGAAGTGGGTCGCGCTCTTAGCGCTGATACTTGGTATCATTTTGATCACCGACGGCGTCATCCGCATCGCGTTTTCGATCTGGTATAAGGTGAAGCATCACGGAAGGAAGGGCCTGGAAGCGGAAACGGAGACGATACCGGCATCTGTTCCGGGTACGCAGCTGCAGGAGACAGGCAGGCAGTAGGCAGAAAGCACGAAGTGCGAAGCGGATTTTTAGCGAGATAAAAAGAAGTCAATGAACGAAGATTATTCAGTAAACGAAAATGATCATATGATCCCGGAACACCAGTATTATTCCGAGTATAATGATTCGAGCCTGATCGGAGAGCACGAACAGTACGCGGTCGAGGATTCGTACGTTCCGAGCGAGTTTCAGAGCTACGACAGCGGGTCGTCTGCCCAGAGGCTGTCAAGGCACAGTTCGGTGCTGCGCAATAACAGGAACAGACTGGGGCGCCTGCTGGCAATGCTGGCTGCGATCATCGGACCGGCGGCGATCATTATATTGACCGCGCTGCACTCTATATTCGTTGACGTCCGGGACTATAAAGCCGGAGCCGGAACGCTGGACGTAACGCTGCATCTTTATTCGTCTTCCGATGATACCGAATTTAACGCCGTGCTCACCGACCGCGAGGGAAACGTGGCGGGCGAGGCTGCGGTAGACCGGAATGCACCCGTGCTTCAGTTCGACGGGCTCGAACCGGGCGGACTGTATTATCTTGAAGTATTTGCGGACGGAAAACCGAAGCTGAAGCTCAACTATATCCTTCCGAAAGAGAACGAGATCACGCCGCTGCCTTCGGATCATACAGCAGATCCCAACGGGACGGGCGATCCGGGAGCGACGCCTACTCCTCCGGACGGCAGCGGTTCGCCGTCAACGGAATTGCCGACCGAAGCTCCAACCGCCGTGCCTGAACCTGCGGTGACGCTCGAGGGATCCGAAGTAACGTATAATTCACTGGTATTGACGCTGAAAGCGGAAAATATTGACCCTGCTGACCTTATCGTATCGATAGGGAACAGAAAAACCGTGCCTGTCGCGACCGATGACAGCGGCAGATGTACGGCAACGCTTAACAATCTTTCGCCGGATACGGAATATGACTATACCGTAACGGATAAAGACGGCAGGGAACTGTATTCGGATACAATAACGACTGCAAAGCGCACCGGAGTTACGATCGAATTAGCGTCGTTCACCAACGATCTGACGTGGGCGAACCTGGAATTCAACGTCACCAACCCCGACGGAAACACGATCAACACGAGCCTTGACGGCATCGCATGCAAATACGAGAAGAACGGCGATACGATCTCGTTCGCGTTCAGCGATCTCGAAGAAGGGTCGAACCACGTGCTCGATTTCTACGATTGGGACGGAAGCCGCATAATGTCGCACCAGTTCTCGACACGTGCCAGAACGCCTGCGAGCGTTACCGTAATCTCCGAGACGATCGGATTTGATAACGCGACGCTCAGCTTCTCGATAACGAATCCCGACAGGAACACTATTCAGGTGCGCTACGACGGGATAGCGACGGATCCTCCGGCGGGAGATAATTACGTACTTACCAGGACCGGTCTCGTTTCGGGCCAGACGCACACCGTTGAATTCATCGATCAGGACGGCACCGTGGTGTTCACCCGCTCGTTCGCGGCCAGAGCACGCACGCCTGCTACCGTTTCGTTCACTCAGACCACCCCGGGCTTCAACAGCGCGAACGTCAGATTGAGCGTGAATAATCCCGACGGCAACACCCTCGAACTTCGTGTGAACGGTAACCGCTTCAGCGCAGATCTCTCGTCGGCGTCTCCTTCCGTGACAGTCACGGGGCTGAGGCCGAGGACAACGTATACTCTTACCGTTTATGACGTTTCCACCGGTCAGAACGCGGCGTCAACGTCGTTGACGACAGCTACTTCGCTTAACTGGTCTCAGGATGGTTCCGGAAACGCGACGTTCACGCTTACAGACGAGTTCAAAGCTGCATATCAGGCTGCTTCAGTTTCGCTCTCGTTGAAGGACGGATTCGGAGAGTCTGTCAACGTGACCTCGAACGGTTCAGGCACCTTCAATGCCTCGGCTTACGATATCGTCTTCGCCGACACGTACACGGTCACGCTTACCTCGGGAGGCAGCACCGCAGATACTGTGACAGCATCCCTGACAGGCAAGGCAAGGCCCGTGTTCAATATGACCTACAAAGGCTACGGCCCCGCTACTTTTTCAGTCGCACGTGAGTATGATATGAGCTCGATCACGTATCCGGAACTTAAATACGTGCTGAGATCAGGATATATAGAAGAGCTTGACCCCAATGCGGATGACCCGGACGGTGACCTTGACCGCCGCTGGACCGCTCTCGTTGTGAGCGACTCGTCAGGCAGATCGATCGGAATGCAGCTCACGGGATTTGACTCTGATTCGTCCCTCCTGGAAGTGGGCGAGGAATGTAACATCTACTTTATGCAGGACGATGGACTGGAATCGATCACTGACGGCACGTATAAAGCGGCGTTTTATACTATCGACGGATACAGTTTCAACGAAATGGAAGTTCTGCTGTGGGGCGACGGCAATATGCAGGAGCCTACCAGCGCCGAGGTCTGTGAGGTGTTCAAAAAAGGAAGACGTACTTCGGCTGAAGTCAGCTTCAATACTGCAAACACGTCGCCTCGCGACGATGCATATATATTCACCAATACGGCTCCGACCGTTGATACTGCCAGCAATACGGCGGTTTATTATCTGACCTGGTCGTATTACCCGTTAGTTGACGGACAGACAGAAGCATTCGTGGCTGTCGTATCTGCTTCGGATACTTCAACTCCGCTGACCCTCCGCCATCCTGACGTCGATCGGAATTACCCCACCAGGCTCTCGATCGGCAAAAACAGCGCTTATTCTGAACATATTGACAGGCTCACGGTGGATACCGCCGGTCCGGTCTACATAATTGTATATACCGGATCCTTCGACGAGTCGAACTTCTTATACGTTATATACAAAGACCCGCAGTGACCGGACACAGTATAACATAACACTTTCATTCGGATGAAACAATAAATAATCCTTGAAAATAGAAAGGGGAAACACAATGATCACTTTCAAAGAAAAACCCGAAAAAGTACAAAAAACGGTGAGCGTCATCATTACCGTGGTGCTCCTGTGCCTCGCAGTAGCATATTTCGTGCTCCTGATCGGAGGCCGCTGGATCTTCGGCGAAGACAGCGTTATATACAGGAGCCTGAATCCTTTCAGCGGAGCAGGGGATTATATTAAATGGATCAGGATCGTCAGCTACGGATTCTTCTTTATATCGATCGGATACGTGATCAGGCTGATAATAAGCTGGCTGCTAACGTTCATAAAGAGGGGAAAGGCGATACTGAATCTTTTCGGCTCGTTCATAAAATACCTTTCGGTGCTGATATTCATATTCGCGTCGCTGAGAGCACTGAACGTTGACACCGGAACGCTTTTAGCAGGCATCGGAATATTGTCCCTGATCGTAGGCCTCGGAGCACAGCCGCTGATCGAAGATATAATTTCGGGGCTGTTCATCGTGTTTGAAAACGTATTCGACGTAGGAGATATCATAATCGTTGACGGCTTCCGCGGAACTGTACGCGAGATCGGCATCCGGACGACGCGGTTCGAGGATACGAGCGGAAACTTCAAGATCATGAACAACTCCGACCTCAGGACCGTCATCAACCTCACCGACCATCTGACGCTCGTTCCGTGCGTTGTCCAGATCGAGTACGGCGAATCGATCGAGCGCGTCGAGGCGGTCGTTAAAGATCATATCAAAGAGATCGGGGCGGCAATACCGGATATCGTTGAAGGTCCTTTCTACAAGGGCGTTTCCGAACTCGGTTCTTCCGGCGTATCGCTCAAGTTCGTGGCGAGATGCGAGGAGGCCAACAGATTCCAGGTCGAGAGAGATATGAACAGGCAGTTCAAACTGCTGTTTGACGCGCATGACATCAACATTCCGTTCACGCAGGTCGTTATCCACCAGCCGACCGTTTTCAGCAAGCCGGACGAAAAAGACCGCAAAAAATCGAAGGAATTTGTTGACAGCCAGCGGAGCAATACTGCCGAGGCTTCGGACAACGACTACCGTGCCTGATCTTCCGTCTGGTGCGGTTAAAGGTCAATGCAGGCTGAGCGGGCCGGTTTCGTGTGGCCAAGTTTCACTTGAATTCCGGTACCGCGTGGTATATAATCAAACAGAGCTGGCTCTTGAAAGTGCTGCCGGGTCTTACGCAATGGAATTTTGTGAACCCCGTCAGGTCCGGGAGGAAGCAGCGGTAAGCGAACCCTTTCGTGTGCCGTAAGTCCCCCGGCGGTACTTTCAGGAGCCGGCTTTTTTAGCAGGCGTTATCTTGCGCGGAGCCGCTGTTTCGCGGCGTAAGGACGCACGCCGGTATCCGGTGAGTCAGAAAGGAGCTGGAAATATGTCATATATGGCACTTTACCGCAAATGGCGGCCTCAGACGTTCGACGAGGTCGTAGAGCAGGAAAGCGTTGTGAACATATTGCGTAATGCAGTGATCCAGAACAGGATCGCACATGCGTATCTTTTCTCAGGCACCAGAGGGACCGGTAAAACGACGCTCGCAAAGATATTTGCCCGCGCCGTGAACTGCTTCCATCCCGTGAACGGGGGACCGTGCAACGAATGCGAGATATGCCGCGGGATCATTGACCGCAGGATACTTGACGTTTCCGAGATCGACGCGGCGTCCAATAACGGCGTTGATAACGTCCGTTCGATCATTGACGATTCCATGTACGCTTCGACCGTGGCCAGGTACAGGGTGTATATTATAGACGAGGCACATATGCTTTCCGCAGCGGCGTTCAACGCGCTCCTGAAAACGCTGGAAGAACCGCCGGAAAACGTTATATTTATTTTGGCTACCACCGAACCGAATAAACTGCCCGTAACGGTGCTGTCGCGCTGCCAGAGATACGAGTTCAAACGCATATCCAGGGACGGGATCGCAGCCAGGCTGCGCCATATATGTGACGAATCCGGTATAGATGCCACGGACGAAGCGCTGATGTTCCTGTCTGAAAAGGCGGACGGCGCTCTCCGGGATGCTATAAGCCTGCTTGATCAGACTTCGGCGGCTTCGGAGGGTAAGATCACACTCGCGGTCGCAAGAGCAGCTACGGGCTCGCTCGAACGTGAATTTTTGTGGGATTTCACCGCGGCTATACTTAATTCAGACTGCAGGAGACTGCTTGAACTGAGCCGCCGCGTTTTTAACGAGGGACGCGATCCTTCCGTATTCCTGCGCGAACTTATCGAAATACTTAGAAATATGCTGGTCGTGATGTCCGTGCCGGATCCGTCCAGCCTTATATACGAAGACGAGCAGGGGATCAGGCAGCTTAAAAATCTGTCCAAAGGCCTCAGGGTCAGGGAGATCTCGATGCTTATACGAGAGCTTTCCGGGCTGGATAATAACCTTAAATGGGCCGTTTCAAGGCAGATCGTTTTCGAAGCGGGCGTGCTGGCCGCGGCTGACAGGCGCTGGAAAGAAGAGACCGCTTCAGTCGAAACGCGCCTCCTCGAGCTGGAAAACAGAGTCGCTGATCTGATGGAAAAAGGTCTCGTATCTTTGCAGAGTCATGAAACGATCCCGGTCAATGATCATGCAGCGGCAGGACAGTCTGATCATGAAACTGTGCGGGAGATCAGTGAGATAAACGGATCCGCAAAAGCAGACCAGGAAAAAATCGAGGACGTTCCTGCGGTCGATCTGCCGGCTCCGGAGCTGAGACGCGACGCTTCTGCGGTACCCGCGCCGGAATACTCCGCACCTTCTCCGCACAACGGATCTGCCGTAAGACGCCTGGATAAAGCCGAGTGGGATAAGATCTGCGACGAAATGGATCACAGAGGGCAGGCGTCGATGCTCGCGTGGTATTCTGAAAGCACGCAGCAGTACGAACTCCCCGGCGACCGCTTCATGATGGTATTCGAAGAAGAAATGACGGTAAATATCCTGAAAAAATCCACTCCTGCTAACCTCAAAGTCGTGAACGAGGTCATCGCTTCGATGTTCGGAAGACCTATGGAACAGGTGATTGCGTTAAAAGAGGATGCGCCGGTCATAATCGCTGAAGCTGAAAAAGCGGCTCCCGGAGCTGCGGTAACGGCTTTTGGATCTGCGGAACGGGTGGAAACAGCTGCAGGAACGCCGGCAGCAGAGAAGACAGCGGCAGAAGGCAGCTCAGATCCCGGATTCGACGCCGGAGTCAGATATTTCGAAAATCTGTCGAAAAAGATGAACTTCAAGATCGATTACAAAGATTGACATATCAGATATGTTTAAAGACCGGAGCGTTTCATAACGGTAATGAGTAGTAAAAAGAGGAGAAAAGCTGAAAATCAGATAATCGCCTCGGCAAAAAAGTACCGGAAATGGTTCATCATCGGACCGGCGTTCAAATTGACCGAAGCCGTGTTCGAACTGTTAATACCGACGCTGATGGTATACGTTATCGACCGCGGCGTGACCGGAGGCGACAGAGCATACGTGCTGAAAATGATGCCTGTAATGATAGGCATTGCCGTCCTCGGATACCTGAGCGCGCTCGTGTGCCAGTACGTCGCTTCGCTGTCATCACAGGGCTTCGGCACGGAACTACGAAACAGGCTCTTCGGCCATATGCTGAGATTGTCGCAGAAAAACGCGGACAAGCTCGGTGCCTCGACGATGGTAAACCGCGTCACGAACGACGTGAACGTACTTCAGCAGGCGGTGGCAATGCTTATCCGTCTTGCCATCAGGGCGCCGTTCATCTGCATCGGAAGCCTGATCATGGCCGCTGCTCTTAACCTGAAACTGACGCTGGTAATATTGTGCGCGCTGCCTTTCCTGATCGCCGCCGTGATACTCGTAATGAAATTGTCCGTGCCCCTGTTCGGAAAAGTACAGGCGCGGCTCGATAAGATTGCCGTCATCTCCCGCGAAAACATGTCCGGCGCCAGAATAATCCGCGCATTTTCACGCTCGAATGCAGAAAAAGAGCGTTTTTCGGGCGAATCCGGCGAATATTACAAGGCGGTCGTCAGAGTGAACCGCATCTCCGCGCTGCTGAATCCTGTGACGACGCTGATCATGAACGTCGCGGTGATCGCGGTGCTGTGGTTCGGCGGGATGATGATCGAAGCAGGCGGGATGACGGGCGGAAAGATCATCGCTTTTATCAATTATATCTCGTATATGGTCACCGCGCTGCTCGTGCTCGCGAATCTCGTGACGCTGTTCACGAAAGCGGCCGCTTCCGCTAAACGGGTCGATCAGGTTTTCGAGATCCCCGAAGGAGAAGATAGCGAGACAGCGGCTGACGGACCGGCTCCGGAGATAAAAACAGACGGCGGAAGCTCGGAGGGCGCATGCGGAACATCTGCCTCGCCCGTACCGGCGTTCGAACTGATCAACGCCACGTTAAGGTACGGCGACGACGAAAAAGTGCCTCCCGCTCTGGAAGGCGTAAATCTGGCCGTTTTACCCGGGGAAGTGCTCGGCATAGCAGGGATGACGGGCAGCGGTAAAACCAGCCTTACAGGGCTTCTGACGGGCCTCTACAGGTGCACTGGGGGCGAAGTGCGTATAAACGGCAGAGATATACGCGAATGGGATAAAGATGAGCTTAGCAGGACGGTCCGTATCGCGTCGCAGCAGAGCACGCTTTTCTCGGGAACGGTCGCGGACAATATCCGTGCGGGCGATCCTTCGATCTCCGGCGAACGCATACGCGAAGTACTCAGGATAGCGCAGGCGGAAGGATTCGTTGACGAAAAAGGCGGACCGGACGCGCGCGTAGAAAGAGGCGGGGTCAATTTCTCCGGCGGACAGAGGCAGCGTCTGTGCGTTGCCCGCGCACTGGCCTGCAGACCCGAAATACTCATCCTCGACGACAGCTTCAGCGCACTTGACAACGCAACGGCGCTTGCAATGTTTAACGCGATCCGTGATTCAGGCGTGAAAACGATGGTCATCGTTTCGCAGCGCGTCGGAAGCGTACGGCACGCGGATAAGATCCTGGTGCTCGACGACGGAAAACCGGCAGGCATCGGTACGCACGACGAACTTGTAAAAACCAGCGGGATATATGCCGAGATCTTCCGCCTCTCCGGGGAAGGAGGCGACGGACAATGACGCGCTGGTTCCTGAAATATCTTAAAAATCACAAGATAATGCTTATCGTATCACTGCTGTTCGCGATGTTGTCCGGAGCGCTTTTGCTGGTCGGACCGCTGTATATGGGCAGGGCCGTCGATGCGCTTACTGCCGATGGCGGAGTCGATTGGGACGATCTCGGGAAAAATCTGACGCTTCTGGCGATATTTTATGCTTCCGGCGCGATTTTATCGTATCTGTCACCGCTGCTGTCCGGAAAAGCAGCAGCAGGAGCCGTGACCGACATCAGAAACGACACTTTCAATCATATTTTAACGCTGCCTCTGAGATTTTTCGACACCAGACAGCACGGAGACGTCGTCACGCGCATAACAGCCGATTGTGAAAACATCTACGACGGCCTCGCTCAGAGCTTCGTGCAGCTGTTTTCGGGCGTGGTGACGGTAGCGGGAACGTTGACGGCCATGTTTATTATCAGCCCCGCTATCGCCGCCGCTGTTTTGTGCATAACGCCGCTGTCGCTGCTGATCGCCAGATTCGTTATAATCCGGACCGCCAGATTGTTCGCTATGCAGCAAAAAAAAACGGGAGAGCTCGGAGGGCACGTCGAAGAGATATTGTCCGGGATCAGGACGGTACATGAAAATTCGATGGAGAACGCTGCTTTTAACGAGTTTCGGAGGGTCAATGACGAGCTTTACGTCGTCGGGAAGCGTGCTCAGTTCGGCGGCGCTCTTATCAATCCTTCGACGAGGCTGGTCAATAACATTTCGTATATCTGCGTCGGTCTGATGGGTGCTGCGTTCGCTGCGGGTGGTATCACCGCGGGCGGAAGAGTGATGACCGTCGGAGTGATCGCTACACTTCTTTCGTATGCGACACAGTTTGCCAAACCGATCAACGAGATCGCAGGCGTCACGACACAGATACAGAATGCGTTCGCTTCCGCGTCGCGCCTTAAACAGATACAGGACGAAATACCGGAGCCGGACGACAGCGAACTTGGTGAATTGACCGCGGTAAAAGGTGGAGTAGCGATAGAACATCTCAAATTTTCGTACGTGCCCGAAAAGCCGCTCATAACCGACCTGAACATGAAGGCCGAGCCGGGGAACGTTATCGCCATCGTCGGACCTACGGGTGGCGGGAAAACAACGATAGTTAACCTTCTGATGCGGTTTTACGACGCACAGGGCGGGAGGATAATGATAGACGGGACGGATACGCTTACGGTGAAAAGGGACAGTCTGCGCAACGCTTTTTCGATGGTGCTCCAGGATACGTGGCTGTTTACGGGTACGGTCAGGGATAATATCGCCTACGGCTGTCCCGGAGCTACCGACGAGCAGATAAAGAAAGCCGCTTCGCTGGCGTATGCGCATAATTTTATCAGGCGTCTTCCGGACGGTTATGATACGCTGATCACGGACGGCGGCGGTAATCTTTCAGGCGGTCAGAGGCAGCTCATAACGATCGCGAGGGCAATGCTGTGCGATTCTCCCATACTGATCCTTGACGAAGCCACGAGCTCGGTCGATATCGTCACCGAACAATACGTTCAGCGCGGGTTTGCTAACCTGATGAGCGGCAGAACGTCGTTTATTATTGCCCACAGGCTGGCGACGATCCGCCACGCCGACCTGATATTGGTCGTCGAGGGTGGAAATATCGTCGAGCAGGGTACTTACGAACAGCTTATGGAGAAGCGCGGCAGGTACTGGGCGCTGGAAAACGCAGGCCGGTGAGGCATCACGACCGTCATACGCTGTGGAGTTCTGTTAAAGCGCGAGCGTGTCTATCCCGCCGAGCAGAAGCGCGTTGCGGACGATGAAATGTAAAATATAAAGGCCTGCCAGAATGAATATATACAGAAGCCGGGGTTTCGCCGGCTTTAACTTTACCGGGCATTTTTCAGGCACCAGATAAGCGAAAATAAATCGGACGAAGAAATTGACCGCCAGTGCGGCAACGAATACCGGTACCGGATGGTACATTATCGAGCGGACAGGGTGAAACGTAAGCAGCATAAGAGTTGACCGCGTACCGCCGCACCCGGGACAATACAGCCCCGTCATCGAGTGGAATACGCACCTGAGCTTCGTCAGCCCCAGTTTGCTGTAAAGGTCGATCCCGAACGCGGACAATACCGCATACGTTATCCCCAAGGCGCCCAGAAGGCAGATAAAAAGGAACAGCGGTCCTCCCGGCAGCCGCCACAATTCTTTCAAACTTTTATGACCGCGCGGTATCGCAGCGGTTTTTGCTTCTGCTTTTGAAGGGTCGTATTGCATAACAGTATGCTGCCGGATTTTAAAAATACGGGCCGGTTTTTATTCGCGGCCCGTATTGATCATTGCATTGATCCGAAAGTCGTCAGTATCAGATCTCGGGGATCTCGATCTTGATCTCGTGACCGAGTTCGGCTGAGCGGCAGATACCGTCCAGGATCGCCTGGTTGTAGATGATCTGGCTGGAGGGTACGGGCGCGGGACGGTTGAATTTGACCGCGTCGAGGAAGGAGCGGATCTTGAGGTCAAACAGGTCTGCGCCGGTGCGAAGGATCGGTACGGTCGTCTGAGTCTGGGTGCCGCAAAGATCGTGGTAGATCGTCATTGCCCCGCCTACGCTGCCGTTCCAGCAGTCGGTCGAAGGAATGCGCAGCGAGCCTTCGGTACCCATAATGATGGTGTCGCCGGGAGTGTCGAGATGCATTGCCCACGCGATCCTGAAGTCGAGCACGATGTCTCCTTCGAGGCGGACGAAACCGGCAGCGAAGTCGTCAACGCCGAATGCCTCAGCGTATTCTTTGCACGGCATGTATTTCGGGTTCGTTCCGAAGTATGCGGATTTATAACCGGTAACGGTGAGCGGCTTCGGATAGCCGATAGCGTTAAGGACCATATCCAGAGAGTAGCAGCCGATGTCGCCCAGAGCGCCGATTCCGCCCGTGTCTTTAGCGATGAACGATGTTCCGAACGGGGTGGGGATACCGCGTCTGCGTCCGCCGCCGGTCTGGATGTAGTAGATCTTACCGAGCGTGCCGGATTCAACGATGCGCTTGATCATCTTCATGTTCTCGTCGAAGCGGGGCTGGAAGCCGATAGAAAGCACTTTTCCGCTCTCTTTTTCAGCTTTGCGGATCTCGATGGCTTCGTCGAGAGTGACGCACATGGGCTTTTCAAGAAGTACGTTTACGCCGTGCTTGAGGGCGTAAATCGTGGGCTCGGCGTGCTGGCAGTTATAGGTGCAGACGCTTACGGCGTCAATATCGGGCTCGTTGTCGATCAGTTCGTCGCCGGACAAATATACGCGGCCTTCCTGCTTCCATTTTTTCATAAAAGCTTCCGCTTTTCCGGGGATGAGGTCGGCGTAGGCAACGATCTCGACGTCGGGCTGCTTAAGGTAGCTGTTCATGTGTGCGTCGGCGATCCAGCCGGTACCGATGATACCGACCTTGAGTTTGCGGTTCGTGTCGATTTTTTCTTCTGCAAAATGTGTGGTTTTGAATTCGTCAAGAATAGATGAATTAGCCATGATTTACCTCCGATTTATTTGTATCTGATATGATCTTAAATTACTGCATAAGGCCCTGCGTCTTAAGATAATCTGCACTCGCTTTCACTGAATCGAGAGCATTGTCACCTGCAGCCGGGCGGTCCTGCTCGACGATCACCCACTCGGCGCCTGCATCGACCGATGCGGCGAGGAGCTCGGGCACGTTCTGCATACCGTGGCCTATTGGCCTGAATCCGAAATTCTCGCCCTTATCCTCAACTTTTTTATCGATGCCGATGAGTTCGTACAGCCCTTCCTTCTGGCGTCCGCGCATAAAGAAATCCTTGAGATGCACTACCGGCGCTCTGCCTGAATATTTACGCACGTACGCCGCGGGATCCTCGCCGCCTACGTTCACCCAGCACGTATCGAGCTCGGTCTTGAGCAGATCCGGGCTGATCTTGCGGTAGATCGTGTCGAGGTAATATTCGCCGTCGATCTTCGTAAACTCGAAATCGTGATTGTGATAAAGCAGCGTGAATCCGGCTTCGGTCACCTTTTCACCGATATATTCCATGATTTTAAGCGTTTCGGCGAAATTACCTGCTTCAGGGCGGTATTCTTCCGGCAGGTAGGGGATGACAAGATATTTGCAGCCTATCTCTTTATACGTTTTCAGCGACCCCTCCATATCAGCGAGGAATTCCGCAAGGGAAACGTGTGCGGATATCGGATCAAGTCCGAGTTCATCCGTGATAGCCTTCACTTCTTTCGCGCTTTTTCCGTAAAGCCCGGCAAATTCCACTCCTTCGTAGCCGCATTCGGCAACGAACCTCATAGTTCCTTCGAAATCCGCTGCAAGTTCTTCGCGTACGCTATATAGCTGCAGACCGGTCATAAGTTTCATATGGTCAATTTCTCCTTTCGGATCCGCGGTTCTTCCTCCGCGGTCAATACATTCGAATTATAATCTGTACGGCCCGTCAATTCAAGTGAAAATTATCTTGATAATTATCTCGAAGGCCTTCGTAAATACGGTCATTTGCTTTTCTTGCGGTTCCTTACGATCACCACAGCCGCAGCCGCTGCGCTGAGGACCGCGACGCCCGCGAGCACGAAGAAAAGGGGACGGAGCCAGGTGGCATTGCCGCCCGAAGAATGGCCGTTACCGTCCGAAACAGGCTCGCCGCCGGCAACGAAATGGTATTGACCGCTCCCGACTTTATAGATCAGCGAACCGTCCTCGCCCGTACCGGCATAACTGATGCCTTCGCCGTCCCGCTTCAGGATATTGGCGCCTGACTCGGTGAGATTTCTGAGACCCTTTAGCGGGATCGTTACCGTGGCGGTGCAACCGGCTGGGATCTCCACGTCCCACGTGAGTATTCCTTTAACGTATTTCCAGTTCGAAACGTACGTCCCCGGGAGCGTATCTATATGCGACGAAACTTCCGAAAGGCCGCTCTCGATACCGGGCCGGAGCGAAACGGTCCTGAATCCTGGCGCTGCGTTCCTTATGCCTCCGAGGCCTTCCAGCATCCACGTGGCGGCACCTCCTCCGAGCATCACGTGATTCTGCGAGTCGAAGTAGGCGAGCCCCTGCGGATGATTGGAATTGAACGTCTCGCACGCCCTGTCCCAGTACTCCCAGAGCGTCGTGGCGCCGTTGTCAAGCATATATCCGAACGAGCATTTTTCGTGTGATACCGTCATATCCAGCAGCAGTTTGTGAGCGTTCGCGTCGCTGAGCGCATCGTACACGGCCTTGGTGCCCAGAACGCCTGTGCGCAGGGTGCGGCCGTTTTTCTCAGATGCGTCCAGAAGCGCCTTCAGAACCGCACTTCGCTGATCTTCCGTGGCAAGCCCGAGCGCTAGCGGCAGAGCGTTCGACGTTTGCGCCTCGGTGCTGTAGAATCCGTTTTTGTAGTATCTTTCTATGAGCGCCGCTTTCATATCGTTCAGGTATGACGTCAGCTCACCGTGCGGTTCATTTATGACGTCCATCATTTCGCTAAGCAGCGAGCCGCAATAGTAAAGATAGATCGCAGAAAGGAAGCCGCGGTCGATCTTCCCGTTCTGATTGTCATAACCCACCCAGTCTCCGTACACGTTATGCGTCACGATCAGTTCTCCTTTTCCGAGAGAGCGTGCGTAAGCGAACACATTCTGAAGCGCTTCGTAAGAGCGGCGGATGTATACCGTGTCGCCTGTGTATCTGTACAGCTGATAAGGAAATTCGAAGTATGCAGACGCCCAGGTGATATCGAACTGCGCACCGCTTTCTCCGGTGCTGACGGTGGGCACGACGATCTGCGGACGCCCATCTTTTTTTATATTCATGAGCATGGTGTCAAGGAACGCGTCTGCGGTTGACCAGTCGCCCAGCACGAGCGCATCGGCCTCTTTTGAAACCGAAGCGTCGCCTGTCCAGCCGTTTTTCTCACGCTGCGGACAATCGGTGTAGTTGCCCACCAGATTCGAGCGCGCGGACATCAGGAACATGTGGAAAACACTGTTGAGCCTGTCGTTGTCAGACTCAAAAAATCCGGTCTGGTCAAGGTCGTCGCTGACGAAGCAGGCGGTGAAATCATTCGGATCCGGTTCATTGCCACCCGGCGTCGTTACTTTTATATACCTGAATCCTGTGTAGAAAAACCGCGGTTCAAACGTGTCGTCCCCGCCGGACAATTTATAAGTGGATTTCGGATAGTGTGCCGTGGTGTTTGCAAATATATCGCCGTCTTTATCAAGCAGCTCGGAGTATTCGATCAGATACTTGGTACCTTTTTCGCCCTTCGTTGTGAGCCGCACGAACCCGGACATGTTCTGCCCGAAATCTAATATGTAAGCTTTCCCGACTTTCGTTACCGAAACAGGCTTGAATTCTTCGATGATCTTCGTGCCTGAAACGGCGGGACGAAGTACGGGCGAGGCGGGGTAGTTCCATTTGGAACTGTCCATCGTGTCGAAATTGTCTTCCCAGATCACTTCTCCGTTTTGTGTAACGGTTATGCGGTCAAATTCAGACGCTTCGTTCAGTGCTGAGCGTATGCCCAGAGTTCCGGCCGTTTCGCCGCTTCCCATGGTATCGCTGCGCAGTTTATTGCCGTCAATATAAGTGGTGACAACGTTTCCTCTGATCTCCAGTTTCATTGTAACCGGTTTTCCCGAACTGATCTTAGCGGATGGCGTCTCGATCTTTGTCCAGCCCGGGTAGTGGATGCGAAGAGCGCTGCCGGTCACCTGCCACATACAAGGGGAGGATACACCGCTCTTTGCACCGAATTCGAGTGCGGCAACGCCTTGCTTTACCGTCAGTACTGTTTCGATCTCGTAATCTCCCGAGAAATTTTCATATGACGTGAACGTTCCGGCGTTGCTGCCCAGCACGAGTTTACCGTCCGAAACCGATATTGCGGATCCCTGTACGCCGACCCATTTTTTATCTTCTTCGAACCCCGGCCTGTCCCAGCCTGTTATTTTTGAAGCGTCGATATCTTCGCCGTTCTGGTAGTTTTCGCGGGTGATCTCGGACGAACTGCACGAGCGCCAGTCTTTCCCGGTAGCGACAGTCTGAGTGCTTCCGTCTTTATAATATATGCGCAGCATTCCGGCAAGGCTGTGGCCGCCGTCCGCACCGGCGCTGACGTACGCTCCGATCACGTTTTCACCGTTTAAGAGCATATCCGTCACGTCGTAAGTGTTGTAGTACGTTACAAGGTCACGTACGGATTTTTTCGGGCTCAGCACAAGATCTCCGACTTTATTACCGTTCAGCCTGAGTTCCATCCATCCGGCCGAGCTGAAATAGCAGCGTGCGCGGTCAATATTATTTCTGTCCTGCTCCAGTTCGAATGATTTTCTAAGCAGCTTCGGCGAATTCAGCCACGCGCCGTCAACGCTCGCAGGTGCCGTTTCGAACGTTTTTGTTTCGCTGAACCCGGACTCGCTCCCGTCCGCCGATCTGACGTTGACCCTGTATTTATAAACGGTCTCGGGTCTGAGTCCTTCCGGGCGGATACCGGTCTGCGCTTCGCTCTCGACCCAGCCGCTGTCCCATACCGCAGCGTTCGATCCTGCGTCGATCACTTCTACTCTATATGCTTTTTGGAGGAATCCTCTCAAAGAGGACGAGATCCTCCAGCCTATGCGGACGTCGTTTGCGTCGATACCAAGATCGTATCTTGATGAAGTCTGGAATGGTGTTACGGTCACGGCGGTACCTCCTTTATCAGCAGCAAAAACAAAAGACGCCGGAGCGTAGTTTACTGCAAAAAAGGAATTCAGCAAAACTACGGCAATCAGCGCTGCAATGATTCTGAACAGCTTATTATCCATACTTTTCCACCTTGCTTTCGTATATCATTCTGGCTTTGGAGCCTGATGATCATTCTGCAAAAAACGTGCGCAGTTCCACGAAACGCGCGTCGCACGGATCGATCTCGACAGTTACAGATTTTGCATTGCCCATCGCTTCGATACCGTCGGGACCCCACACGGTGTAAGGCGTCGATTCTTTAAAATTCAGCGTTACCGTGTTTTTATTGTAAAGGTCGTAGTTGAGCACGTAATAACCTTTTTCCGCATTGTCGGTCGCGTAGCCGCGGGCAATATTTTCCGCCTCCGTGCGTCCCTCAAACACTCCGACCAGCGTATCGAGGTCGGTGTCAATGCTCTTGAGTCTGTCATCTGCTTTTAATCTGAATGATTTATGGATCGCTTCCGGGTATCCCAGACGCCCCAGCTTATCCGTTAAGAATCCTTTTAATTTATATGAAAGGAACCGGTATCCCATGCCTCCGATGTGAGCGTTGTTCCGCTGAACGCGGTAATAGACTTCGCTCAGAGTATTGTCCCAGCGCAGCATTCCCAGGAAATCGCCTTCCGCTCCGTTGGACGTATCGGCGTAAAGGAAGTATGAATAGCTTTCAAGCCCGAAGATCAGGTGGAGATGTGATATCAGCAAAAGTTCGCTGTCGCTCGGCGCCCGCATCCCGTTCCATGAAGAATCCTGCACGAATCCCCACGCAGGAACGTCGTATTTCTGTGACATGTAGGCAATGTCGGAGAGGTTTTCCATCATCCTGCACAGTGAAGCAGCGTCTCCTGCGGGATTCGCCGAGTACGGATAAAAGTCGAAGGACAATGCTTCCGTTCCTGTTTTCAGGAACGTGTCAAGGTACGTCTGGTACCACGTGAGTCCTTCGGCCGGTACGGGAGCCATGGCGGCCTGTGGTCCGTAATTCGGCAGCATATTGATCATCAGTATCTTGCTGTCTCCGGTGAGCTCTCTTATCTGGTCAAATTCGCTCTTCAGCCCTTCTGCTGCCGATTCGCCCGGTTCGTCCAGCAGGTCGTATCCTATGACCGCAGGATGGTCCATCGTTTTGCGAACGAATGCGAGGTTCTGCTTGATCCCGTTTTTGGAGATGTCCGGGACAAGTTCAATGATCACCTTTACGTCGTTTTCTTGTGCGGCGTCAAGCACTCTGTTCAGGAATTTCAGGTTTCCAAGATCCGAGTGGTGTGTGGAAATGCAGTTGAGCCCTGATGCTTTCAGCTCGGCCATGCGGGCGTTTGCGTCCTCTGCCGTCTTCATCTGATGCTGACGCGGCGGTATCCAGCACCCTATCAATAGCATATTGCGTTGTGCGCTCTGGTTTGCTGCGGCGATCTCTTCCGCTGTCGCAGTTTTATCGCGTTTTGGATCGGATTGTTGATCGTTCACGTTATCTCCTCCTGTGCTGCATCCCGGGGTCAACGCCAGCGTAAATACAAGGATAAACACCAGCGCTAAAGCCGTGATCAACGGCATTTTTTCCTTCAATAATCGCATTTCGCTTTCCTCCATCTGGATAGATGTAATTATTATACCATCTTATAGTGCCGGATTGCAATTTGCTTTACTAAAGGGGCTCTACTCCCGTTACTAAACGGCTCTTCTCCCGTTTTCGCGGCTGCCCGGGACAATGGTTTTAATGCTTCCGCTGTCAAACTCGGTTCGGCGCCCGCAGCTCAGTCTTTTATGCCTGCCTGATACGGCCACAAATGACCAAAGGCGGAATTGCGGCCGTACTTTTTGCCTCATCGATACGGCCACAAATGAGCAAAGGCGGAATCGCGGCCGTATTTTTCACCTCATCGATACGGCCACAAATGGCCAAAAGCGGAATTGCGGCCGTACTTTCTACCTCGCCTGTACGGCCACAAATGGCCAAAAGCAGAATTGCGGCTGTACATTCCACCTCATCGATACGGCCACAATTCTCCATTGTCCATTATTCATTTGTCATCATCCGGTTCGCCCACTTGCNNCTTGCCACTTATCACTTGCCACTTGCCACTTTCAACTTGCCACTTGCCACATTTTTATGGCCTTCCTCCGTGACCGTGACCGCCGCCCCAGCCTCCGGGACCGCCCGGGCCGCCCTGGCCAGAAGAACCCACAGTTGACGACGACTGAGTCCAATCGAGCACCAGACTCCCGTCACGCGACAACTTGTATTGACCATTCAGCAAAAGCCCGTCGGAAGCGATCCAGCACGAATAATAACTGCCCGAAAGAGAAAACGAAAGGAGAACGTTGCCCGAGGCATCGGACAAGACATATTCGCCGGCAGAGAAAGACGCCCCGGAACTCACGAAGGTATTGACCGAGCCGGAAGCAGGCGTTTCACATATGCCGCCGAGGGCAACGACGGTACCGCCGGTCACTTTCAGCGTGCCGTCAACGTCTACCGATCCTGCCATTCCGCCCTGGCTGCTGCCGCCTTTTACGATCACGAATCCGCCGCTCACGGTGATGCTGCCGTTGGAGTCGATCCCGTCTGTGTCGCCGGAAGGAGTCGTGACGTCAAGGTACCCGCCGGTCACGTTGACGAGAGGAGAAGCAGCACCGCGGCATGCATTGACGCCGTCATCGCTGCTTTGAACGAACGTCTTACCGCCCTCGATATTAATAACGTTGGCCTCGAGCCCTTCATACGAACCCGAAACGGTAACGGAACCGTCCTTTATCGTCAATATATTGTCCGCGTGTATCCCGTCGTCAGCCGCCTGGATCGTGATGACGCCGCCCGAAACAGTAACGTTTCCGCTGCCGCGGCTGCCGTTCTCAAGCGCTTCGCCGCCGTTTGCATGTATCCCGTCGTCGCCGCACGAAATAATGACCGTGCCGCCGCTGATGATGACTTCGTTGTACGCTTTGATCCCCTTGGAAGAAAAAGACGTCTTAGACGATTTCCCGTAACCCGGGCTGAGCGTGACCCAATCACCGTAAAGCGTTTTAGTACCGGAATCGAAAGACGTGATCAGAAATGCGTTGACCGCCCTGTTTACAGCCTCTCCGGACGTACCGCCACTCATATTTGCACCGGTAAATTCTGCCTCGGATCTCGTTACGCAGAATCTCACGTTATCGTACCCGGACGGAGCTTTGAATTTCAGAGCGTAGTATGAAGCACTCCTGCCGCTGTAGACCATCGTTTCATACGTGCATTTCACCGCGATGCCGTCCGGACCGTCCAGATCAGGATCGTTGTTGTAAAAATAAGCATAATAGCCGTTGGATGCGGAATAATTCGAACGGGGAACGACGAGGTACATCGCACTTGCGGTCGATCCGGGGTCGCTGTAATTCGAATAAGAAGCTGTGAAAATGTTCACAACGGCCGTGCCCGAGATCACTGCGTCGTATGCCGCGCTGATACCGTCCTTAGCAGCGTAAATATCGCATTGACCGCCGCTGATCGTTACCGAACCGCGCTGATTGCCTTTGGCTGAAACGTCACTCGACGAAGTTTTTATTGCATCTCCGCCCGTGGAAACAAGTATGATATTGCCCGATTCGACGCTTACGGAATCGTTTCCTTTGAGCGCATTGCCGGCCGCGGTGACTTTCAGCGTAACGTTTTTTACGGTAAGATCGTCTTTTGATTTGATCCCGTTATCGTATCCGGCGTCAACGATCAGTGTCCCTTTTCCGGATATTTTCATGTCGCATGCGGCGAAGATCGCGCCGTCGCAGTCAAGCGTTTCGCCTTCGTCTGATGTTTCTCCAGCCGCATTCACGTTGCCGTTCGATGCTTCCGTTGCCTCGGGCCGCGCGTCGGTGACAATATTATACGTTCCTTCGGCCGCTTCGATATCGACCTTTTCTGCACTTATGGCGGCTATCGGGGCGTCAAAAGAGCACGTGACTGCTGCGCCGCTCAGGATGAGTTTCACGGTGCCGTTGTCGGCAGCAACGTCCGGAACGTTTACGACGATCCGCCCGTTTTCGAGCAGCCCTTTTACGTAATAATCTCCCGAAGCGGATATGACAAATGTGTTATCATCCGTACTGCTGCGTGTGATCGCGTCCTGATTTTCCGATGTGATCGAAAATGCGTCTGTTGTAACGAAACTGTTTTCAGAAGGATCGGCGAGGGTTGACGTCTGCGGAGTCGCGTTCGCAGGAGCTGCCCGTTCGGTTGAGACTCCCTCGTGTATATTAGAATTTGTTCCGGCTTCCGTGCATCCCGAAAGAAGCATCGCCAGGGCTGATAATAGCGCAAGCGCTGTTATGAGCCGCCCGGGATGTTTTATAAATGTTTTGTGTTTTTTATTTTGGCATTCGCTCATTTTAATCGTTCCGTTCGTTTTGCCTTTATGGACGGCAACGTCATCGCTGCCCTACGTTCGGTATTATATATGAAGATATTGACTTTTTTGTGGCAAATTTATAAAATAGTTTCACATTTATTCGGACAGGGAGGGAACAAAGATGGGATTTCTTGATAAAATCAAGGCCGGGATAAAGAGCATCACCGAGGGAAGCGATGCGTCCGGGCTTAAAAATGAATGGACGAAGGACCGGGTAGTAACGCTAAAGACTCAGCCGGATACGCTTGACGAACTGAAAGCGGCGGTGGACGTGACTGATCCGGGCAGCGTCGCAGCGTACTGGCTCTACAGCGTTCTGGGGCTCACCGTGGATTTTGACGCAGGCATGAGCATGATGAAATATTTGTTCGCTGACATCGAGCCGTTCGGACGCGGCTTTACCGAAGGCGGCGGCGCCGGCAGGGCAGGATGGGATCCGTACTTCAACGACCGTCTCAGGGATAATGATTACAGATGGCTGCCCAGAGCGTACTTTAAAGGTGCGGTCGCGGCCAATGGTTTTACTCCGGCTGAGCCTCTTGAGGTCGAGCTTCATTATAATGCTCCGAATACCGAAACGATCAACGGCCAGAGCCTTAAACAGCTCGGCAGGCTCAATATCGTGTACTGGATCATGAGCAACGCTGCGGGGAATAAGGTCAATATCACTCTTAGTAAGTTTGACGGGAGCGACCGTTGGTACGTTACGAGCGGCACATCGTGTTCAGCTGTTTTCTATGATCAGAGAGCAGGCCTGACGGCGGAAGCGAAAGCGAAACTGTATTCATAATAAGTGTAAACTGAGAATTGAGAACTGCGAACTGCGGGCGGGAGAAGCAGCAAAACTTCAACGCCCGTAGTTCTTTTTTCCTTCAGCGCAGTGCGAAGCGTTCTATTTTGCATTGCTTCCGGGCGGCAATTGCGGTATAATTGACCGCAGAAAAACAATGCGGGGTAATTGACATATGCCTTTATTTGAAGTAACCGAAAACGATAAAAAGATCTATGAAAACGAGCTGAAAGACTTTCTGCCCGAAAAGATCATTGACATCCACACGCACGTATGGCTCGACGAACTTACGATACCGGCGCCGGAAGACGAAGACCCCAGAGCTGTGACCTGGCCGAATCTTGTCGCGAAGGACAATAGCATCGAGGATCTTCAGGAGACGTACCGCCTGCTTTTCCCCGGAAAAGACGTCAGTGCGCTGATGTTCATCAGCAGAGTCCACGACGTCGAAAGCGGTGTAAAAAACAACGAATACCTTGCCGGCGCGTCGCGCAAAAGCGGCTGGCCTGCGCTCTATTACAGCCATCCCACCCAGAGCCCGGACGAAGTCGAGCGCATGATCCGGAAAGGCGGTTTTCTCGGCATCAAATCATATCTAAGCCTTTCTCCCAGCTATATTCCCGAAGCGGAGATAAGGATTTTCGACTTCTTCCCGAAAGCGCAGCTAAAGCGTATGGACGAGATGGGGGCTATCGTGATGCTCCACATCCCGCGAAACGGCCGCCTGAAAGACCCGGTAAACCTCGAGCAGATCCTCGAGATCAAGGCCGAGTTCCCGAACATAAGGCTGATAATCGCACACGTTGGCCGCGCATACACGCACGGCGACGTCGGCAATGCTTTTACGGATTATCTTTATAAGGCCCCGGATCTGATGTACGACTTTTCGGCCAATTGCTGCGAATACGCCATTACCGAAGTTATCCGCCACGCGGGACCGGAACACGTAATGTACGGCACCGATATGCCTATACTGAGGATGCGCACGCACCGCATAGAAGAAAACGGCACGTACATAAATCTCATACCGCCCGGACTCTACGGCGACCCGTCCCAGGACAGACATCTGCGCGAAGTCAGTGCGAAAGAAGCCGAGAAGATCACGTTCTTCGTGTACGAGGAACTGCTGGCGTTCAAACGCGCGTGCACGACGCTCGGTATGACGAAAAAAGACGTAGAAAATATGATGTACGGCAACGCTAAGAAGCTGATAGACGGGGCAAGGCGCTCGATCTACGGCTGACGGCATTATGCTGACGATATGCGCCGGATGTTTGAAGGCGTCCGGCGAAACAATATAAATACTGATGATTTCAGGAGGTCAATTTATGAAGAAGATCAAGATAGGTTATCTGCCGCTCTACATCAAACTGTACGACGACGCATATCCGCACATACGCGCGGCGTATGAGGCATACAGCGAAAAACTCGTGCAAATGATAGAAGCACGCGGGATAGAAGTTGTCCGCGCCGGAGAAGTATGCAGGGTAAAAGAAGAATTTGACCGCGTAGCCGCGAAATTCAACGCAGACCCGGAAATATGCGCCGTTGTCACCCAGCACCTGGCATATTCGCCTTCGCTCGAATCGATCGGCGCTCTGCTTTCGCTAAAAGCTCCTATAATCGTTTTCGACACCACTCCTGATTATGAAATACTTAAATATGCCGAGACCGAGGACCGCATAATGCCTAACCACGGCATCCACGGCGTGCAGGATATGTGCAATATGCTCCGCAGAAACGGCAGGCATTACGAGATATGCGCGGGACACGCGGAACACAGCAACGTTGTCGACGAACTTTGCGGACTTTGCCGCGGAGCCGCAGCTGCACAGACGCTCAGGAACGCGCGCGTCGGTATGGTAGGCGGTGAATTCGAGGGTATGGGTGATTTCAGGCTGCCGGACGAAACGCTGAAGGCAGAGCTGGGCGTCGAGACGATCCGCATGACGGAGGAAGAAGGCAGAAGGTTCAGCGCGTCTGTGACAGACGAAGAGATAGCTGCCGAAATGGAATATGACGCAAAAACGTTCAATGTTCGTGCGAAGAATACAGAAGCATATAAGGCGGAGACAAGGGCCGGTCTGGCTGTGCGCAAATGGATGGCTGCGAACGACCTTTGCGGCGTGACGGTGAATTTCCTTCACACCGATACGGCGGGTATTCCTAAAATGCCTTTCGTTGAATGCTGCAAGACGCTAGGCAGGTGCAAAGGCTACGCGGGAGAGGGCGATAATCTCACCGCGGCTCTCGTAGGAGCGCTTATAAGTGTATATCCGGACACGACGTTCACGGAAATGTTCTGCCCCGACTGGTCGCAGGATCTCATACTCCTCAGCCATATGGGAGAGATAAACCCGCGCCTCACGGCATGGAAACCAACGCTTGACGATAAGCGCTTTACGTACAACTCATGCGGGCACACGGTGACGCTGAACGCATGCTACAAAGCCGGAAACGCAGTGCTCGTGAATCTTGCTCCCGCGAAAGATGGCTTCACGCTGATATTAAGCAACGTTAAACTGACAGACGACGGTTCTCCTACGGGAGTTTATTCGACGGAAGTACAGGGATGGATGAAACCTCCGCTCCCGCTGCCGGAATTTCTGAAAAAATATTCAATGTCCGGCGGCACGCATCACTCGGCAATGGTTTACGACGTGGACATCGGGGAGCTTGCGGCGTTCGGACGGTTCATGGGATTCGAGACTGTGGTTATTTAAGGAGGACGGGCTGTTTATGAAACCGAAGATCAGAACGCCTTATTTTGAGATAGGAACGAAAAACTATATTTACGGCGACAAAGTGCTCGAATACGCGCTCGCCGCCGACAAAGCCGCCGAGAAATACGATATNNGCGGACAAGGCGGCGGAGAAATACGATATTGACGTCCTCTTCATTACGCCCGCGGTGGAGATACGCAGAGTCGCTGAGAACACGAAACACCTGATCGTTCTTGCGCCGTATATGGATACGCTGAGGCCCGGGCGCGGCATGGCGGACATACTGCCGGAAGCGCTAAAAGCGGCCGGAGCGAAAGGCGTTGTCATCAACCACTGCGAAAA
>DBVV01000057.1 GCA_002308795.1 Mageeibacillus sp. UBA1255 | reverse complement strand
CTATACCCGTTACAGAGCGGAGATCGTTGACGCCGTCACCGGTGAAAACATCACCGCGGGAACGTTGATATTATACGGCTCCGGAAAAGAACTTGAACGGTTCGATATAGGGACTTTAGGGTCAACGATATGGCATTATCCTGAGTTCTTCAGCGGCGTCACCCGCACGGTCCTGGAGTATACGGACGAAGGTCAGCGCTACGTCGCGGAATGTACCATTTCACAAAGCGGCAATGCATTGACCTTCCGCGCTGACATTTCCGGGAGAGAGCTTTCCGCATACTCTCTGCCTCCTGTAGCTGTAAGCGGAATGATGATCCGTTTGGGCAGGTTTGAACAGGACGGAGAACTCGGACGAAGCGAGCAGCTGGAATGGATGATAGTAAAAACGGAAGGAAACAAAGCGCTGGTAGTAAGCAAGGATGTTCTTTATGGTCTTCCGTTTAGCGACAGCAAAGAAGCTTTCGAAACGACTAAATGGGCAGACAGCTCCATACGCAAATGGCTGTTGGGGCATTTTATCGAGCATGCTTTTAGCGGCGACGAACTTTCCGTTATACAGAGCCCTTCGGGCAACGAATTAAGCGCTGATGATAAGATCTTTCTGCTGAGTGTTTCAGAAGCGGAACTGTTATCTCCGCAGGATCTCAAGGCGAATGCTACTCCGTTTGCCGTTTTGAACGGACTGAAACTTAACAGCAATCAGAAGACCGCATCATGGTGGCTCAGAAATATTGGTTTGTATAGTGCATCTTACGTCTGGTCTGAAGGCAAATCGATCGAACGAGATGGACTTGCTCAGAGCAGCAATCTGGGGCTGCGGCCTGCAATGTGGATCGAACTTACGCCTTCGATCTTAGCGACACTAAGAAACTGTGATTATAATTATTGAATCGACTGATAACACGCGGGATCTTTCTGATCGCCGGGTCGTATGGAACAGTACAAGAAATTGAACCCGGGAGCAGGACACGATCCACGTATCCGTTGCATTATCGCTCAAAAGCGAGTACAATATCCCCGCAAAGAATGACGAGGAGGTATTTATCGTATGAGTGTAAAAGACAAATGGAAGGATACGGGAAAAGGACTTGGCAAATCTTTTGCCGGTTTAGGAAAGTCCATTGTAAAATCCGTTAAAGTCGGCGCCGAAAGAATACTTGACGAGGAACCGAAAGATGAAAACGGAAATACCGTGAAGACCGATCTGCGTGAGAGCTGGAGCGAGGTCGGACATAACTTCGGAAATACGGGCAAATCACTCGGTAAAGCTGTTTCCGGTACCGCGAGAAAGGTCGCCGATAAGATCGATCCTGAGGATGAGAATGCGACTGAAAGCGACGGGCTTACGGTAGAAGAGCAGCCTGAGGATGCCGGATCATCCGACGCTTCTGATAATGCCGGCGAATGAAAACCGGAGGTGCTCGAGATGAAAAAAGCGATCAGAAAACTAACTATATTGACGTTGACCGCTTGCATGATCCTTATGCTCGGGTCGGTCGTGACGTCACATGCCAGCGTTTGGGGCGGATACATCGGAGACGTTCCGAAGACGGAAGTCGATATAACCGTTGACGGCGAAGAAGATCCGATATATGCGTACGGGCTGAGCATTGAAGTTAAATATGAAAAAGACAGACCTGTGAAAGCGACAGGAACGGCGAAACTGCTCTATGCGGACGGAAAACTGTTCGTTTTCGCAAGAGTGAATGACAACGACGTGAGGGAACCGGATCAGGAAGGGCGCGATACTTCTCCGTGGATCACAGACTCGTTCGAATTTTTTATAAATCTTGATAATGACGATGACGTGTCAAAAGTTAAACAGTACAGGGTCGATTGCGGCGGATGGCCGACCGTTTACGACCAGAACGGACTGAGGGACTACGGCCCGAAAGCGGCTGAAAAGCATTTCACGTACGCTGCGAAGAAGGTCGACGGAGGATACTGCACGGAGATGGCGATACCCGTTGACGCTCTCGGAAAGGACATCGGAGTTAATCTTCAGATCAACGACGTCAATACAGACGCGGAAGAACTCACGTGGGCAATGGTTTATTCCGAGGCTACAGACGGCGGTACCGACAGCTGGTCGGTAGGGATCTATCCGTACATTTCGATAGGCGCCTACTCGGAAGCGAGCCTCGACGGAAAGGTCGTTCAGGAGACTCCGACGCCCGAAGGTTATACGCCCGAGCCTACTGCCGAGCCTACCCCGGGTGATGATGAGGGTACCGATAACAATGAAAAAGATCAGCGCAAGGGTCTCTCCCCGGCGGTAATAGCAGTCATCTGCGTTTTAGCAGCTGCAGTCATAGCCGCAGCGGTGATCATGATCGTCCGCGGTAAAAAGAAAAGCGGTAATAAAGCGTAAATTTTATTGCAAACCGGATGACGATTTGATACAATATCCAGTGGACGCATAGTTCTTTTCGCAAAAGAGCGCAAGAGGCCGTCCGCAGTGCAATCAATATTTTAAGGAGATGTTTTTGATATGCCGTTAGTAACTTCAAAAGAAATGTTTGCGAAAGCGTACAATGGCGGATATGCCATCGGTGCTTTTAACGTCAACAACATGGAGATCGTTCAGGGTATCACCGAAGCCTGCAAAGAGGAGAACGCCCCCGTTATCCTTCAGGTTTCGAAAGGCGCGAGAGCTTACGCGAACCATACTTATCTTGTAAAGCTCGTTGAGGCTGCCGTAATTGAATGCCCCGATATTCCGATCGTGCTTCACCTTGACCACGGCCCGGACTTCGAGACCTGCAAATCATGCATTGACGGCGGATTTACTTCCGTAATGATCGACGCTTCTTCCAAACCTTTTGATGAGAATATAGAGATCACGCGCAGAGTAGTTGAGTACGCTCACGAACACGGCGTAGTGGTAGAAGCCGAACTCGGAACATTGTCCGGCATCGAGGATGAAGTAAAGGTGGCCGAAGGCTGCGCATCCTACACCAGACCGGAAGAAGTGGAAGAATTCGTTACCCGCACGGGCTGCGACTCTCTTGCCATCGCCATCGGTACCTCCCACGGCGCATACAAGTTCAAACCCGGAACGAAACCCCAGCTTCGCTTCGACGTGCTCCACGAGTGCGAGAAGAGACTGCCCGGTTTCCCGATCGTGCTTCACGGTTCTTCCTCCGTTCCGCAGGAATACGTGACGATGATCAACGAAAACGGCGGCGCGATGCCCGGTGCTATCGGTGTGCCTGAGGAGCAGCTCCGCGAAGCAGCCAGATCTGCTGTCTGCAAGATCAACATCGACTCCGACCTCCGTCTCGCTATGACCGGTACGATCCGCAAGTTCTTCAACGAGCATCCGGATAAATTTGACCCCAGAGAGTACCTGAAGCCCGCAAGAGCTAACATCAAGGAACTTGTCCGTCATAAACTCCGCGACGTTCTCGGCTGCAGCGGAAAAGCGTAAGAGTCAGGGAAAGCTGATCTGTAAATAAAAATATATTGCCGCGTTATATCTGCGTAAGGTTCAGTGAATATGAGCGCGGTCCGTACGCAGGACGCGGCAACATTTATGCTATAAAGAAACGAGGTAGATCACTATGGCTAAATTAGTTGGCGCCGCTATATTCGGACAGTCAGGCGGTCCTTCATCAGTTATCAACTCCAGCGCCGCGGGTGTATTCCAAACTGCGCTTAAAGAAGATTGCATTACTAAAGTATACGGAGCGGCACACGGCATCCGCGGTATGCTTGACGAGGAATTCTACGACATGAGCAAAGAAGATCCGTACGAGATCGAACTGCTCAAAACCACTCCTTCATCCGCGCTCGGATCTGTCAGATATAAGCTGAAAGACGCGGACGTTGACGATACTGATTATAAGCGCCTTCTTGAAGTATTCAAAAAATACGATATCCGCTATTTCTTCTACAACGGCGGAAATGATTCGATGGATACCTGCAATAAGATAAGCAAGTACATGCAGAGATCCGGGTACGAGATGCGCGTGATGGGCGTGCCGAAGACGATCGATAACGACCTGTACGGCACGGACCACTGCCCGGGCTNNACCATCGACAACGACCTGCCGATGACAGACCACTGCCCGGGCTATGGCTCGGCAGCCAAGTACATCGCGACCTCAATGAAGGAGATCATCAGGGACAATGAAAGCTACGGCGTAACAAAGCCGACCATTTGCATCGTTGAGATCATGGGACGCCACGCCGGCTGGCTGACCGCATCTACGGCGCTCGCCGCTTATAAAGGAATGGGACCGGATCTGATCTACGTTCCGGAGCTGCCGTTCTCTATGGAACAGTATCTCGCAGACGTAAAACGCGTGTATGAAAAGCAGGGAAAATGCATTGTCGCCGTATCTGAAGGCGCACAGTACGCGGACGGACGATTCGTTGCAGACAGCGGCGTACGGGACGCATTCGGACATGCTCAGCTGGGCGGCGTTGCCACCACGCTTGCGAACGCGGCTAAAGAGGCTATAGGCTGCAAGGTCCGCGGCATAGAATTCAGCCTGCTTCAGCGCTGCGCAGCTCACTGCGGCTCGCTGACAGACGTTAATGAAGCACATATGGCAGGCGAACAGGCAGTTAAAAAAGCTGTCGAGGGATTCACCGATTACTGCATCGGTTTTGAGCGTGCGACGGATGAAGCCGGTAACTACAAGTGCCTTCCTAAAATGATCCCCTTGAGCGATATCGCGAATACGGAGAAGAAGCTTCCGAGAGAGTGGATCAACGCCGAGGGCAACTTCATTACCGAGGATTACGTAAAATATGCACTTCCGCTCATTCAGGGCGAATCGCATCCTCCGGTAGAAGACGGACTTCCCAGGTTTGCACATCTTGCCAAGATCAAATAATAAAGATCGGATGATTTGAGATCAGTTTTTCGCCTCGGCCCTCATACGGTCGAGGCGTTTCTTTTCGACAGATTTACGTATTTTGCTTATGACGATCGCAACGAGAATATATAATTCCACCGCGAGCAAAATAATAATTATGATGAACAGAGGCTTATTGTTATCGACGAGATTCAAAAAACTGTTAAAACGCGGGTTATCCGTCTGGATCGTATTGCCCGCCAGTATCTTCACGTCATACGTCGAACCGTCCCTTAAAAGCAGCACAGCTGTCCCAAGCTCCTGCTTTTCGGTAACAGGGAGTTTTATATTTGCCGCTCCGGCAACGGGAGGGGAGTAGACGTCGTCGTTAAACGTGTATGTAACGGACTGTATGTAGTTCGACGGCTGGCTGTCTGTAGGGACCACCATATAAACGTCTGACGCAGCGTTAAGCAAAAGCGTCTGCCCTGCAACCGAATAGTCCGAAATATTTTCTCCGGCCTTGTATACCCTGGTCTTGTGAAACTCCATCGTGCTGTCAGAAACGAGCGAGCGGGTCAACGTAGACAGTTCTTCGTCCGTTACGCTGTCGCGGACAACAACTATAAGTTTCATCGCCTGATCTCCTCCTTCTGAGGGAGGGACGGTTATGTTCATCGCGACCGTACCAGGGTAATCATCTCCGCCGCCCTGGAAAAGCCCGCCGGCCGTAGACGTGCCATACGTGTTTTTAAGAGCAAACGGAAGCGTACACTGATTAAAAATAGCGGTATTGTCCCAGATATGGCTGAACTCGCTCTGTATGATATTCCTTACCGTGGGTATCTTCAAAGCGTAATCGTAAAGCACCGCGAAATCATTCACCGAGGTTCTGGACAGACTGCCTGGCGCTCCGTCGGGAGAGGTAAAATAAGTATCTTTCATCGAAAGCCGCGCCGCGGTCTGGTTCATTATAGTGACGAAATAGTCAGTGTTAGGGTTAACGTACGCGGCCAGAGCTCTCGCACAGTTGTCTGCGCCTCCGAGCAGAAGCGCACGCAGAAGGTTTCCGACGGTATAACTCGTGCCTGCATAAAGCCTGAATTTACTGTCGCGCGAAATACTGTTTTCTTTAGGCGTCACGGAGTCGGTGACAAGTATTTTTCTGCCTTCTTCCGAATATTCCATTACCACGACTGCGCACATCAGCTTCGAAAGCAGTGACGAATCGGCGGTCAGCGAAGCGTTCTGCGTGTACAGAATCTGCCCGGAGTCCTGTTCGAGGACAATATAAGAAAGAAAGTTTTCCGGTACTTCGTCTTCGCCCGTGGCAGCTGCGTTCACGATGTGCAGCATACGGAAGGGGGCAAGGCAGTTTAAAAGCATAAATATAACGAGTGATGCGAAGAGTGTCCGCGCGGCAAAACGTTTCAAAAGCACCGATAAGTTACCGCGCTTTTCGTGAAACGTTTTTGCCGCATTTATTCCGGACAACATCTTCGCCTCCCTTATGATCAACGTGTTCTCTTTTTGCTCCTGATGAGTATGAGCGAAAGCGCCGCAGCGAAGGTAACGACGGTCAAAACGATAAGCGATAAGTTGACGTCGCCTGTCTGCGGAATAGGTTCGATTACCTTTTCGATGATCTCAAGCTCTGTGGAAGCCTCGCCACCGATGAATTTGATTGTCAGCGTATGATCGCCTTTCCCTAAGCGCTCAAGCGCGTTGGCCGAAATCGTCACGACCGTACTGCCCTTGGCCACGGTGTAGTCAACGCCTTTTTCAAGTGCATTGCCGTCGATCTCTACCGCTGCGAAATCATCGAACGATCTGTCTTCGGCGCCTGTCTGGATCGCCGTTACGGTAACGGTCTCGCCGCTGCCTTTCGTCCAGCTGATCTTTTCAGCGTCTTTGATCACGTAGCTGTTCTTCGTGGCCGTGTATACCGCCGTATACGACGCTTCGCCCGTTACCGCGGTGATCTCAGGACTCCAGCCCGTAAATGCGTACGTATTATAAGCATCTCCCTCTTTGGCCATATCCGCGTGCTCCGGCGTCTGCCCGTATTCGACCGTCTGCGTATCTATCACGCTGCCGTCGTCATCGAGCCATGTGACAGTGTACGAATTCCGCTCTGCCGTAAACTTTGCAGTATATACCGCTTCTCCGGTGACGGAAACCACCTCGGGCTCCCAGCCTTCGAAAGTATAAGTAAATTCAGCTGTGTTATCTTTAACCGGAGGCTCGTGTTCGGGTACCGTTCCGTACTCCGCGGTAGTTGTATCGATCACTGATCCGTCGTCGTTCTTCCACGTGACTTTATATGAATTTTTAGTGTTTACGAAAACCGCCGTATATTCTGCGGTTCCTGTTACTGCGGCGGGCTCAGGGGACCAGCCTGCGAACGTATAGGTGAATTCGGCGGTGTTATCTTTCACCGCGTCATCGTGCGCCGGAACTGTTCCGTATTCGACCGTCGTGGTATCGATCACGGTCCCGTCATCGTTCTTCCATGTGACAGTGTACGAGTTCTTCGTACTTGAGAAAGTTGCCGTATATTCAGTATCGCCCGAGACCGAAGCAAGGGCAGGGGACCACTCTGCGAACGAGTATGTGAATTCAGCTGTATTTTCTT
>DBVV01000031.1 GCA_002308795.1 Mageeibacillus sp. UBA1255 | reverse complement strand
TGACCTACAATCTCTTTACGCTGTCGTCGTGAACGACGGCTATTGACATCTGACCCGAAACCGGAGTAAAGTAACGCTGACGAAAAACGTTGACGAAAGGAATTGACGTAAATGGAACTCAGCGCACTTTACTCCAACGACCCTAATGAAAAACCGCTTGACCGCCTCGTAAACGACGGCGGATTCGTAGGCATTTTCCGTAAAATTGCCGTTGTAGGAGACAGCCTCTCCTCCGGCGAGCTCGAAGCCCGCGACGTGGGAAGCCCGACGACGTACCACGACTGGTTCGACTACTCGTGGGGCCAATACCTTGCCCGCATGGCCGGTACCACCGTGTATAATTTCTCACGTGGCGGGATGACGGCGTCCGAATACTGCAACAGCTACGCTGACGCGATGGGCTGGTGGGGTCACGATAAACTCGCCCAGGCATACCTGATCGCGATGGGCTGCAACGACCTGTTCGGCCTCAATCAGGAGATCGGGAGCGTTGACAACGACATCAAACCCAACTGGCATTACAATAATCCGACGTTCTGCGGCTATTACGCGCGAATGATCCAGCATTATAAAGAGCTGCAGCCTGAGGCTAAATTCTTCCTTATCACGATGCCTCGCGAGCCTGTGCGCAACGTTGCGGAGCGCGGTGCCGAGGACAAGCGCCTTGCCCACCGTCAGCTTATGTACGACCTGGCGGAGCATTTCGAAAACACGTACGTGATCGATCTGCATGATTACGCGCCTGAGTACGACGATGATTTCAAGCGTATGTTCTTCACCAGCGGCCATATGAACGCCGCGGGCTATCTGCTTACTGCTAAAATGGTGGCGTCGTATATGGACTACATAATCCGCCACGATATTGACAACTTCAACCAGTCCGGTCTGATCGGTACAGGTTTTAAATTCTGCGGCTGATCGCAGCTTTCCGGGGAAAATCGCTATGATCGGTTTTTTTGTTATATTGGCCGTGGCGCTGGTGCTCGCCGCGCTGTACATCTCCGGCGTGATAAAACCGCCTCTGCTGGCTAAAACGCTTTCGTCTGTCGCGTTCGTCGCGCTCGGAGCATATGCGCTTTTCGTGCCCGGAGGCAGAGTGTGGGGCGCGCAGGGTGCCGGAACAGAATTCACACCGTTCCGCGTGCTCGTGTTCTGCGGGCTTTGCTTCGGCGCGCTCGGAGACGTGCTGCTGGAGCTGTTTGACGAAAACGATAAGCGGTTTTTCCTGGGCGTAGGAGCGTTTTTTGTTGGCCACGCACTGTACGTCGCATCGTTTTTCCAGGTCGACAGCTCGTCTGCCTGGATCGCGTTGCTGTGCGCATTCCCGATAGCGGCAATACTTACGGTGTTGTCCGCCCGCCTGCTGACGTTCGAGGGTGCCCGCCGCCTGATCCTGATGACGTATATGTTCGCGTTGTCCTTCATGTGCGCTTTCGCATGGGTCATACTGATCCGCCGCGGCGCCGCGCCGTTCCGCCTGATCGCTCCGGGGGCAATGCTTTTCCTCCTCAGCGATTCCTCTCTCGGCCTGCAGATGTTCGGCAACGACAGCCTCGCCAGACACCGCCGCCTGCTTGGGACAATATGTCTGATCACGTATTACCTTGCCCAGAATCTGATCGCCTCATCGCTGGCGTTTTGATTTCTCATACCCTGCCAAATAATAAGGGCCGCGGCACTCATAAATCCGGGTGTCGAGGCCCTTACAACTGGTTTCAATCAGCAATCTTCCTTACTTCTTTTTCTTTGTCGCAATGACGACTGCGGCGGCAACAGCAGCCAGCGCGGCGGCGACAGCGAGGACGATCAGGACGATCGTCAGTGCTTTGTTGGCCGAACCGGAAGAATTACCGGAACCACCGGGAGAAGAGGTAGAATTATTGTCACCAGGGTCAGAACCCGGATCGACCGCTGCACTTGCATCAGAATTAAACGCAAATGTGAAACGCCCGCCCGGAGCCGCATCTCCCTCGGTATAAACGGTCATGATATCACCGTCGGTAAGGTTATTGTCACACCACTTGAACCCGAAAGACAACGCCTTGGACGTATCAGTGAGGCCAAGAGCAGAACGGGGAACACTAAGCTGCATGACGTTGCCGCTCACGGTATATGAAGCATCACCGGTCTTCTCCCAGTTCCAGCCTCCCGTGCTGCGCTCAACGGTAAGCGTCGAGGCCGAAGGCGAAGCGCGGTTGATGATATACTCAAACTCCTCCCAATCCTTCGAATCAGCCGTAGCGGCACCGGTATCAAGCAAAAGCATCATCCAGTTCGCATCGGACGAAGCGGTGATCGGATCGGCAGTCTCAACGTAGAAATAAACATTATTGTCATCAAAAGAAACCATAGCCGTCTTAAAATCGTTGCGGATGGCATCGCCGGTATACTTAACGCCCCACATTTTAATATTACGTTCCAGAGTATTGCCCGTATAATGGTTATACGTCACGATACCCGCGTCATTCCACTGATCCGCCCCGGCATTGATATCGATAGTCTTGGAAGCAGTCTGGACGGCGACAGGCGAAACACCCTTGAAGCGGCGGATGTTGGAGACCATCTGGTAGTAATAATAGTCCTTAAGAGCACCCTTCGAAGGCTCGACGTCACGCGAGTTTTCGTCGTTGTACTGATCCGGGAAGGCATTCTTAACACCCATCCACTCGTCAAAGCGGCCCATTATCCACTCGTTCCAGCCTGTGATAAAGATTATCTCGGGATCGACGGAGATCGCGTAATCCCACTGCTCCTGGAAATTCAGACCGTAAAACGAAACGTTTTCAATATTCTTATCGACCTTTACCGTCTTTCCGCGATAATCGTACGAATAGCTGAAATCCTCCTGCCTGGTGTAGCTGCGGCCCATGTTATGATCGCCGTTCTGCGCAGAGAGAGCCATCTTCTTCCAGTCCGCGTTCATGCAGACACCGACGGTGGTCATCTCGACAGTACCGTCAGAATTCTTGTAGAGAGCCTGCGGATAGATGTGCAGCCAGCCCCAGTTATTGTCATCCTGATCACCCTCGAAATACGAAGGCTCGCCTTTACGCCACGTAAAGAACTGAAGCAGTTCCGCCTCAAACAGATTACTCTTGCTAAAACCGCTGCTCGTTGACATGATGAGAGGCTTACCCTCCCAGTAGAACCACTGATCCTGATACTTACCGTCGCGGTAGATGGCATTGTACACCTGCTTGACCGACGACGGAGTGTTCGTATCGTGCCACCAGAACTGCATCATAAACCCGATCTTAGGCGTGCGAACACCCTGCGCTCTCGCCTCTCCCCAGACTTCGAGCAGATTGAGATAAGCATCTTCCCAGGTGAGGTCGCCGTTGGTGCAGTCGAACAGCACGAAATCGACTCCGGCATCTGCCAGAAGTTCGGCATGCTTGCGAAGCACGTATTTATCCATTTCGGTGTAATAACCGTAGATCGGCTCGTTCCAGAAATACGAACCTACGTTGTTTTTCGCCCAGATCTTGTGCTTGTAATCGTGAAGAGCATCGGGATTCTCAAGAATGAGGTTGTTGATATTGACCGCCTTGCTCTGCATATTGCCCTTGTGCCACGTCCAGTAGAAAATACCTACCACTTTGTTGTTTTTCGCACCGACTTCGGAATATCCGGGAAGCGTACGGCCAAGGCCGTCAACGGCTGACCACTGTGTCGGGTCAATGCCTAGTTGCACAACCGCGGAATCGGCGGGGTATTCGTAATCCGGCGGTGCCTGATGGTACGGATAATCTTTATTCGACGACGCGGTCTTGAACGGATCGTCACCGGCTGCTGCGAGGACAATATTTCCGGCGGGTGCGGTCTTGGTCACGTTGTAGTAATCCTGATAGACCACGACGCCTGTGCGGCTCTTTTTCGCGAGCTTGATCGTTGTCTTTGTTTTAGCCCCGGCGCTTTCCGGCTGCCTGACCTCGATAACGTACTCGCCTGCTTCCTGACTGGTCTCTAACACGACTTCGTCACCGTTAGCCCATTCGCTTATCTGTTTTTCGGCAAGCACGGCGCCGGCAACACTGTCGATAACGTTCTTGTCCCATTTATACAGTTTCATCGTAGCCGATTTTCCGGACCCGCTTCCGGACATCACCAGGCTGACCGATTTGAATGCGGCGCTAACGTTGAACTGCACCGCTATGCTGCCGTTCGGGCCAGTTGCCGTCGCGCTGCCGGTGCTTCCGCCTGCGTCTAAAGAATATGTGTCCGATGCCGCGAGAACTGCTCTGTTAGTAACTGACGAGCCTCCTGCGATACCGGCCAGTCCTGCCGCTCCCACCATGAGGAGAGCCGCTAAAAATGCTGCGAAAAGGCGGATCGGAACGGTTTTAAATTCGTTTTTGTTCATATTCTACCTTCTTTCACTATACGTTCTGTGTCTGAAGCGATTACAAGTTCTTCGTTGGTGGGGATCACGTACACGAGCACGCGCGAATCGGGGGCGGAAATGCAGACGTTGTCGCCCTGCTTTTTGGTACGTTCATTGACCTCGGGATCGAGTTTGATGCCGAGCCAGTCGAGGTCGCGGCAGGCTGCGGCGCGGATCTCGTCACGGTTCTCGCCTATGCCCGCGGTAAAGACGACAGCGTCGAGGCCGTTCATTGCCGCCGCGTACGAGCCGATAAATTTTTTGATCTGGTAAGTTAAAATATTGACCGCGAGTGCCGCGCGTTTATGACCGGCTTTCACCGCTTCGCCGAGGTCGCGGCAGTCAGGGGACAATCCCGATACGCCTAGGAGTCCGCATTCTTTATTCATGAAATTACTCATCTCATCCGGCGTGAAGCCTTCTTTCGCCATGATGAACGGCACGATGGCAGGGTCAATACCTCCGCACCTCGTCCCCATCTCGAGCCCGTCGAGCGGCGTGAAGCCCATGGACGTGTCGATTACTTTCCCGTCCTTCACAGCGGAGATCGACGAACCGTTGCCCAGATGGCATGTAACGATTTTCGTGCCTTCGGTGCGGCCTAGTATCTTGCACATTTCTCCCGACACGAATCTGTGAGAGGTTCCGTGCGCCCCGTAGCGCCTGATCTGGTATTCCTGTGCCATTTCGTACGGGATCGGGTACGTGTACGCGTAATCCGGCATTGTCTGGTGAAACGCGGTGTCAAATACCAGCACCTGGGGCGTTTCGGGCATCGCGGCGATACAGCCTCTTATACCCATCAGGTGTGCTCCGGTGTGCAGCGGGGCAAGGTCGCGGCAGAGTTCAAGTTTTGCGATGACTTCATCCGTGACGCGCACTGATTCGCTGAAATACGCACCGCCGTGGACTATGCGGTGGCCAACGGCTTCGATCTCGTTCATGTCGCTGATGCACCCGACTTCCGGATCCGTAAGTACGCGGATCAGCACTTTAGTCGCTTCGGTGTGGTCAACCATTTCGACGGTTTCTTTATAGTCTGGCCGCCCGCTCATCTTATGCGTGATCTCGCCGCCGATGCCTATGCGTTCGCATATGCCCTTGGCCAGCACCGAATTATCCGACGTGTCAAACAACTGGTATTTCAGCGAGGAGCTCCCCGCGTTCACAACAAGTACCTTCATAATCAAACCTCATTTTGGCGTTTTTATTAAGGCTTTCGCCTGCTGAGGTCAATTATATCATATAGAGTATAAAAATGCGAATAGATAATATGAAGTTGTCACTCAAGTAATAGAACTCAGCGCTTCTTTGAGCTTTTGTGTCTCGCTGTCAGTAAAAAAGTTCTTTTTGCACGACAGCTGCAGGTAATTCGAATTCGGGTCTGAATAGTGCATAAAAGCAAGGACATACGTTTCTCCAAGCTTCGTTTTATCATTGGGAAGCCATATATAGACTGTGTCACCGGGCAGAGCCTGCTGTTTGAAGTTATGGATGATTTTACACTCATAAAAACTTGCCCCGGTATTGCTTTTATCTCCGACGTTCGATCTGCTTACTATTTCTACCTCCGCAAGGTATTCGGTCTTTTCTGCGATCTCTGCCAGATCACTGCTTCTTATATAATCTTTTGCAAACCTCTGTTGTCCGTTAGTAATGTGATTTGTAATATATTTTAAAAACTCAGTAAAATCAGCCAGTTCATTCTCAGTAATATCAGACTTCTCTTCTATTAACTTTCTTTGGACCTTGCTGTTCTTTAAATCATTCATATCGATCGCGACCGGCAGCGGCAAATATACGTCCTGTTTCTCAAGGACCTTCGGCCTCCGTTCAAGCAAAAGAACGTAAGACTTGCCGATTTTATAATTATTATACGGTGCATAGGCAATTACAACAATGTTTTTATCCTGATGTTCGTGCGCGCTGAAATAGCACGTTTTTACAGTAAACTTGTATTCGGTATACCCTTCTTTTGCGCTCGAACCGCGGCATTTAGCCAGCACAACATCAGACGTGTAGTCAAGGACTTCTTCAAATGTCATAGATCTTTCCGACATATTAACTTTGCTGTCATTTTTCGATCCTCCACATGACGACAACATTATCGCAACGCACATAAGCAGTATGCTGATACAGATTCTTTTTTTCATTTTTAACCCTCCTCCTTTTCTGCTTTTAATTGGTATAGTACTCCCATATTTGCAGTACTTGCTCTCGATCTCTGATTGACAGATAAATAACCGCCCTAACTTCAAAATACATAACATCTATATTGGCTTCAGATGCGTGACCAGCAAATCCTAAAGCATGTCCCAATTCATGCGTTGCTATATTCTTCTGTCGCAATTGTTTTGCTGGAATTGGGTAATTATCAGCATCATAGACTATAAAAGCGGTTACAGAAAGTAACTCTTTTATTTCAACTATATTACTCGTTAAAAAACAAGAATGCAAGTGTCGTTTTTTCCTGGGCTCTTTTCCTGTTTCCTGTTTCCGTGAATTTTTTTAGAAAATTGAGGATGCTCCGGCTTGAGTTT
>DBVV01000009.1:3042-3472 GCA_002308795.1 Mageeibacillus sp. UBA1255 | reverse complement strand
AATTCAAGTTCCATCTGCTCGAATTCGCGCGTGCGGAACGTGAAGTTACCGGGCGTGATCTCGTTGCGGAACGATTTACCTACCTGGCAGACGCCGAAAGGCACTTTTTTGCGGCTGGTGCGCTGTATGTTTTTGAAGTTTACGAAGATGCCCTGAGCTGTCTCGGGACGGAGGTAGAGCTCCGCCTGCGAGTCTTCAGTAACGCCCTGGAACGTTTTGAACATCAGGTTGAATTTGCGGATGCCGGTCCAGTTGAACTTACCGCATACCGGGCACGGGATCTGTTTTTCGTTGATATATTCGACCAGCTTTTCGTTTTCCCAGCCGTCAACAGAGAGTTCTATTCCCTGCTCTTTATCCCAGTCTTCGATGACTTTGTCTGCTCTGTGGCGGGATTTGCAGGATTTGCAGTCGATCAGCGGATCGTTGA
>DBVV01000009.1:0-3018 GCA_002308795.1 Mageeibacillus sp. UBA1255 | reverse complement strand
GGATTCATGAGGATCGCGCAGTCAACGCCTACGTTTAGCGTGGATTCCTGTACGAATTTCTTCCACCATGCTTTTTTTACGTTGTTCTTGAGTTCAACGCCTAAGGGGCCGTAGTCCCAGGCGTTGGCAAGGCCGCCGTAGATCTGCGAGCCCGGGTAAACGAAGCCGCGGTTCTGTGCCAGCGCCACTAATTTTTCCATCGTTTTCTCTGCCATTTGCTGCTCCTTATTCTTCGGTGCGCTCGTAGTTTACTTTACCTTCGTATATCTCCTGAACGGCGATAGTAACGCTCTTGTTCGAGTTGCTCGAAGAGCGGTTTTCGGAACCGGCGGTCACCTGGCGCGCTCTTTTCGCGATCTCCATTACGAGAGTGTACCTGCTGTCAACTTTTTCGAGCAGCTCCGCGATTGGTGGATATAGCATCATGATTTATTTCCCCTTTCGTTATCTGAGACCCAGTCTCTCTAAAATATCCGGGTTTCTTCTTACTTTCTGTCTTTCTGCATCTATGATCATTTTCAGTCTTTTAGGTGCCTGTGTTATGCTGTCGCTGACGAGTACATAGTCGAAAGCTGTCACGCATTCTATTTCTTTTTCTGCCTGTGCGAGCCTGTCTTTTAATTGTTCTTCGGTCTCGCGTTTGCGTCCCCGTATGCGTTCTTCGAGTGCTTCGATCGAGGGCGGCAGCAGGAAGACGCTTATGGAGTCTTCCGGGAATGCTTTCTTTATGGCCATTGCGCCTTTTACGGTGAGGTCAAGTACGACGTCGAGGCCGCTTTCGACCTTCGTTTCGAGTTCGCTTCTGAGTGTACCGTACCGGTATCCGCAGAATTCGTCCCATTCGAGTACTTCACCCTGCTCGATCAGGCTGTCAAATTGGTCGCGGCTTTTGAAGTAGTACGATATTCCTTCTGCTTCGCCGCTGCGCATTTCTCTTGTGGTCGCCGATATTGCGTAGTGCATGTTGCGGTCAATTTTCATAAGTCCGGCGATCAGTGTTCCTTTTCCGGTCCCTGACGGGCCTGAGATCACGGTGATCAATCCTCTTTTTAAATTCATCCGGCTGTTCCTCCGCACTGTGCTTGTCGTTGTTTTATTCTGCGTCGCCTTCGAGTTCGGTCTCTTCGTCTTCGATGGCTTCTGTTTCGGCGTCCTGTCTGTCTCCGCCTGCGCTCTGTGCGCGTCGTTTGATGGTGTCGGGCTGGAGTGCGGACAATATCACGTGGTCTGTGTCGGTGATCAGGACCGTCCTGGTTTTTCTGCCGTACGTGGCGTCAATGCACAGTCCTCTGTCTTTGCTTTCGGATACGATGCGTTTGATCGGCGCCGATTCCGGCACGACGATGGCTATCACGCGGTCAATGCACACCATATTTCCGAATCCGATATTGACCAGTCTCATGATCTTCTCCTTCTGCCTTCCATGCAGGCCTGCCCGGCGGCTTTCGTCATTCGACGTTCTGGATCTGTTCGCGCAGCTTTTCTACCTCATTCTTCATCGCCAGCACGGCTTTGGTAAGGATGAGGTCGTTAGCCTTCGAGCCGATAGTATTGACCTCCCTGTTCATCTCCTGAACGAGGAAGTCGAGTTGCTTTCCGACCGCTCCGTCCGACGCAATCAGCGTGCCCAGCTGCATAAGGTGGCTGTCAAGCCTTGCGATCTCTTCGTCAATGCTGCATTTGTCCGCGTATATCGCGACCTCCGCCGCTATCCTCTGCGGGTCAACGCCGTTTAGCTTTAGTTCTCCGATGCGTTCTTCGAGCTTCGCCCTGAATTCCTGCGGGACCAGCGGTGCTCTTTCGCGTACCGTTCCGAGCAGCTCCTTGATCTTCGCGCCCGTCTCGCCCAGCACTTCCGCCAGCTTCGCGCCTTCGGCTTTGCGCATCGCCGTGAACACTTGGAGCGCCTTTGATGCAGCGGCGCTAAGCGCCCTCCACACTTCTTCCGGATCGGCTTCCACACCGGTCTCGGTCAATGCCCCGGGTATACCCAGAAGCGTCCTGGCGTCAAGTTTCACTTTCGTTCCGCATTTCTTGTTCACTTCCGCGATCGCTTTCACGTACGCTTTCACAAGCTCGGTATCTACAACGACCTCCGTCTGCTTCGACGTCGCCTGCGGTGCGTTGTTCACGAACACGTCGATCTTTCCTCTGGCCGCAGATTTCTTGATCTGCTCCTTGAGGCGTTCTTCGAACTGCATCAGCTCTCTCGGCTCTTTTACAGTGATATCGCAGAAGCGGTGGTTTACGGATTTTATCTCGACGACAAATCCGTGTTTCCCATCTGAGTATTCGCCTCTACCGTAGCCGGTCATGCTGCTTATCATCGCGTTCCGGATCCCCTTTTCAAGCCATTATCCCGCACCCGCACGGTGCTTCTTCAAGCCCTTGCGCAGCGCCTGCCTGGCGCATCATCAAACCCTTATGCAGCGCCTGTCTGGCGCTCCTCAAATCGCTTGTGAAGCGCCTGCGTGGCGTTTTCAAGCCATTCCAGTGGGATGGCACCGCGGTCTTCGATCCCATCGGTACCTCCTGCACCAATTTTGTATTATACTAAATAAGGTGAGCGGTGTCAATCCAATTTTGGGCTGGTTTATACGGCCGAAAACAACAAAATCAGCGGTTTCGGCCGTATTCCTTCCTGCTAAAGCACGGCCGAAAATTGAGAATTCGAATGGTTCGGCCGTACGGTGATGGTAATTGGTACGGCCGAGATTTATGGAATCGCTGTTTTCGGCCGTGCGCGACGCCCGATTCATACGGCCGAAATCATCAAAACAAGCGGGTTCGGCCGTATACCTTCCCGCTTAATTACGGCCGAAAATTGAGAATTCGAATGGTTCGGCCGTACGGTGAAGCTAATTGGTACGGCCGAGATTTAACGAATCGCTGTTTTCGGCCGTGCGCGACGCCTGATCCATACGGCCGAATTTATCAAACCCAGCTGATTCGGCCGTATACCTTCCCGCTAAAGCACGGCCGAAAATTGAGAATTCGAAAGGTTCGGCCGTACGGTGA
>DBVV01000033.1 GCA_002308795.1 Mageeibacillus sp. UBA1255 | reverse complement strand
TATTCATAACTGAAGATCATCGAAAGGAGTTTCTATGAGAACTGAAAAACACTTTATAACTCAGTCCCCGAAAAACGGCGCGAGTCAGCTTGGGCTCGATACGAGCGTTAAAGTGCACTTTTCCAACGCTGTGCACAACACGACAATGGCTATCAATCTTGCGAGGGCAGTGGCAAAGCGTTAAAAAGATGGTCTCGGCTTGGAACCGAGACTATCTCGTAACGGAGTATTTTTCGTGACCGTTTTCTTCGTTTGAATCAACGTAATTAGTAGATCGCAATTTTTTCGAAGATTTTTCCGTTTTTATCGTAAGATCCGTCAAAAATATAGGTGGTTTCATATTCACCTAGTTTTTCAAGCAGATCGTCACGATCGATTGATCTGATCACGTTGGCGTTGTTGTCGACAATATAGTACGAATCATCCATTTGTCCGCTTCTGTATTGCCACGTTACCCGAACTACTCCGACTACTCCGTCGTTTGTCTTTGCGTACCAGCCGAAAATGCCGTGTGTCCTCAAGTCAAGTTCGCCGGCTTTCGCAATATGCGGCGGAGTTATATTGCCTTTATCAAATTCCTGCGCCATGGTTGCAATCGCAGAAGGAAGATCCGGTAGACTCTTCAGATCGTCTTCCGTAAAGTGCGCTTTTGTTTCGGCAAATGTGTCATCCTCCCCGCCGTCCCACTTTTTGCACCATATGCTGACTTTTTCGTTTGTTGCTAAACCGTTTATGTATCTAAAAGCATGAAATTGCACTTCCGGGCTAAGACGTAAAACCATCGGTGAAACGTACGGGACAAAAACACCGTTTTCAAACGACTTGATTTCCGACAGCTTTTCGGCCGCCTTTCCGGTGATGTCTTTCAACAGGTGAACGTAAAGATCCGCCCCGTTGCTGTCCTGTCTCGCTTTATTTTCTGCCGTCAGAATGTCAGCAGGCGCCTTTGAGTGTTCCGTTGCTGAGATCCACAGATCGTTGCTGTTCCAAAGGCTTTCATCAAATATCCCTTCATTGTTAAAAGCCATAAAATTTGAGCCCATTAAATCATAACCGTATACTCTGTACCCGAAAAGGACAAGACTCAGCTGCTCGGCTTTGCTCTGAGTTTTGTTGTACAATACGGAAAACTCATACGCGAACTGGGCCATATCTATAATAACAAACCGATCGAACCGGGAGAAATCCGTCATATAATCGACAGGAATCATATAATAGAACTCCTCTGTCATTTCGGCGCCTTTCAACAGACTGACGGTGGACATACGCAGGAGCCGATACTCTTTCTGCTTCCAATCGGTAAAAAACGTGTAAGTGTCCGGGAGCGATTCAATCAGTTTTGCCGTAACGGATAATCCGGCTGAATTGACTTCCGCTTGGCTTTCATGACCGCCCGCACTGAGCTCGTCACCATAGTACATCGGCGCAGACGAAGAAGTCTGTTCTCGTACAAGAGGAATGACAGTACCATAGTACATCGGCGCAGACGAAGAAGTCTGTTCTCGTACAAGAGGAATGACAGTGGCAGGTGATTTGCGGTTGAAAATACCGACACCAAGCACAACACCGACAACGATTACCAGACATGCCGCAGCGGAAAGAATGGGTATCCATTTTTGGGGATTGCTTCTTTTCTGATTCGATGTATTTTTCGCCGGATCACTTGATTTGTCATTGCCAACTGCTGATCCAGTAACTCGATTCCGGATACGTGCAAGCGTATCTTCAGATATCCTGTCATCTTTTATGCTGTCAACAGCATAACCAATCATATCTGGATCTGATTTCTCCAGGATTTCTTTAAAACTTTTTTTCATGATCTTCCTCCCATTTTGACTTTGAGCTTTTCAATGGCTCGGTGCGCCCGTGTGTCAACGTTGGAGACCGTCATTTGAAGATCAGCGGCTATCTGTTTTGAACTCTGCCCGAAATAATACTTCCGGATTATAATCTCGGAATCAGGATGTCCCAACAGTTTTATTTCTTTGTGAACCATCTCAAGAAGCTGTTTCTCTGCAAGCTCTTCCGTAAAATCGCTCTCATCCGGGATTTCAACAAGAAAGTCTTCGCAATCGATTGAATCTGTCTTCAAACGATTTCGCAGATACATTCCCGCTTGATTTTTCGCAATAACTGCAAGATAGTTTTTCACAGAAGCCCTTGCCTCATACGTCTCAAGCCCCGCTTGAAAGTTCAAAAATACATCCGTAACGCAGTCTTCAATTTCAGATGAGTCACAGGCGCCTGAAAGTTTGTTTCTGACGATTGCAAAAACCAATCCGGAATACTGGCTGATCAGCTGGTTCATGCCGGCATTCGGATCTGATTTAAGCAACTTCAGTAGCTTCTCGTCTTTCATTGACTCACCTCTGGTTCGAATCGATTCGCTATTATAGATGCAGTTTGGGAGGATTTCTTACACTTTTCCAAGTAAAAATTTTGCACCTGTCTAATATTATACCAGACAAGTGTGAACTAATAAACCAACAGGGAGGTTTTTATGACAAAAAGTGATTTTTTAGCGCGATACGCAGGGATGGAAAGCGAGTCCCCGTGGCACGGCGCGAGTCAGCTTGGGCTCTATACGAGCATTAAAGTGCACTTTTCCAACGCTGTGCACAACACGACAATGGCTATCAATCTTGCGAGGGCAGTGGCAAAACGATAAAGAAAACGGGAGCTTATTCTGCTCCCCAGGACATAAGAATAATTTATGTCAGTCATTGTCAGGCATTGGTACTTCCTGCCTTTCAGTTTCACCACGGGTTGTCCATTGTCAAAGCAGGATCAGAAGAAGCCTCCTGTTTTAATGAAATCAATCAAATTCACATGGGCTATCCCGCTGCGTTTTTGAAGCAGATAGTCGGTCGTCATAACGTATTTGGGGTAATTATCTTTGATGTTCTCCAACGACCTGTACTCGCGGTCTTCCGTCTCTCTGTTGCTAATTGTATAGGCAACCTGGATATAGGAATAAGAAAGATCTGTATCGCGGAGGATGAAGTCGCATTCGAACTTTCCTACCCGTCCGATGCTTACAGAGTAATCATGGCTTCGTGCGTAGACATAGACAATATTTTCAAGTACCGGACCGTAGTTGATACGGTTGTCGGTGTTCTTTGCAAAAAAGAAGCTGAGATCGGAAAGGTAGTATTTCTTCTCTCCCTGAAGAGATCTTTTGGATTTCAGATCAAAACGGGGACATTCATAAATGATCTTAGCATCGACAAGCACTTTTACGTATCGGGAAACGGTATTAATTGTAACAGCCTTTCCTGCTTTGTTCAGCTCATTGCAAATATTATGCAGGCTGTTAGTTGCGCCGAAATTATTGATTACAAAGCGCATAACGGTTTCAAAAGTCTCTCTGCTTCGGATCTTGACGCGTTTGCGGATATCTTTTTCGAATATCTCATCAATGACACCCATAACGTATCTGCGCTTGTCGTCGATAGTATCGAAGAACATTGCCCGCGGAAAACCGCCCTCGGTAATGTAGGCGTTCAGTTCGAGCAACGGATTGGTGTTGATTTCCTTGCCGTAAAAAAGTTTCATTTTCTCATACTCCTCAAAGGAAAGCGGAAACATCTCAAACTCGATATAACGACCGGTAAGCTTTGTAACCAATTCTCCGCTGAGAAGATAAGAATTGGAGCCGGTAATGAATACTGACCAATCACCTTCCGTCCTGAACCCGTTGATGACTTCTTCAAAACCTATGACATTCTGAATTTCATCAACGAAGAGATATTTTCTCCCCGGTGCTGTCCCTTTTTTTAGTATAAGGGATTCAAGTCGATCAGCAGTTTTTATTCCTTTGTTCGGACGGAGATCAAGGTCAATATATATGATGTTTTCTTCCGGAACACCGGACTGTCTGATCTCATCTGCAATCGTCGCCATAAGACTGGATTTACCGCAGCGACGGACACCGGTAATGACTTTGATGATATCGTCTGCGTTATAAAACCCGCGGATCTTTTTCAGATAGTTTTCTCTGGAATAAAGTTTCATAAGAACCTCCTGGTCTTATTTCGATATTATTATACCATATGTTATGCGAAAAGTCAATTTAACGAATACAAATTTATCAAAAACCAAAAATTGTATGCGTTAACGCCAGCTTTTGAGACGCGAAACATTATGGGCTCGATACCGGCGTTTCAAATAAAAGACCAGATAGGAGCATTCAACAGATGACATTGTCCCTGAAGGACTGATATGGGTCGAAACTTACGGCAGAAATGTCTTAAATTCCGATTGTGAATGGCTATTATTTGACTCAATGCTTTGGCACCTGTTTATCATCCGGGTACGGCGCGTAACATATGACGCTCACCGACCTGCGCTCATTCAGCACCACGTCAAGGCCGCGCTCGAGCATATTGACCCCGCTCGCCTTAAACGTATTGCCGCTGCGCATATCTTCAAATACATATTCCTTATCCGGGCAAAGGTCGGGAAGCAGATAATTCGCCGAATTGACCGGGCAATTCTCCCGCCGGAACGAAAGTACAGCACCTTCTCCCGTTTCAGGCATGTGCAGGCGGTAGGCGAACCAGTCGCGGTCGTCGAGCGTAACGGGCGTGAGCTGATAATAATCGCCTTTAAACAGCCTGCGCACCTTCATCATTACCGCAAACATCCTGCGCAGCTCCGCGCCCAGCGACTTGTCCTCCAGCGCCGCTTCGATCTGTGCCATACGAAGACCCACGCCCGCGGAAAGGAAGCTCATAAAAGTGTACCAGTCGGTATTGCCGCGGAAGATCGTACCGTTCAGCGGGACGTACGGGGCAAGCCCTGCAGTCTGGACCTGCATGCCTTCGGGGCTCACGTCTGCGTAGCAAAGGTAGTCCGAGCGGAAAAGGGGGACTGCGCGGGTATTGGCCTCGAAATCCAGCCTCCTGCCGCCGGAAGCGCAGTTGTCAATGATCAGTTCGGGGAATCTTTCGTGCAGCGTGTCCCACAGCCGGTAGAAATTTTCTACGCAGCGGATCTCGGTAATTCCGCGCCGCCCGGGCTTGTCTTCATCGCGCCATGAATCGAGCGGACCGGTGTTGTAATCGATCCTCAATATATCGATCCCGTAATCGCGAATGCGCTCGGAGATCATTTCCAGCGCCCACTGAAACGCCTCTTCCTTTCCGATATTCAGCATTTTAGAGCTTGCATCCACCTCGATGTTCATATAGTATTCGGGGTGTGCCGTCTGTGCCGGAGAACCCACGACCGCGCGATCAGGCTCGAGCCAGAGCACGAATCGCATCCCGTTTTTACGCGAATAATCCGAGACTTCCCGCATTCCGTTGGGATATCGCGAAACGTCCGGATCGTACCAGCCAACGTAGTAAGCCCAATCCACGGTGCGCTTATCCGCACAGCGTGTACCGGCGGGGCCGTACCAGCCGGCATCGACCCAGTACGTGTCCAGAGGAAGTCCGGTCGCCTTTATTTCGTCTATTTCGTGCATATTGCGCGCAGCGTTATGACCCCAGGAGCAGACGGGGACGGGAGGGTCAACAAGTTCGCCTTTTATATGCGGGGTGTGGTATTTCAGCATAAATCTGCGGATCGCGCGTTGTGCGCCGTCAACGTTTCCGTCCCAGAATATCATCAGTATCCGTGCGGTACGGATCTTCTCTCCCGGATGCAGCACCGTGCCGAGCTCGGCCATTCCGCCAGCCAGCCTGAAGCAATCCGGCCCGCCGGGCTTCTCTTTCTGCCGGACAATAACAGAAAACCGCCATTGACCCGACCATCCTATCGCGGTAAACACGCCGCGGTCCAGCGTCTGCATATTAAAATACGGGAAAGCGCCACTTGACCCCGACGTCGGTCTGCCGCCAACGCACTCAAAGTCCATCCTCTTAGTTATCGAAATGTGGTGCAGCACTTCCTTCTGCGGCATGAAATCGTCCGCCTTGCAGTCGGAACCGTTGCTGTAGTACAGAATATTGTCCAGCCCGCCGTACTGCTCGGTTCCCGCCGTCCTGAAAGGCGCGGCCTCGACCAGCGCGTCAACGGCGTTTACGTCTTCGATCAGTTTGCTGTCTTTTTCTGCCGTTTTTTCAAACGTTAGCAGCCATTCCACCGCCTGAAAATCGTCAAATTTTCTTATCTCCACAGCCGCACGCAATCCGTCCGGCGCCGTATAACTTACACCGCATTCTGTCTTTTCAAATTTCCAGCTCTTCAGAAGTTCGCGCGAATTCACGCCTCCGTACGTAAACGAAAATGGCACTGTCAATGCAGAGTTGAATGCGTCTGTCGTAAACGTGTCCAGGCGCTCTTTTGCGGTTTTTTCCGCGTCAAATCCGATCATGATCCAAATCTCCTTATTATCGAGCGCCGGTTCCCGGGATCCGGCGTAGGTCACAGGCGGGTCTCATAGCGCATCGCATATGCATTTTACCAAAACGGTGCGGTTCAATCAATAAGTGTCGTATACATTATTCGGGAAGAAGCGGATACGGTCAATACGAATAAACGAAGCCGGCATGTGCTGGAAAAAGCCGGCTTCGTATTCGTTCGCGAGGACAATGATTTCAGGTATTACCGGATTGAGAGAACTGATGCCGCCGGGTCCGATTATAAAAAGAACGGATAAATTCTTTATTTACGTTCTTTATTTCCGGAAAGCAGGCGCTCCTTCTCCCTCCGGGCCGTTGTCACCGCCGTATCGGTTTCTTCCGTAAGCCCCCATTCGTTTGTCAGCAGGTCGAGAATGCGGTCGTACGTCCCGGCAGCCGCTGCGTAATTGCCCATGATCTCGTAAATATCCGCGATACCCATCAGCGCATCCTGAAATCTCGGCCTCCTGGGATCCACAGCGAATGCATGTTCGTAGCATTCGATGGCTTTTTCGTAGCTGCACTTTGAGGCGTAATATTGAGCGGCCTCGAAAAGCACGGCGTCATCGTCCGGCTGCTCAGCCAGAAGGTCCTCTATGATCTTATCGGCTGCGGGTTCGTCGAAGCGGGCAAGCGCAATATATGCGCGGTAGACGTGTTTCATAACGGGGTGTGCTTTTTTTAGCGTGCAGTAGCGGTCAAGCCATTGCTCCGCTTCATCGGCGCGGTGGTCGGCGATCAGGTTGTCAATAAGGTACATGTACGGCAGTGCGACGTCCGGATTCGCCTCCACAACTTCGCGGTAGAAATTGACCGCTCTGGTGTGGTTGGAGATGTTCCAGTCCCATACGGCATATTTTTTAGCGTCGTTTAGTATCCATTGACAACCCTTTTTCCCCGGATCGTGTTTGATCGCTTCTTTAGCATAGCGGGCTGCTTTCTGCGCCTCCGCGTTCATTCGGTGCCAATACAGATATGCGATCAGTTCGGTCGCGCGCTCTTTATATTGTTCGGACGCCATCTGTCTTTTCAGAAATTCTTCGTACTCCCAGAACACGTCCTGCGGAAGCTCCTCTTCCGCGTCCATGCGGTTTTCGATGCGGTTAAGGCGCTGCTCAACGGTCAGGTCGAACAGGTCGTCGATCGTGACGCCGAATATCTCGGCCAGAATAGGAAGCGTAGTTATATCGGGCATTGCCACCTCGTTCTCCCATTTGGACACCGACTGTGCACCTATACCTATCTTTTCAGCCAGCTGCTCCTGTGTCAGCCCGGCCTTAAAGCGCAATTGTTTTATCTTTTTTCCAAGTTCCATATTAAAAACCTCCTTGAGTAGTGATGCCAGATCTGTGCGGCCTCTCATCGGCCTGCGTGCATAATTTTACAGAAGGGGAACAATGATTTCAATAACGCAGATTTCTAATCCACTCGCCTGTTGGTGGAGCAAGAAATGAGTAAGAAGCATATATGATATTCGGAAAGAAGTTGTTGACTTCGCGAGCCTCGGGTCATATACTGAAGACGCAAAAGAAATCATTGACGCTGACCCGACAGGCATCGTTGCCCGGCGGGAACCGAGCTAAAAAACAATCCGCCGAGTTATGCAAATGAGTTATGCAAGCCGGCTTCGTATTTGTTCGAGAGGACAATGATTTCAGGTATTACCGGATCGACAGAACTGATGCCGCCGGGTCCGACTATTAAAAGAATGGAAAGAATGAACCACATTCTAAATTTAGCGTCTTAGCATATAGAGCGGGACGCCGCTTAACATGCATGGAGAAAACAGTGTGAAAGACGGAGAAATAATCAGACTCACGCAGGCGCGGGATGAAGTGGCGCTGCAGGAACTCGAGGAGAAATACGGGAAACGGCTGAGAAATGTTGCCCGCGGCATCCTTCGGAATGAAGAGGATGTCAGCGAGTGTGTGAACGACGTTTACCTGAAAGCCTGGGACAACATCCCGTTGACCAGACCGGAGAATCTGGAAGCGTTCCTGACGACACTCACGCGCAACGCGGCCATAAGCCGGGTGAGGGAGGACAATGCCCAGAAACGCATACCGGCGGAACTGATCGGATCGATTGACGACGCCGAAAGCGGAGCGGGACAGATCCCTTCGGCTGACAACACCGCGGAGGAAGTCGAAGCACTCAGTGTGGAGGCCCGGATCAAAGCGGTCCTGGTGTCCTACGTGAGGGAACTGCCGGAGAGGGACAAGAAAATATTCGTTGCCCGGTACCATTACGATGTGTCCGTGAAATCGATCGCAAACCGCCTGGGCATACCCTCCGGAACCGTAAAATCTACGCTTCACCGTCTTCGCACCGGACTGGCCGAACGGCTTAAAAAAGAAGGTATCGAATTATGAAAGAAAAGCTCATTAAAAATTATTCCAGGGATCTGCCGGACGATATATTAAACAGCTGCCCTGAGTTCGCTGAAACGGCGGCCGGCGCTGCCGGAGCTGCTTCCGGTAAAGCATCCGGGACTGCGGCGAGATCAGGCGGTTCAGGCAGGCGGGTCAATATTTTCAGGTTTGTTGCCGTTCCTGCGGTACTCGCGCTGCTGGTGGTGGCCGGGGCAATAGCCGGGCTGATTATTTCTAAAAATCAGCAGAAGCCCAATGAGCCGGATTATATCATTGGCAATTCCACGGCGGAACCAACGGAGATTCCGACCATCGAGCTGACACCGGCTGCGACCAACGAACCTGCTGCGACTCCGACCGTTAAACCCACTGCGGCACCGACTGAAACAGCGGAACCCACACCCTCCGCGACAGCGGAACCGACACCGATCGGCACGCCTATGTTTGAGGCCCCGTCATTCGTCAAATATTATACTTCCCGATTCTATAACGAGACCCTCGCTGCGCTCACTGAAAGCTCTTTTTCGGGCTACGGAGCGATGCGAAAAGACTATGACGCCAAAAAAGCAGAATACGGTCCGAAATTCGGAGAACTGATCGACCTTATCGACAACGGGACAATTGATCCGATGAAGCCTGCCTGGTCCGATAACCATTTGCACAGCGTTTCGGTGTATACAAACGGCCAGTTCAACCTGCCCATGGTACAGTGGTATAACCTGAGCTACAACAACAGATCCCTGACCGTTGACATCACATACCTTAAATTGACCGGCAGCGAAAAATTAGAAAACAGCAGCGACATAGCCGAAATCATCGGCGCCCTGGATCCGTCAATACCGTTGTCCACGTCCAATGATCACCCGCTGCCTGAAGGATATAAAGCTATTCGTTACGAAGATCTCAAACTGAAGGGCGATACGGTACGGGCCATTGTCCACGAAACAGATAACGGCGTGTATTACAGATTCATTCTGAAAGGCTGCATCCTTTGCGTGCACACGGCGAAAGAAGGGCAGACTCTCGACAGCGGATACTGGGAAACGTTCAATATCGAAGAATGCGAGCCTGATATGACCGGCATCGACGGCATCGTTTACGAAGAAGCAACACGGAGCACCGATCCCTCCAGGCTTGGCAAGGACGAGGCAATAATGCTGATACGGGATGCGGTCAATATCGTGCGGGGCAACAAGGGTGCGTTCCAGTGGTACGCCGGCGGCACGGAGGGCAACGGCTTTTCGCAGAATTTCGGCATTCTTTTAGACACTGATTACGGGGCGAAAATATACCGCCCGGTCATTGACGGCTACGATGCCGAAGGAATCCTGGCGCTGATAAACAAAACGTTCACACCGGATGTTGCCGCCGCGTTCAGTAAAAATTATCAGGCACTTTTTGACCTGCGGATGCGGGTGGAAAACGGCATAACCTACTACTATTTCCCTTACGGTGCACAGACCGGGGGCTATTACAGCCTCCTGTTTACCGAGGAAGAGCTTAACGGGCTGGTGCTCGGGGCTGTCGACAACGGTACGAAAACGGTTTCCGGGCAGGTGCGCACGTATTTTACCGGCGAATACACCGACAGAGGCGATGGGGAAGTAACGATATACTTCACGTTCAAGTGGGACGGGGGTCAATGGAAAATATCCGCAATTGACACCGCCGATGCGGCCTTCAGCGAATACGCCGGAGGCTTCGTTATGAACGATTTCAGCGTTGACAACGCCCGCCGTGTTATCCGTGCGGTCCTGAGCGACCTGTACGTATACACCCGCATCAGCGGCACCCAGGTCTACGAGTCGTCAATGCTCGCGGAACCGGTCAGCAGCGTGCCTTCGACCGTATACAGAGGAGCCAGACCGTTTTATATTGTCACCGGAACACTGGCTGATTCCGCCGTGTGGCAGGAGTACGCTTCCCGCTTCCTGACGCCTCAGCTGGTGGAGCGGCTGCTGTACGGAAACGGCTGCGCATTTCAGATCGAGAACGGCCGGGTGTATACCATTGACTCCGGCAGCCTCGCGTCCGAAGATTTCAACAAATACGTATTCGACATGCTTGAACTCGAAGTTCTCGAATCCAGCGCGACCCGTGCGGTAGTGCGGCTGCATAATTTCAATTACGCTTACCGGCGGTCAAGGCTCGTAGGTGAGAACGTTATTGACGCGGAAGAGCTGCGGGATCTCGATTTCGAATTCACGCTGGTGGACGGCGTCTGGAAGCTGAGCGGCGGCAATTTTCTTGACCGCCTTGACGCTGTTTATCTGATGCCCGAGACCGAGCCCTATCCCTCCGACAGCGATCCGTCAACGATCCCACCGGCCCCCGGAAAATCCGTTTACCAGATCGAGGAAAGTCTGTTCGTCTGGCCACAAAATGGCGGCTACTGGGCAACGACGTACAAGGAGGTCCATCTGAAGCCGGGCGAGTCCATCAAGATTCCGGTGCTCTGGCGCCTTAAGAAAACAGTCGATCCCGAGCTGTACACGATCAACGTGGAGTTCGGCGATACCGATGCGGTCAATTTCCAGCTGCTTCCTTCTGAGACCGCGCCCGAGTGCGAGCTGTGCTTCGTTGCTTCGGCGCTGAAGCCCGGCGAGGTCAAGGTCCATGTATACGGTACTTATGATCCTGACAAGCTGACGGAAAGCCCCGGCACTGTGCTCGAGCAGGAAGAAGGAGTAGTGATTGATGTGGAGATCACAATAGTAGTTGCAAGTTGAAAGTGGCAAGTGGCAAGTGGGAAGTTGGAAGTGGTAAGTGGCAAGTTGTAAGTGATAAGTTGGAAGTGGCAAGTGATAAGTGGCAAGTGGAAAGCGATAAGTGATAAGTTGTAAGTGGCAAGTTGTAAGTTGGAAGTTGAAAGTGGCAAGTGGCAAGTTGGAAGTGGAAAGTTGGAAGTTGAAAGTGGCAAGTGGCAAGTGGCAAGTTGTAAGTTGCAAGTTGGAAGTGAAAAGTGGAAAGTGATAAGTTGTAAGTGACAAGTTGCAAGTTGTAAGTTAAATGTAGCAGGCGAAAATTAGTAAGCAGCAAGTGGCAATTTAAAAATTGCTGCTTGCTTTTTTTGATTGTTTAGAATATTTGAAAGAAGGTTTGATTATGGATAGTTCGGTTGAAAACAAAAGCTTCGATTTTGCTGTAAGTATAGTAAAACTATGCCGTTATCTGGCTGACGCGAAAAGAGAGTTTGTCTTATCAAATCAATTGCTCCGCTCTGGCACCAGTATAGGGGCAAATATTTCAGAAGCTCAGCAAGCACAGAGCAAAGCTGATTTCATAGCAAAAATGAATATCGCACTCAAGGAAGCTGCGGAATCAAAATACTGGATCCGCTTGCTTGAAGCCGCTGAAATACTGTCAAACAGCATAACGCAGCCTTTATTTGAAGAATGTATCGAAATTGAAAAAATGTTATATTCGATCATACGCACATCAAAAAGCAAAAAATAACTTTCCACTTTCAACTTATCACTTTCCACTTGTAACTTGCCACTTTCCACTTTCCACTTGCCACTCTCAACTTATCACTTCCAACTTTCCACTTGCCACTCTCAACTTATCACTTGCAACTTGCCACTTTCCACTTGCCACTTGCCACTTCCAACTTGCAACTTGCCACTTACAACTTATCACTTTCCACTTCCAACTTTCCACTTCCAACTTGTCCCTGCGTCTCCAGTGTGGTAAAATACACCTTGGGAGGCGGATGATTGCCAATGAGATCAGGAAACTACGATATTTTTATGGCTGGCGCCGCAAAGGAAGATATAACGCCCAAGATCGGGACGCTGTTATACGGCTATGTGCCGGACTCGGTCAGCACGTCGATCCACGACGGGCTGGAAGCTGCCTGCGCCGCATTCGCTCAGGGCGATACAAAGGCGCTGCTGGTGACCATATCCGTTGGCGACTTCGGGACCGCACTGTGCGACGAACTGCGCGAACGCATAGGAAAAGAAAACGGATTGCCCGCCACGAGAGTCGTGATCGCCGCCACCCACACACACTCTGCACCGAATGTATCAGGAATAGAAGGCTGGGGAGATATTGACCGGGAATACGTTGACAATATTCTGTTCCCGAGAGTCTGCCGGGCCTGCAAAAGGGCGCTGGAGGATCTGCAGCCTGCCGAACTGGCGATAGGCACCACCGAATCGAAAGTGGGGATAAACCGCCGTCAACAATTTCCCAACGGTTTCATCGCGCTCGGGCAAAATCCATGGGGCTGTTTCGACCCGGAGATGACCGTGATCGCCATACGCAACAGCGAAACTAAAAAAGGCATCATAAATATGATCCATTACAGCTGCCATGGTACGGCGGCGGGCAATAACCGGGAAATTTCCCGGGATTGGCCCGGCATTATGACAGACCGTTTGGCCGCGGAGACCGGGACCCTCAGCGCATTCTGGAACGGCGCCGTAGGAGACGCGGGACCGAGATTGACCAACGGCCAGACCGTGGGAAATATAAAGCATGTGGAAGAACTGGGAGGAATTGCCGCCACCGATGCCGTGAAAGCATACCGGAACGCGGGAGTGTACAAAGCCGGAGAACTTAAATTGTTCGAGGGCATGGTGGGAGTGCCCAGAAAGCCTCTCCTGCCGGAAGCCGAACTTAGGCAGAAACTGGCCACCTATGAAGAACCGGAGAAGCTGGTCAACATCAGCCGCCTGGAGTACGCTTACTACCGTGAGTCGATGGAAGAATATGAAGCCGGTTGTCCTCCCTACGAGCCGGAATTCAGCCTGAACCAGACGCTTATTTCCCTCGGAGACGTGGTTTTCGTGCCATTCCCCTTTGAAATTTTCTCAGAGATCGCCCTCAGGCTCAGGGCGTACTCACCGATCAGACATACATTGACGCTGTCCAACGCCAACGGCTACAGCGCGTATCTGCCTACTGAAGACCAGCTGGTCCGGGGCGGGTACGAAGTGGCATGCTTCAGATTCAGTTCAGCACATCCGCTGGCGGACAACGCAGATCAGATACTTATTGACCGCACGCTCGCATTGATGAGCGAATAAGGAGGGACGAATATGTACAGAATAGGACAGGAAGAGATCGACGCCGTCGGGCGCGCAATACTCAGCCGCGACTTTTTCAAGATCAACAGCGCGGGGCAGGAAGTGCATAATTTCGAGGAAGAATGGAAAAAAATTACCGGCGCGAAATATGCGCTGACAATGACTTCCGGCTTTGCGGCGTTGTCGAGCGCGCTCATCGGCATGGGCATCGGCCCCGGGGACGAGGTCATCGTACCTGCGTACACTTATATTGCCTCCGCGCTCGCCGTCACGGCGGTAGGAGCGATCCCGGTGATAGCTGAAGTTGACGACACGCTCACGATCGACGTCGCCGACGTGGAGAAAAAGCTGTCGCCGCACACGAAAGCGGTAATGCCGGTGTACATCCAGGGGTTCCCGGCGGACCTTGACGCACTCACGGCCCTCGCGAAAAAGCACGGATTTAAGATCATAGAAGACGCGTGCCAGGCTGACGGAGGCATGTACCACGGCAGATATCTGGGCACGATCGGCGACGCAGGTGCGTTCTCGTTCAACTATTTTAAAGTGATCACGTCCGGCGAAGGCGGAGCCCTTGTGACGGACGACCGCACGATATATGAACGGGCACTGATATATCACGATTCGAGCGCAGTTGCCTTCTTCGGAGACCAGCTTTCGGGCATCGAACAGCCGCTTTTCGGAGGCACCGAGTTCCGCGTCTCAGACCTGACGGGAGCGATCTTGCGCGAGCAGTTAAAACGCATGCCCGGAATACTTGCCGACCTTCGCAGGAACAGGACGCTGCTCACGAAACTCACGTGTACGGAAGGCGGTACGGGAGGAAAACTTCGCAAAGCACCGTCGCACGACATTGACGGCGATTGCGGGACTACTCTTCCTTTCCGGTTTGACACCGCGGAGGAGTGCAGGGCGTTTCAGCAAAAGGCGGCGGAAAAAGGCGTCGGGACAACCGTTCCTATCGATACGGGCAAGCATATTTATACGAACTGGACGCAGATCATGGAAAAGCGCGGCGCGCTGCATCCGGCGATGGATCCGTTCCTGATGGAGGCGAACAAGGGACTTCAGCATAATTATACAGCCGATATGTGCCCGAGGACGCTCGATCTTCTTTCGCGCACGGCGTACGTTATGATCAGCCCTGAATGGGACGAGACGGAAATAAAACGGATCGCGGATATAATTATTGCTGCAGGTATAAACTAGTTGTCGGCGAAAGGAAGAATATATAATGGCAGAAGGAGAAAACCGGACAGGCGTTTTTGATTTTGAGAAGAACAAGGACGCAAAAGAAAAAGTATTTATGGGTATATTAGGGGCAATACTCTTCTCTCTTGGCGGAGTTGCCGTCTGGGTACTGCTTTGGTACGTAGGATTTATTGCAGGCCTTGCAGGACTGCTGACAGTTGTCCTCGCCGTAAACGGCTACAAGGTGCTCGGTAAAAAACTGACTAAGCGGGGCCTGATCATTGCGATAATCGTGGCGATAGTCATGATCATTTTTGCATGGATGATCTCGATCACCATTGACGTCATGCAGGCGTTCAAAGAGGGTTACAAGGCCGGGGAGATCGACGTCATGCCTACGGTTTTACAGGCTTTCGCATTCGGTCTCATTACAGTCTTCACGAATGCAAAGGTCGCCGGGAGCTATATACTCGAGCTTGTGATCGGTCTTGCTCTCACCGCTCTGGCGTCATTCTTCTACGTAAAGCCGCTTTTCAAAAAACTTAAGGAAGCGGAAGCTGAGAACGGCCCGGCCGGTCAGACTGTAGTTAATGACACGGACGCAATTGACGCCGCTTCTGAAGGTGAAGGCGCGGAGGATACTACGGAAAAGAACTATCTTGAGAATAATCTAGAAGAAACATTGGAAAATAATATAGAAGAAACAATGGAAAATAATATAGAAGAAACCACTGAGTATATTTTAGACGGTAATAATAACGACCGCACGGAGGTAAAAAACGATGAAGGATAAGTGGAAGAAACTGCAGAACGGCAGCGACATCAGAGGAGTAGCTCTGGAAGGGATCGAAGGACAGCACGTAAATCTGACGGCAGAAGCGGCGGGGATGATCGCCCGCGCGTTCGCAATCTGGCTTCGAAAAAAGACCGGCAGAGACGGATTGACCGTGGCGGTTGGCAACGATTCGCGTATTTCGGGTCCTGCTCTTCGCGAGAGTGTGATAGACGCGCTGACTGAAGAAGGTGTGAACGTTGTCAACTGCGGTCTGGCATCGACGCCGGCAATGTTTATGACGACCGTTACCGAGGGTTACCGCTACGACGGCTCGATAATGCTGACAGCCAGCCATCTTCCGTTTAACCGCAACGGCCTGAAGTTTTTCACCGCCGAAGGTGGTCTTGAAAAAGCGGACATCACCGCGGTGCTCGAGATCGCTGACGGGATAGAGGACGGTCTCTATCCGGCCGTACGGGGCGCGAAAGGCAGCGAGATAAAAATGGATTTCATAACGATCTACGCTGCGGGGCTCGTCAGCAAGATACGCGCGGCGACGGGGTCAATGACGCCTCTTTCCGGGACGCATATCATCGTTGACGCGGGCAACGGCGCAGGCGGTTTTTATGCTGAAAAAGTGCTGAAGCCGCTTGGCGCGGATACGACCGGCAGCCAGTTCCTGGAGCCGGACGGCACGTTCCCGAACCACATTCCGAATCCCGAGGACAAGGCCGCTATGGATTCTATCCAAAAGGCCGTGCTGGACAACCACGCTGACTTCGGAATCATTTTCGACACCGACGTTGACCGCGCCGGAGCCGTCGACCGCCACGGCAAGGAGATCAACCGCAACCGCATCATCGCCATGATCTCCGCTATTGCCATCGCCGAACATCCGGGGGCAACGATCGTTACCGACTCGATCACGTCTTCCGGCCTTAAAAAGTTCATCGAGCAGGATCTTGGCGGCGTGCATCACCGCTTCAAGAGGGGATATAAAAACGTCATCAACGAAGCGATCCGCCTCAATAACGAGGGCATCTACACGCCTGTCGCGATCGAAACGTCCGGCCACGGCGCCCTCAAGGAGAACTATTTCCTCGACGACGGCGCGTACCTGATCGCAAAGCTGCTCATTCAGCTCGCACTTATGCGCAAAGAAGGGCGCCATATCGACGAACTGATCGATAAGCTCGAAGAGCCCGCCGAAGCGGTCGAGTTCAGGCTGAATATCGCTGCGGAGGATTTCAAGACGTACGGACAAGGCGTCATCGATGCGCTGGGTGAGTACGTGAAGAAGCAGGAAGGCTGGGAGCCCGAGGCGGTGAATTATGAGGGTCTGCGCGTTCGCTGCGAGAATGCGGACGAGCGCGGCTGGTTCCTTCTTAGGCTGTCGCTCCACGACCCGCTGCTTCCGCTCAACATCGAATCCGACGTTGCCGGCGGAAATTTAGCTATCGCGAAGAAGCTCGTACCGTTCTTCAAAGGATTTGACAAGCTCGACAGCAGTTCGATAGCCGGGTTTGCCGGATAAAAAGGTGTAAAATGAATAAACATTCTGTATTCAGAACTGCAGCTATTGTCGTCGCACTTGCCCTGCTGGGAGGTGCGGCGGCATTTTGCATTTTAACAAAAAACTTAAACCGCACAGTCATTGCCGCAGACAATAAAGGTCTTGGCCCCGAAAACAGGCGTGAATGTGAAGACGCAGAAGTATATACTAAAATAGGCGGCCGCAAGACGGGCGGTACTAAGGTTAAAGATAAAAATGCCTCGGGCGGAGCTGTAGCGGGCAGCACAGGCGGCAAATATTTTCTGTTCAAAGATGCTCCGGAAGCCAATATAATCCATATCGCGTACGCCTCCCACAATACAAGCACGATCCAGGCGCTCATACGATACCCGGATTCAGAAGAATTCATTCCGCTTTGCGCGATCGACTTCTCCACTTCAAATTCGTGGGAAATGAATTCCTCGTACATTGCCGTATCTCCATCCGCGTACATACCGGAAGGCTCCGACATAATGCTAAGGCCGAGCGTTGACGTTAACCTCGACTATCTGTTCTTTACTTTTGAAAACGCGAACGCCGGAGCGAAAGTGCCGGACGGGACTGTTAATGCGGACAGCCTTTCGAATCAGGCAGAAGAAGACATAATGGCTCCGTACGGCAAGGTGCTCAAGCTTGCCGCGGGCTCGTCGTTTACGGCGAACGTACCTGATGGCGGTCAATTCAACGTCCTTTCTGTCAGTTACAGTTCCGCTTCCGGCGCCGTTTTGAGCGTCGGCATTTCGGCTGCGGACGGTGACAATGCCTGCATCGATTCTGACCGGTTTGAGCTGGGTGCGACCGCGCTTCGTTCATACGCGGAAGCCGGAATGAGGCTGCCGGCATTTAAGAACGGAGACAAATTGACGATCACGTGCGAGAGTGGAGAACTCCGGATCGCATATATAAAACCTGCATACGCGCCGGAAAGCCCTGCGGTAAATATCGGAAAATTGCCCTCCGGCAGCGGGAGACTGACGGTAAACCTCGACGGAACGTGGAGCGTTGACGCCGCGCCTTGTATGGAGTGGAACGTGCCCGAAAGCGTTCCGGAACTGTTTTTCGCAAATACGGTACCGATTCCCGGACTGTGGGGCGACGCCGCGTACCCGCTGGGATCTTACAGCAGCTCGACAAATTCAAGTATATGAAGTT
>DBVV01000062.1 GCA_002308795.1 Mageeibacillus sp. UBA1255 | reverse complement strand
GTCCATTTTCATGGGTACAGTTTATAAAAGGGGGACAAAAAAATGAAAAGAAAACTTTTTGCGATCATTCTGGTACTGGTTCTAGTATCGTCAACAGCTGCATGCGGGATCAATATCGAAGACATCATCTCGGGCGACAATGCAAAAACTCCTGCCATAGTCGGCAAGTGGTCCGAGATCCGCGATGACGATTCCGAAAATATATTCCGATTTGACGATGACAATACGGGTAACGTCAGAACAAAAGTTAAAGGAGAATTATTGTCCGAGATCGAATTTATCTGGCAGCTCGACGGAGACGTGCTGAAAATATGGCTCACCGACGATGACGGAGACCCCAACGGAAGCAACTTTAAGTTCAAGTTCGATATAACAAAAGATGACGACGGAGAGAAGCTGGAGCTTTACAACAGCGAAACTAATAAATCCTCAGTATATAAGCGCCAGTGATCAGCGGCCGGAGCAATATAAAACTCCGGTATAAATTGACACCGCCGGCTTTTTGGTGTATCATTAAACTTCAGGACGTATCGTCCGGCGCGTGACCGATCGCGCTGCATACGGCCTGAAGTATTTCGTTTGAAAGGGGTTCAATATGAGCCAGGTAAGAACGCGTTTTGCCCCCAGCCCGACGGGCTATATGCACATCGGAAATCTCCGTACGTGTCTGTACGAGTACCTGATCGCGCGGGTGAATAAAGGCACGTTTGTTTTAAGGATCGAGGACACCGATCAGGAGCGCTACGTTGAAGGCGCGATGGATGCGGTATTTAATACGCTTGCGCTCACGGGCATCGGTTTCGACGAAGGTCCCGGAAAGGAAGGAGACTGCGGTCCTTATATTCAGAGCCAGCGCCGCGATATATATAAAAAGTATGCGGAGGAACTTGTTAAAAAGGGCCACGCTTATTATTGCTTCTGCACTAAAGAGAGGCTTGAATCCCTGAAAGGCGGAGACGAAAATCTTGGCGCCGCGCTTAATTACGACAGGCACTGCCGGTACCTTTCTCAGGAAGAGATCGAAGCGAATCTTGCCGCCGGAAAACCGTACGTCATCCGTCAGAAGATGCCTACGGAAGGGACCACCACGTTCACGGATCTGGTTTACGGCGATATCACCGTGGACAATAAAACGCTCGATGATCAGGTCCTCTTAAAGTCCGACGGACTGCCCACGTACAATTTCGCCAACGTCGTTGACGACCACCTGATGCGCATCACCCACGTCGTCAGGGGCAATGAATACTTGTCGTCTACTCCCAAATACAATCTGCTTTACCAGGCGTTCGGCTGGGATATACCGACATACATCCATTGTCCGCCTATAATGAAGGATGCGCACCAGAAGCTTTCCAAGCGAAACGGCGACGCTTCGTTCCTCGATCTTGTCGAAAAAGGCTACCTAGTAGAGGCGATCCTGAACTATATCGCGCTTCTTGGATGGAGCCCCGCGGGAAACGAAGAATTCTTTACTTTGAAAGAACTTGAAGAGAAATTCACGCTTGACGGGCTTTCAAAGTCTCCTGCAATTTTCGATATCGAGAAGCTCAGATGGATGAACGGTGAGTATATACGCCGTATGAGCCCCGAAGATTTTCGCAAGGCTGCCGATAAATGGCTGCGCGAAGGGCTCGGAGAGAAGCTTTCGGCTGATGAAAAAGTGATGTCGAAAGTTGCCGCACTCGTACAGCAGCGTTCGGTAATACTTAGCGACATACCCGAACGGATAGGTTTCTTAAAAGATCTTCCCGAATACGATACGGCCATTTATTGTCATAAAAAGATGAAGACCGACGAGGCAATATCGCTAAGCGCACTCAAGCTGTGCATCCCTTACCTGAGCAGTTACAGCGGCCCGTGGGCTTCTGCTGAACTTTACGGAGCGCTTTGCGGACTTGCCGGAAGCAGCGGCCTTAAAAACAGCCAGATACTCTGGCCGGTAAGGACAGCCCTTTCCGGTCTGGAAGTGAGCCCCGGCGGTGCTACCGAACTGATGGAACTTCTGGGGAAAGAAGAAACGCTAAGACGCATCGAAAAAGGTATAGAGCTTTTAGAAACCAATTGATTTTTTAAGACTGATCGATACTGGAGGCATTTAGAATGGAAAATTCCGGTAATTTCATACATGATATGATCGACGAGGATCTGAAGGAAGGCGGCAGGTGTTACGGAGAGAAGATCCGCACACGTTTTCCGCCCGAGCCCAACGGATACCTGCACATCGGCCACGCGAAGGCGCTTTGCGTCGATTTCGGCACGGCTGAAAAGTACGGCGGCGCATGCAACCTGCGGCTTGACGACACGAACCCAAGCAAGGAAGATACGGAGTACGTTGACGCCATAATGGAAGACATCCACTGGCTCGGCTACGACTGGGACGGAGAGATCCGGTACGCTTCGGATTACTTCCCGAGAATGTACGAATGCGCCGTTAACCTCATTAAAAAGGGAGAGGCGTACGTGTGCGACCTCAGCCCGGATGAGATACGCGACTACCGCGGAACGCTTACAGAGCCCGGCATAAACAGCCCGTACCGCACTCGCAGCATAGAAGAAAACCTTGACCTGTTTGAGCGGATGAGATCCGGTGAGTTTGAGGACGGCAGCCGGGTACTTCGCGCAAAAATAGATATGGCAAGCCCGAATATGAACATGCGCGACCCGGTCATTTACAGGATCCTTCACGCGCACCATCATCACGTCGGCGACGAGTGGTGCATCTATCCTATGTACGATTTCGCGCATCCGCTCGAAGACGCGTTTGAGGGCATCACGCATTCTCTTTGCAGCATCGAATTCAAGGACCACAGACCGCTTTACGACTGGGTAGTGGAGCATTGCGGGCCGTTCGATCCGGAGCCGAAGCAGACCGAATTCGCGCGCCTGAACCTTACCTACACGATGATGAGCAAGCGCTACCTCCGCCAGATGGTGGAGACCGGCATCGTGCGCGGGTGGGACGACCCGAGGATGCCTACGCTGTGCGGACTTCGCAGGAAGGGTTTCACACCCGATTCGATCAAAAATTTCATCAGCGCCGTCGGTGTGTCGACGAGCAATTCCACCGTGGATTATTCGCTGCTCGAATACTGCATCCGCGACGATCTTAACCGCATCGCGCCGAGGGCAATGGCGGTGCTCGATCCTATCGAACTTGTGATCGATAACTATCCCGAGGGGCAGGTCGAGGAGTTCGAGGCGGAGGTCAATCCCGAGAATCCTGAGATGGGCAGCCGCAAGGTCGAATTCTCCGGCCGTCTGTTCATCGAGCGCGAAGATTTCATGGCCGAGCCGGTTAAAGGCTATTTCAGGCTGTTCCCGGGCAATGAAGTCAGGCTCAAGTACGCGTATTACGTGCGCGCTACGTCCTACGAGACGGACGATGCGGGCAACGTCACGCGCGTTCACTGCACGTACGATCCCGCTTCTCGCGGTGGCTGGCTCGAGGGCCGTAAGGTCAAGGGCACGATCCACTGGGTCAGCGCGCACAATGCCGTTCCCGCCGAAGTCCGCCTCTACGACCAGCTCTTCTCCGACCCCGCGCCGATGGACGATTCCGACGGCCGCACCTGGGAAGAGAAGCTCAATCCAGATTCGCTGATCGTTAAGGGCAATGCCGTTGTCGAGCCCTACGCTGCCGAATGCGGACCTCACGCGCACTTCCAGTTCCTCAGAAACGGATTCTTCTCCGCGGACAACGACCACACTCCGGAGCATCCTGTGTTTAACAGGACTGTGAGCCTCAAGGATACTTGGGGGAAGAAAAAGTAACCAGCAACTAGCAACGAGTAACGAGGAACTAGTAACTAATAACGAGTAACGAGGAACTGGGAACGGGAGCCTCTTCCTGTTTCATTTGACGCCGCCCGAGAGCGGCGCCCTTTTTTCAAATGGGACAAAACTCCGAGTTTGAGCAGATTTGTCCCATTTTCTCGCTCATTTGACGCCGCCTGGCTGCGGCGCCCTTTTTGTAAATGGGACAATACTCCGAGTTTGAGCGATTTTGTCCC
>DBVV01000127.1 GCA_002308795.1 Mageeibacillus sp. UBA1255 | reverse complement strand
TGCCATCACTCGGTTCGCCTGCCATTTGCCATTTGCAATTTGCCATTTATCATTTGCCATTTGCAATTTGCCCCTTTGTCCGTAATGTGGTATAATCCGGAACGGATCAAAACAAAAACACTGCAAAGGGGAACGGACGAATGAAAATAAGATACTTGGGCACCGCGGCCGCAGAAGGATGGCCAGCACTGTTCTGCACGTGCAAGGCATGCAAGCTCGCAAGAGAAAAAGGAGGAAGAAACATAAGAACAAGATCGCAAAGCATTGTTGACGACAGGCTGCTTATAGATTTTTCGGCGGACACGTACTGGCATTTCGTAAAAAACGACCTGCCGATGGACAAGATCCGCGCGTGCATCATTACACACGCACACGAAGACCACCTGTACGCGGAAGACTTCTGCAACCGCAGAGCAGGGTTCGCGTACCTTGACGACGGATCGGCACCATATATGACCGTCTACGGCACGAAAAAACCCACTCAGATGGTCGCCAGAACCGTTTTGTACTGTGCGGCGGATAGAATACACACCGAAGAGCTTGAACGCTTTAAAACGGCAAATATCGACGGCTACGACGTGACGCCGATGGATGCGGATCACGACCCGAATGCCGATTCGGTCATTTACATCATCGAGCGTGACGGGAAAGCGATGCTGTACGCACACGACACGGGCATTTTCCCCGATCCGGACTGGGATTATATGATCGGCAGAGGCATAAAATTCGACTACGTATCGCTTGACTGCACGGGCGGCCTGTACGCACAGTACGAACACGGCCATATGGGGACGCAGGCGTGCGAAAAGATGAAAGAAAAAATGCTCGCCGCGGGGCTGGCGGACGAACGCACGATATTCTGTCTGAACCACTTCTCGCACAACGGAGGAGCGATATACGACGAAATTGCCCCGGCTATGGCAGAAAAAGGATTTTTAGTCTCGTACGACGGAATGGAAGTCGAATTCTGATATATATTGACAACGGCACAAATGAAGAGGTGACGCAACTATGATAGCAACCAAGAAAGAACTCAGGTACGCTGCAGATCATTTCGGAGAAGTAAAGCACACGACGCTGAACCCCGAAGGACCGGGCGTCATACGTATACACCTTGTCCCGCCCAAGACAGAACCGGAGAATAAACAGATCTACGCCGGGACCGCGATCATCAACGGCCAGGACGTGATACCGGTGAACGTCGCGTGGTGCGTGCTCCTGAGCGAGCTGATAGACGAAATAAACAAATACAGCGGACAACAGGTAACACAGGAAGACGTTAATAAGATCGTTGACAACACCTGCTCGGCCGTTAAAAAGGTCTATCCGCTTATCTCGAGAAAACGCCTTCGCAACGACATATTCCGCATAATGAACACGTTCAGGAACGTTGCCCGCGGCCTCGAACCGGACGAAGATATCGAATACATACGTCTGGGAGACTACGCGCAGTTTATGAACGCGCCGCACCGCATGGACCTTATGGTAAGCGCTATGACGCGCGAGGGAAGATGGCACTGCAACCTTAAGTGCGTACACTGCTACGCAGCGGGGCAGGAAGCTTCGGGCGAAGCCGAGCTCGATACGGAAGCGTGGAAACAGATCATCGACAAACTCCGCAGGACGGACGTCACGCAGGTGACGTTTACGGGCGGGGAGCCTACGATGCGGGAAGATCTGTTCGAAATCATAAAGTACGCGAAATGGTTCATCACAAGGCTCAATACGAACGGCGTGAAACTGACGCCGGAATATTGCGCGGAGCTGAAAAAAGCGTCGCTCGACAGCATGCAGATAACGTTCTATTCTTGCGATGAGAACGTGCATAACACGCTGGTCGGAGCAGACGGATACGCTAGAACGGTAGCGGGTATCGACAACGCATTGGCCGCAGGTATAAATCTTAGTATAAATACGCCGCTCTGCACGCTCAATAAAAACTACGCTGACACACTTAAATTCCTGCACGATAAAGGCGTCATCTACGTCACCTGTTCCGGGCTTATCACCACGGGGAACGCGGCGGGTGACGATTCGAAACGGCTTCAGCTTACAGGTGACGAGATGCGCGAAGTGTTAAAAGAAGCGGTCGAATATTGTTTCGCAAACGGTATGGAGATCAGTTTCACGTCGCCGGGCTGGGTCGAGGAAGAATTCTGCCGCGAGCTCGGGATCACCGTTCCGACATGCGGGGCGTGTCTCAGCAATATGGCTGTTACGCCTGGCGGCAACATCGTTCCGTGCCAGAGCTGGCTTTCCGATCAGCCTCTGGGCAATATATTAAGTGACGACTGGGCCGATATATGGAACGCTCCGGAGTGTGTAAAGAGGCGCGAGTTTTCGGCTGCAATGTCGGGCGAGTGCCCCTTAAGAGTCAGAGGAGGGAGGAACGGCTGATATGAAAAAGATCGATAACTACATAAACATGCGGGCATCCGGGCGCCGGACAACGCGTCTGATCGCAATAATTACCGCGGTGATATTGACCGCCGCGATGATCATCCTTCCGGTCATTGCCTCCGCTTCCGGAGACCTTGACGAGATCCTTAATTATGAAATAACCGCAGCTGTGAACGAAGACGCCACGGTCACGCTCACGTACCATATCGACTGGAAAGTGCTTGATTCTGATTCCGAAGGGCCTCTTTCCTGGGTCAGGATCGGTATCCCGAACAACCATTACAATGATCTGCTAGGCCTCAGCAGCACCGTAAGCGATATATCGTACGACTCGGCCGGGGGCTCGTTCGTGCGAATAGACCTTGACCGCAAATATTACAAGGACGAGGTAGTGAGCTTCGATTTTGAGGTAGTTCAGGATTATATGTATGAAATGAATCTGCTCGCTGAGGGAGAGACGGTGTACCAGTTTACCCCCGGCTGGTTCGACGGGGCGAAAGTTGACGCGCTCACTGTGCGGTGGGACAATAACAGCGGAAAGATCATTAGCTGGTCTCCTTCCTGTGAGATCGAGGGAGGGTACAACGTCTGGCGCACGAGCCTTGAAAAGGGAGAGCGTTATTCGGTGCAGATAGTTTATCCGAATGATGCGTTCGCGTTCGACGAGACCAAATCGATCGTTGTCGGCAACGACGGCGATTGGGGTGACGGTGGAACGGATGTTTTTACTATCATTGCGTCGATCTTCGGAGGCATATTCTGCTTCTTCCTCCCGGTAACGATGGTCATACTTGGTATCATATTGAGTGCGGTTGAAAAATACCGCAGTGCGGCCAATTTCAAGTCAGGCACTACCAAGAAGATAACGCGCACGAAGGTCGAATATTATCCGATATGTGAAGGCTGCGGCGCTCCAAGGCCTGAGGGTAAAGAAACGTGTGAACATTGCGGCCGCAGTTTCATAAAGAGCGAGGAGATCCTCGAGGAAAAGGATATCCCTGCGGAGGAAACAGAACTGAAAGACAAAAAAGAGAGCGGCCTGTTCAGGTTCGCTTCTTCTCCCAATACGTACATGCGCGTCAACGTCATCAGCACGCCTATCGTTCACCGTTCCAGTTTCTTATCTGCTCTTAGCAGCTCGGGCTCCGGTTCATCACGAAGCTCCGGCCACAGCTCGTGCGCTCACAGTTCATGTGCATGCGCATGTGCGTGCGCTTGCGCGTGTGCGGGCGGAGGACGTGCCGGATGCAGCGCGAAGGATTTTTACAACACAAATCTCAAACTCAGCCAACTTGAAAAGAAGTGCGTGAAATAAAAAAAGGGGCTGCCCGCAAAGGCCGCCCCTCGTAAGAAA
>DBVV01000142.1 GCA_002308795.1 Mageeibacillus sp. UBA1255 | reverse complement strand
GTGGAATTTAGTTTTGCAAGTGAGGTACCGTCAGAAATTCCGCAGACCGCTTGAAAATAACTCTTGCGTTCAGGTTGTCATTTGTGCTACAATATACGCCGACAATCCTTGTTCCGCCTGCATAGACGGAACCGTTTAGTCCAGAAGGAGGTGAAAAATGATGAACAAATACGAAGTTATGTTTATTCTTAACCCCGAGCTCAGCGAAGAGGACACTCAGGCTGTGATCGTTAAGTTTAAGGATCTTATCGCCGGCAGCGGTGAAGTTGAGAACCTTACAGAGTGGGGTAAACGCAGACTTGCTTATTTGATTCAGGATTTCACGGAAGGATACTACGTTATCATCGACTTTGCATCCGCCCCTGATTTCCCGATGGAGCTTGACCGCGTTATGAGGATCAATGACAGTATCATTCGTCACATGATCACGAAGAAAGATTGATCTTGGTGTCGCTTTAGAGAGGAGATACGTTGATGAATAAAGTTATTTTGATCGGAAGACTATCTAAGGACCCGGAACTCAGATATACGGCTTCGAATACCGCCGTGTGTCAGTTCACGGTAGCCGTTGACAGGCGTTTCAAATCTGAAAACCAGCCTTCTGCCGATTTCATTCCCGTCGTCGCATGGCGTCAGACTGCAGAGTTTGTCGCGAAATATTTTTCGAAAGGGAACAGGATCGCCGTGACAGGTCAGATCCAGGTCCGCAGCTGGGACGACACGGAAGGAAAGAAGCGCTACGCCACGGAAGTCATCGCCGATGATATAGAGTTTGTGGAGAGTAAAAGACAGGACGGAGGATACGGATCGGCACCGCTGCCTGATGAACCCGTATCGTTCCGGCAGGAAACTTCGTCTGCCGCTGCTCCTAAACAGGATAATTCCTCATCAAACGCATCTTCTGAAAACAGCGGTACCTATTTTGCGCTCAACGACGAGGACGGTTGTCCGTTCTGATCCTGAGCAAAGTGTTTATTGAAAGGAGAGTTCGTTATGCCCTACGCTAAGAAAGAGAACGCAAGGGAAGGCTCTGATAAAGGCGACAGCAAGATGATGACCAGAACACGCAGATCCCGCAAAAAGGTATGCCCGTTCTGCGCTGATAAAGTTACCGGAATCGATTATAAGGATGTTAACCGCTTAAGGAAGTTTGTCTCTGAAAGAGGCAAGATCCTTCCCCGGAGAGTTTCCGGATGCTGCGCTGCACATCAGAGAGAGCTTACCATTGCTATCAAGAGAGCAAGACAAGTGGCACTTATGCCGTTTTCCGCAGACTGATTCATATTTTTGCGATACGTTATTTTGCGGCGCCGGATATGTCATTATCCAGCGCCGCTTGCGGCTTAAACTGAACTGATACGGTTCATTCACTGTTATTTTCCCGGAGTCGGTATGAATTACGGTTGGTTCCGCCATATGAATATGGCCATCATAAATTTCATACTTTTGGTAACGTGCCTTGTGCTTACCGCTAACTACTGCTTCTTAAGCGGGAACGTAAGCCTCGGTATGATCGTCATTATACTGCTTGCAGTGTGCGTGCTGCTGAACGTCGCTATCTTCCTGATACAGCGAAGGTACCGTCAGAAGCGGGCGAGAACACTTGCGGTATATACTGACGGAGAACCGACTCCGATGGTCGGAACGGTAGCCGATTTTGACGTTCCGATGGCGTTTTTAAGCGAGGACGGATCATTCATATGGTCGAACAGTAAACTGAAAGAGATCTTTCATGACAATATGAGGATGACGTCCGAACTCAGGACTATTTATCACCTGAAATTAAAAGGTAAAATCGATAATTCGCTGCTCGATCTGTCGGATACGGTAGAATTCGGCGGGCGGACGTTTAATATGCTCGTTAACGTCGTGAGATCGGAAAAAAGCGGTCCCGACTCATTTATGCTGATCGTTTACTTTATAGAGACCACCGAGCTGCTTGCCGCCCGGAAGGTGTACGAGGAAGAACGTACCGCCGTGGCCGAGATCGCCGTAGACAGCTACGACGAAATATTCCAGTCGAGCGGAGAAGCGGTCGTAAACGAGATCTCTGTAGAACTATCCAGGATATTTGACCGCTGGAAAGGCGATTCGGGCGCCGTAATAAAGAAGCTCGTTCGCGACAGATATCTGCTTATCTGCGACGATAAAGCGCTTGAAAACTTTGAAAACAGCAAATTCAACGTACTCGATATGGTCAAGAAGATATCGGTCGGTAATAAGATACAGGTCACCCTCAGTATCGGAGTAGGCGCGCACGGAAAGAACGCTGCAGAGAATTACAACCTCGCCGCGCAGGCGCTGGAGCTTGCTCTGAGCCGCGGAGGAGACCAGACCGTCGTAAGAAAAGACGGAAAGGATTCATACTACGGAGGCAGTAATATAGATGCCGAAAGCATTAGCAGGGTAAAGGCCAGAGTCATGGCATCCATGCTCAAGGCTGAGATCGTAAAGAGCAGCGTAGTGCTTATTATGGGCCATAAACAGGCAGATATGGATTCGGTCGGTTCCGCGCTTTTAGCTTACCGGGCGTGTGTCTACGCGGGAGTTAAAGCATATATCGTGCTGAACGAGTCGAATCCGTCCATAGACGTGTTTTATAATAAACTGACGGAACTGGATGAGTATTCGGAAGTCATCATCGATACGAGCTACGCGCTGAATCTTATTGACCCGAATATGCTTACCATCGTTGTGGATACGAGCAGGCCGGGGCTGGTGGAATGTCCGAAGCTGCTCGATTACAGCAGCAGGATAGCGGTCATTGACCACCACAGAAGAGCCGCTGATTACATTGACAATACCGTGCTTGACTATACCGAGACGTACGCGTCGTCGGTCGGCGAGCTGCTCGTTGAGATGCTAAGGTACATGTCACCGGATGCGGACATACCGCTGATCGAAGCGGAAGCGGTATACGCAGGCATACTCGTCGATACTAAAAATTTCACGTTTAAGACGGGCAGCCGCACGTTCGAGGTCGCGTCATTCCTCCGGTCAAGGGGAGTCGATACTATTTCCGTGCGTCAATACTTCCAGCCGGATATGGATATGTATTCTGCCGTTTCCAGGGTCACGTCCGCTGCCACTCTCAGAAGCGGCAGGGTCGCGCTTGCCAGATGCCCGGAGGATATAAAGAATCAGAAGCTCGTATCGGCTATGGCGGCGGACAGACTGCTCGATATCGCCGGTGTGGATGCGTCGTTCGTATTGTCCGGTTCAGGCGATGGTGTTTCCGTGAGCGGCAGGTCGTGGGGAGATATCAACGTCCAGGTCATTCTTGAAAAGATAGGCGGAGGAGGCCATATAACCAGCGCAGGAGCTTTCCTGTCAGACTGTTCTATGGCAGAAGCCGAACAGAAACTGACGGACGCGATAGATCAGTATTTTAAGAACTAAAGGATTAAACTTAAGTATCAGGGGGGATCGCAATGAAAGTAATTTTGCTTCAGGATATAAAGGAACTCGGGAAAAAGGATCAGATCGTTAACGTAAGTGACGGATACGGTAAGAATTATCTTATCCCCAGAAAGCTCGCAAAGCCTGCCACGGAGGGTGCGCTTAATGACGCGCGCGCAAAGCAGAAGGCTCAAAACGAGAAAAAGAACAGAGAACTTTCGCTGGCGAAAGAAGCTGCTTCGGCGCTTAACGGTACGGAAGTTACCGTTCGGATGAAGGTCGGGGACAATGGCAAGCTTTTCGGCGCCGTTTCCACCAAAGATATTGCCGACGCGCTGAAGGCCCAGAAAGAGATCGATATTGACCGCAAGAAGATCGACATCAAAGAACCGATCAAGGTCCTCGGAAAATTCGAATGTGTCGCGAGAATATATCCGTCCGTTACGGCTAAATTTACAGTTGACGTAAGACCCGAATGACCGGACCGCACAGGGACAGAATATGAAACAACAGCTTGAACCGCAAAATATTGAAGCCGAAAAGGCGCTGCTCGGCGCAGTGCTGATGGACCCGGATTGCCTTTTTGACGTGATGGAGATATGCCAGGCGGAAGATTTCTACCGCGTTGAGCATCAGCATATTTTTGACGCGTTCATGTCGCTGTCGAAAAAGTCTCAGACGATAGATATCCTCACTGTCACTGACTGGCTCGAGAGCAACGGTAAAATGAAAGGGATGGATCCGGAGTACATCGTGGCACTGGCCGCTGACGTACCGATGGCATCCAACGCCTCTGAATACGCTAAAATAGTCTCCGCCAAATCGATGCAGCGCCGTATGCTGAAAGCATCCGGGGAGATAGCAAGGCTCGCGTATGAACCCGACGGAAGCGTCAGCAGCGCTCTTGACGAGGCTGAAAGACGCATTTTCGATCTGGTGCAGAAAGGGAACGTAAAAAGCTACAGAGGCATCGGAGAGATACTCCCCGATGTGTTCGACAGGCTCCACGAACTGAATGCGAAACTGAACGATCCCACGTATGAGGGAAACAGGCTGTCAGGTATTCCGTCTGGATTCACGCAGCTAGACAGCATGCTTTCAGGATTCCAGGACTCGGATCTCATACTCGTCGCCGCCAGACCAGGAATGGGAAAAACAGCGCTGATGCTTAATATTGCAACCAACGTCGCTGCGGGAAAATACAAGATCCCGGTCGCTGTATTCAACCTGGAAATGTCGTCCATGCAGCTTACCCGCCGTATTATGAGCTCTCAGACCGGTATCCCCGGAGAAAAACTAAGGAACGCGGATCTGGACCGAAACGACTGGAACGAGATCAAAAACATGATCAAAGAATACAGGGATATACCGCTTTACATCGACGATTCGTCCGACGTTTCGATCAACTCTATAAGAGCCAAATGCCGCAAGCTTAAGCTGGAAAAAGACATAAAACTGATCATTATCGACTATCTTCAGCTGCTTACGTCCGGAACTAAAACGGAGAGCAGGGTCAATGAAGTTGGCGAGATCTCCAGGGCGCTCAAGCTTATGGCGAAGGAACTGGACGTACCTGTCATAGTCGGTTCGCAGTTGTCAAGAAGCGTTGAAAAAAGGGACGATAAACGGCCTCAGCTTTCCGACCTGAGAGAATCCGGTACGATCGAGCAGGACGCGGATATAGTTATGTTCATTTACCGCGACGCATATTATCACAAAAACACTGACAGCAAATACAAGGATGTTGCCGAGATCATCGTTTCAAAACACAGAAACGGCGCTCTGGGCAGGATCGAACTGCTTTATGATTCAGACCATGCTCAGTTTAAAAATCTGAGTTATGCTCCAGAAGGAAAATGAATCCTGACGATTCTTACAGCACTTTTAATTATACGATCATTGAACACTGCGGATACAGACCGGGCGAAAAAGTACTGGCCGCATTATCGGGCGGTCCCGATTCGGTCTGCATGCTTCTTATGCTCAAAAAATTTCTGCCGGACGGATCGCTCGGAGCCGCGCACTTCAACCATATGATCAGAGCCGGAGAATCCGACGGAGATGAAGAATTTTCCCGGAAACTTTCCGAAAAACTCGATGTTCCTTTTTTCGCGGGAAGAGCAAACATTTTAGAGGCTGCGAAAAAAGAGGGAACTGGTATTGAGGAATGTGCCAGAGAATACAGGTACAGATTTCTTAAAAAGACCGCATTGGATAACGGATACGATCTTATCTGCGTAGGGCATAATCTTAACGACAACGCCGAGACGATACTGATGCATATTTTCCGCGGCTGTTCTTTAGACGGGCTTTGCGGTCTTGCATACCGGTCGGACAATATTATCCGGCCTCTGCTTGATATTGACCGCGGCGAAATAATCGAATACCTTTCTTCAGCCGGCCAGCTTTTCGTAACCGATTCGTCAAATAAAGACGTTCATTATTTGCGAAACCGCCTCAGGAACGATATTATCCCGTATATATCTAAACGGTTGGGATACGACGTAAGCCGCGTACTGGTGCGCCAGACGCCTTTTAGCACGTCAGAACGCGACTGCCTCGAATCGCTCGCGAAAGAATATATCGATAAAAATATCATCCGTACCGGCGAAGGAAATATCATATTGGCTGCAGGATCATTTAGCGAACTTCATCCGTCCGTTGCCAGACGTGTTTTGAGGCACGTGATCGCGACTGTTAGCGACAGCAGCGGAAATCTTCCGTATAAGGGCCGGAAAGACATCGTTTCCGACGTTGTCGAAAGGGCGTTTAACGCTATCAGGAGCGGGAAGAAGGGGCGGTCGATTCAACTGGGCCGTTCCGTCGTGATGCGTATAACACATTCGGGAGCGGTTTTCTCATGCGACGACGAAAAATGTATTGACCGCCGCACAGTCAGAAGCGTTGACAACGGCGATAATGCTTCTGACCTGGACGCGCCCGCACCGATTAGGTACCCGGAACTGCTCGCAACAGAACTTAGCGGCGAAGAGACCGAAGCGGAAAAGCTGAGAAGCGGCTTTCGGGCGGATAACTTTACGGTTTTCTTTGACAAAGCGAAATATATTGATATAATAAACGCACACGGCGGAAAAGCTCCGGTCATGCGAAATCCGGAGCCCGGAGACGTGATCATGCCTTTCGGTATGCAGGGATCGAAAAAGGTTCAGAAACTGCTTATAGACATGAAGATCCCGCTCGAACGGAGGCGGAACGTCATACTTCTCGCGATAGACGCAGAAGTTCTCTGGATCCCGGGGATCTGCTCGAGTGAAAAACTGAGAATAACGCACGAAACACAGAATGTTTTAAGGATAAATATTCAGGGGGAAGAACAGAATGAATGAATTGTCGAAATACTACGATAAAGTATTGATGACGGAAGAAGAGATCAAAAAAATGGTCGCACGCCTCGGCGCGGAGATCACACGCGACTATGCCGGGAAAAAGCTTTTCCTGATCTGCGTGCTCAAGGGCGGATTCGTATTCATGGCCGATCTGGTCAGGGCGATAGATCTGCCTCTCGAAGTGGATTTTATAGCCGTTTCCAGCTACGGGTCGTCAACCAAAACTTCCGGCGTCGTCCGTCTGCTCAAAGATATCGACAAGCCGCTTAACGATAAACACGTGCTTATCGTTGAGGACATTATGGACTCCGGCCTTACGCTCAATTATATCAAATCGATGTTCGTGAACCGCAATCCGCTTTCCGTAAAAGTCTGTACGGCGTTTGATAAACCCGAACGCAGAAAAGTAGATATAACGCCCGATTACGTAGGGGCGGTCATACCTGATGAATTCGTGATCGGTTACGGCCTCGACTACGACGGCATACTCAGAAACCTTCCCGACCTTTGCATATTAAAAAGAGATATATACGAAAAATAAGCGGCCTGACCGCCCGATTTCCAGAAGCAAAAGAGGCTAAGCATGAAATTTTTAAAATCGATCTCTCCGTACATCCTGATACTCGTGGTAGTAATGTTTGCCGTAGTACTCATCACCAACTACACAGGCACGCGCAAACTGGAGTATTCACGATTCATCACGGAGCTTTCCGTCCAAAACGTCGAATCGGTCGTACTCGAGGACAATAAAGCCACCGTTGTTATCAAAGGCGACAGCGCCTCCGAAAACGGCCCGAAGGCAGGCAAGTACGTCGTCAATATCATTGACACCGACGTTTTTACCGAGCAGATCACTTCCGAGGTGAAGAACGGTAACCCCGTAAAGTACAAGATGGAGATCCGCACGATCCCGCTGCTTGTCCGCGTAATCCCGTACGTCCTTCTCGGAATCGTTGCCATCTTTATGTTCTTTATGATCTTCAGACAGAGCCAGTCAGGAGCGGGGAGCTCCGGAAGGCTCACGTTTGGACGCAGCAACGCGAGGTTATATACAAAAAGCAAGATAAAATTTGACGACCTCGCCGGTGCGGATGAAGAAAAAGAGGAAATGGAAGAGCTTGTCTCGTTCCTTAAAAATCCTTCGAAATACGACTCGCTGGGTGCAAGGATACCCAAGGGCGTTCTCCTCGTGGGACCTCCCGGAACAGGTAAAACGTACCTTGCAAAAGCGGTCGCGGGGGAGGCCGGCGTACCGTTCTTCAATATAAGCGGATCTGACTTCGTAGAACTCTACGTAGGTGTAGGTGCCGCCAGAGTAAGGGATCTTTTTGAGCAGGCGAAAAAGAACGCTCCGGCGATAGTGTTTATCGACGAGATCGACGCAGTGGGACGTCACAGAGGCGCCGGACTCGGAGGCGGACATGACGAGAGAGAACAGACTCTTAACCAGCTCCTTGTCGAGATGGACGGATTTGAGACGAATACAGGCGTCATAGTGATGGCGGCAACAAACCGGCCGGATATCCTTGACCCCGCGCTTACCAGACCCGGCAGATTTGACCGCAAGATCAACGTATCTTACCCCGATATGAAAGCCAGGGAAGCTATCCTTAAAGTACATTCCAAGAACAAGCCTTTAGATGATTCCGTAAGCCTTACAGAGGTCGCTAAAAACACGTCCGGATTCACGCCTGCTGACCTTGAAAACCTGCTTAACGAAAGTGCACTTCTTGCCGCGAGAGATGATCAGGAAAAGATCACACCAGCGAACATCAAGGAAGCTATTTTCCGCGTCATCGTCGGAAAGGAGAAGAAGAGCCGCGTTATGACAGATAAGGACAAATGGCTGACGGCTATACACGAAGTCGGTCATGCCATCGCTATCAAGTATCTGTCGTCAACGGAGAAAGTGGAGCGTGTTTCTATCATTCCTGCAGGAAGTGCAGGCGGATACACGGCGCACCGCCCAGACGAAGACAGAACTTACGTCACGAAGGCGCAGCTCCTTGAAGCGATCGATATCAGCCTCGGCGGAAGAGTCGCAGAGAAACTTGTCCTCAACGATATCAGCACCGGAGCGTCGTCGGACCTCGAACAGGTCAGCGCTATCGCACGCAGCATGGTTACAAAATACGGTATGAGCGACGAGATCGGAAACGTTATATTCAATACCGGCGCCGGAGATGAGATATTCATAGGAAGAGATTACGGCCATTCCAAGAACTACAGTGAAGAAACTGCAGCACTCATTGACGAAGCGGTTAAGAAGATAATTGACGCAGAAGAAGAGAAAGTCACAAAACTTATCTCGGAAAATCTTGATAAACTGAAAGAGATAGCCGGCGTACTGATCGAGAAAGAACGGCTTGAAGGAGACGAATTCGACAGCCTGTTCGAGCAGTAAAACAGGATCAGCATATACCGGACGGAAACTGATTTATGGATACCGGATCAAAGGGCGGTTTTACCGAAATAAACGGCAGAGTCGAGGATCTGATTTATATCAATCCTGAAAACGGTTTTTCCGTTATCGAATTTCAGCCGGCAGACGGTTCGGAATCGATAAGGGCTTCCGGCGTTATGCCCGATCTGTTTCCGGGTGAGTTTGTAACGCTGACCGGACGGCTCGAGATACATCATACTTACGGCGAGACGTTCAAAGTCAGCTACTGCACGAAATCACTTCCTTCCGACAGCGAGAGCCTGATCACGTTCCTTTCGTGCGGACTATTCCACGGAGTCGGAGAAGTAACTGCGAGGTCGATAGTTGACCACTTTGGAGAGGATACTGCGGATGTGATCCTGTACACTCCTCAAAGACTCGCAGAAGTAAAAAAGATCAGCAATAAAAGAGCACAGGAGATAGGCGAAACGTTCCGGGAGTATTACAACGTATCGGAAACGCTCAAGTTTTTTGCCGATATGGATATCTCGACCAGGATCGCGATGTCAGTCTACGAGCGGTTCGGAGTGAATTCGATCTCGGTCACGAAACGGAACCCGTATCTGCTCATCGATGAGATACCGCAGATCGGTTTTAAAACCGCAGACCGTATCGCTCTCGGGCTTGGCGTCAATCAAAATTCCGGCAGCCGCGTCTGCGCTTTTATTAAATATTATCTCCAGTCGCAGCTGAATTTCGGCAACGTCTGTTTTCCTCGGACGCTGCTCGTTAATTCCGTTTCTTACGAACTTTCAACGGAAGTCGATACGGTCAGAGACTCCCTTGACAGCCTTATATCATCCGGAGCGGTAAAAGTATATCCTGCATCCGGGGCGGCACAGGAAGACGAACTATTGTTCCTGGGATATATGTACGACTGCGAACAATATATTGCCGACCGCCTTAAAGAATTCAGCGAATACGACGTAGAAACAAAAGGGCCGGACTTTAAACTGTTTATTGACCACTTCAGCCTCGAATCCGGATTTGAGCTGAATGATGAACAGATATCCGCAGTGAAAAACGCCGTCGAAAACGCTTTTTGCGTGATCACCGGAGGGCCCGGAACAGGAAAAACGACGATAATCCGGGCGCTGTACCAGTACCTGTCGTTGTCAGGCATAAAATGCACGCTTTGCGCTCCCACCGGCAGGGCGGCGAAACGTATGGCCGAAGCTGTCGGGATCGAAGCAAAGACGATACACCGCCTTCTGGAATATACGTCGTATTCGCACGAAGAAGAACTGAGCGACGTCTTCGAAGACGGGAGGCTGAAGTTCAACCGCGACGAACACAATCCGCTCGAAACAGACGTGCTGATCGTGGACGAGTCATCAATGCTCGACACGCTCCTTGCGTACCATCTGCTAAAGGCAATGCGGCGTGGTTCCAGGCTCGTCATGCTTGGCGATAAAGATCAGCTTCCTTCGGTCGGTCCGGGCAATATCCTGAAGGATATCATATCGTCGAAGCTTTTCCCCGTAACGACGCTCACGTACGTTTACCGCCAGTCTGATCAGAGCCTTATAGCGTACAACGCACAACGGATAAATGCCGGCCTGATACCCGAGATGAACCGCCGCGACAAGGATTTCTTTATGCTTGACAGTGAAGATCCCGCAATGATACCGGAAATGATATGCGACGTCGTATGCAGAAGACTGCCTAAAGCGTACGGGATCGATCCGATGCGAGATATCCAGGTCATAATCCCCGGTAAAAAAGGTGAATGCGGCGTCGAAAACATCAATCTGCTTCTCCAGGACGAGCTTAATCCCGGCGCGGGCGAAAACAGGCGCGGACAAGGTTTCGGCCGTTTTTCGGAGGGAGAAGCGATTATTACGTTCGGCGACGCTTCGTTCAGAGAAGGCGACCGCGTGATGCAGATAAAGAACAACTATGATATAGAATGGCAGAGCAGGAGCACGCTCGGCATTGTCGGTAAAGGCATTTTTAACGGCGAAATGGGAGTGATACTTCAGATCGACCGCGCAGGCAGAACTCTCGAGATACTGTTTGACGACGACAGAAGTGCGGTATACAGCTTCGACCTGCTTTCACAGCTCGAACTATGCTACGCTATAACCGTACATAAAAGCCAGGGAAGCGAATTCGACTACTGCGTTGTCCCGCTCTCAAACATACCGCCGAGGCTGTGTACACGAAATATACTTTACACTGCTGTTACGAGAGCAAAAAAGATGCTTATACTGGTCGGAGACAGGCGCTACCTGCGGGCAATGATCGACAATAATTCCGAGGAACGCCGTTATACGTGTCTGCGCGAGCGGCTTTGCGAAAGCGACGGCAATGAATGGCCGGACGCCGAGCCGTTCCCGGACATCTTCAATGCGGACGTCAATGAAAGCGGGGATCTTAAATGAACCGGAGCTCGCGCCTAATAGAATTATTGTTCCCCGATAAATGCCCCTTCTGCGGAAGGATGATCAGGAGCGGCGGATCAGACGAAAAACTTTATTGCGACAGCTGCCGCGACGATCTGATATTTTACGAACAGGCAGACACGCTCCCGCACGAAGCACTCGATAGGATACTGAGGCTCTACGTCCCGATGAGGTATTACAGCCTCGCAAAGAAGGCAATGCTCAGGTACAAATTCAATTCCGAAGAATGGCTGTACAGGCCTTTTTCAATGATAATGCATCGATTCCTCTCGAATAACGGCGGGTATGATGATATCGATATTATCACGTGCGTCCCGGTAAGCAAAAAGCGGTACGCCAAAAGAGGTTATGACCAGAGCAGACTGATTGCCCGCAAACTTTCCGAATTGTCCGGAAAACCGTTCCGCGACCTGCTCGAAAGAATTGACGCCGGCAACAAAAACAGAGTAACGAGTGCGGAAAACTACGCCCAGCGTGCTGCTGACCGCCGCTTTAACGCTTTAGACGAAGGCCTTGAACTGTACAACGCGAGGATCCTGCTCGTAGACGATATATTTACGACCGGGTCGACGCTGAACGAATGCGGCGGGATACTGCTTGAGCACGGCGCCCTTTACGTAAACGCCGCATGCCTGATGAGCGGCCGTCAGGATATCTATTATTCCGCCGGGGAGGAAACGGCATGATCCTGTTTTCATGCAAAGAAATGCAGATGGCATTCGGAGACGACGTGATATTAGACGGCGTGGATCTGAGCGTCAACGAAGGTGATAAGATCGGTGTTATCGGTGCAAACGGTGCCGGTAAGACTACGCTCATACGTATTTTCACGGGAGAATATATCCCGACTTCCGGAAACTGCTATATCCATTCTTCTGTCAGCTCCTCTCTCGGATATCTGAGACAGGATTCCGGGCTCGACTCGGAACTGTCCGTATATGAAGAATTCATGAAACCTTACGCGCACCTGAGAGAACTGGAGAAGCAGATCGCGGAAACCGAAGAAAGAATGATCAGATTCGGAGACGGAGAAGCGATCGGTCACGTGCTGTCAGGTAAGCTGTCCGATCTGTATGAAAAATACAAAGAACAGGGCGGCCTTACGTACGAAAGCAGGGTAAGAAGTACGCTGAACGGCCTCGGCTTTAGCGGATCAGATTTTCAGCGAAACGTGTCGACGTTATCCGGAGGCCAGAAAACACGCCTCGCCCTCGCAAAACTGATACTGTCCGACGCAAAAATACTTATTCTGGACGAACCGACGAACCACCTTGACGAACGATCCTGCGAATGGCTCGAAGGGGAATTGTCCGCGTTCGCGGGGACGCTGATAGTTATATCGCACGACAGAGCATTTCTCGATAAAGTGACTAAAAAAACGCTGCTCATAGAGAGATCGGGCGCATTTTTATACAACGCACCGTACTCCAAATATTCCGAACTGCGCAAGGCGGATCTCGAATACAGACAAAAATGTTATATACAGCAGCAAAGAGAGATCGCACGCATAAACGCGTTCATAGAAAATCAACGCAAATGGAACAGGGAACGCAATATAAAAGCGGTAGACAGCAGACTTAAGTACCTTGACCGCATGGAACTGATCGATAAACCCCAATCGCCTGAAGACCCGCCTGCAGTGTCGTTCGAGATCGACGTCCCGGGCGGAAAAGACGTGCTCTTCGTGAAAGATCTCGGATTTGCGTATCCCGGGAACGAGCTTTTCAGAAACCTGAGCTTCGAGATACATAAAGGAGAGAGAGTATTCATAACAGGACCGAACGGTTCCGGAAAGACGACGTTTTTAAAGGTCATCGCAAACAGACTTACGCCGTCCGAGAAGAAATATGTTTCCGGTTCGTTCAAATTGGGCGTGAACACCGCTTTCGCCTATTATTCTCAGGATCTTTCCGACGTTTCCGGAGAAGGAAGCGTATTCGACGCGCTATATGATATGGTCAATTACCCGGGTAAACCTGCGGCACTTCTCGTTCCTCCTTTGAAGATCAGAAACAGTCTGGCGGCAATGGGTTTTCGCGGCCCTGACGTTTTCAAGTCGCTTAGCGAGCTTTCCGGCGGAGAAAAATCGCGGCTTCAGCTTCTTATGATCAGCTACAAGAGAAAACCGCTGCTGATATTAGACGAACCTACGAACCATCTGGATATTGCTTCGAGAGAGGTGCTCGAAGACGCTCTTCTGAAATTCGAAGGCACTCTGATAGCCGTTTCGCACGACAGATATTTCAGAGAAAAACTTGCCACGCGCGTTATAGATATCTCGTCATACGCTGAACCTGAAGCCAAAGCGGATAACGAACCGGCCTCCGGGATCAGATCAGGCAGAGAAGATTACCTTAAGCAAAAAGAACTGCGCTCAAAAATAACTAAACTCCGAAACGAGTTAAAGCGCTCTGAGGAGACGCTTAAACAAAAAGAGGCTGAAAGCAACGAAGCGGAGAAGGCAATATCCGATCCAGCCATTGCCAGCGATCACGTAAGGCTCGGCGAACTTTATGAGACGAAAAGCACTCTTGACGAAGAGATGCTTACGCTGATGTCGCGCATCGACGAAATAAACGCTGAACTTGACGCTCTTTCAAAAGACGGCGCGTTGTGATAAAATATTGACGAAAGTGATTATCAGGAGGAAACCGAATGAATACGGTACTGACAGATCTTGTAATTGACGACGCGATGACGCTTTTCGGACAGAATGACGAAAATCTTTCCGTGATATCCGACGCGTTCGGCGTAAAGACCGAACTCAACGCAGACGGAAATCTCAGATTATCCTGCGGCGGTTACGACCGTGACGCAGAGGAAAAATTAAAAAATGCCGAGGCGGTCATCAGGAGATTGGTAAAACTGTCTGAAGATAACGAGATGATAAATAAAAGGCTGACCGCGTATCTGTGCGATCTGGTGACCGAAAACGGCATCCAGTCGGTGAATCAATATTCGGCGGACGGTATCTGCGTCACAGCGAAGGGACGCCCGATAAAGGCAAAAACGCTTGGCCAGACCGAATACGTGGAGTCAATAAAAAACAATTCCGTTACGTTCGGTATCGGTCCTGCCGGTACCGGTAAAACGTATCTGGCGGTGGCAATGGCGGTTTCGGCTTTTCGCCGGAACGAGGTGTCGCGGATAATTCTTACGCGCCCTGCGGTCGAAGCAGGCGAGAAGCTCGGATTCCTGCCCGGAGACCTTCAGAGCAAAGTCGACCCGTATCTCAGGCCGCTGTACGACGCCCTCTACGATATAATGGGGATAGACGCCTACCAGAAGAATTTTGAGCGCGGCGCGATCGAAATTGCTCCGCTTGCGTACATGCGCGGCAGAACACTGGATAACTCGTTCATAATCCTCGACGAGGCGCAGAATACTACTCCGGAGCAGCTTAAAATGTTCCTCACCAGGATCGGACAATACTCCAAAGCCGTTGTCACCGGAGATATTACCCAGATCGACCTGCCGAAGGATAAAACCTCATCGCTTATTGGCGCCCAGAAGATACTGGGAGATATTAACGAGATCGGTTTCGTAACGCTTACCGGCCGCGACGTCGTGCGCTGCCAGCTCGTTCAGAAGATCATAAAGGCTTACGAAAAATATGAAAAGAAATAATCGCAAAGGGCAGACGATATGAAGCACAGATGTATGTTCAGATTTGAAAAAAGAAAATTGTTCGGGGCGGATGATAAAAAAGATATCCTTTCCTCGATAGCGGATGTTTTCAGAGAAGCGTGTCTTCCTGAGTACAGCTGCGTAGAAGCGTCATGCTCTGAAACAGGAGCGAAGGGCGTTGAGGTATGTATCACTTTTACCGATGACGCGGGTATTCAGAAATACAATGCGGAGCACAGGGGCATAGACAGACCGACAGACGTCCTGTCATTTCCCGCGATCGGATTTGACCGCGGAAAAGGCAGTGCGGAGTTCTTCGATATCGACCCGGAAACCAATATGGTTTTTTTAGGCGACGTGGTGATATCGGTCCCGCGCGCACGTGAGCAGGCGGAAAAGTTCGGGCACAGTTTTAAACGCGAGATCTCATTTCTTTCTGCTCATTCGTTTTTGCATCTTCTGGGATATGATCATGAAAAGCCGAAAGACGAAAAAGAGATGAACAGACTGCAGGAGAAGATCCTCTCGGATCTCGGGATCGTAAGAGCATAGCATCGTGCTCGTAAAGGGATTGGTATTTTATTATGGAGCATAAGACCGGAGTAGTAACGATAATCGGAAGACCTAACGTTGGTAAATCCACGCTGATAAACGCGCTGCTGGGAGAGAAGATCGCTATAACGTCGCCCAAACCACAGACGACGCGAACGAATATGCGTGCGATCCTCAGCAGCGACGATTACCAGATCATATTTATTGACACCCCCGGCATTTGCTCGCCGAAGAACAAGCTTGGTCAATTAATGACTGAAGCGGCTAAAAAGACGTTGTCCGGGGTAGACGCCGTCGTATATGTTTGTGACGCAACGGACAGGACTTTTTTGAGCGCGGACAAGAAAATAACCGAGCTTATCAGGCAGGCCGGGCGTCCCGCGATCGCCGTGATCAACAAGATAGACGAGATCCCGAAAGAGTCGCTGCTTGAGCGTATAGCCACGTTATCGCGCGAATATGAATTTTCAGACATCATCCCGGTCTCCGCTCTGAAGAAAGACGGACTGGATATCGTCGTCGGATCGATCGTGAAACTGCTGCCCGACGGACCGGAATTATACGACAAAGATTACATCACCGATACGTCGGTAAGAGACATTGCCGCCGATATCATCCGCGAAAAAATACTCTTGTTCACGAAAGACGAAGTGCCGCACGGAACAGGCGTGGAGATCGTACGCTTCATAGAGAGCGAAAACGGAGGCTCTACGCATATCGACGCCACGATATATTGCGAAAAAGAAAGTCATAAATCCATAATCCTCGGAAAAGAAGGCGCGATGCTCGGAAAGATCGGCAGGCGCGCGAGAGAAGATATTCAAAAACTGACCGGCACTCCCGTCGATCTGAAACTTTTCGTGAAGATCAGAGAGAACTGGAGAAATAACAACGGCTTCCTGCACGATCAGGGCTTCGGAGCGGATTAACAGAAGGATTACTTATCATGATCCCGGAAAAATATTTTTCTGTAAACGGAATCGTATTAAAATGCAGTGATTTTTCCGAATCCAGCCGTATCCTCACGCTTTTCTCAGATGAGTACGGCCTGATAAAAGTATCCGCAAAAGCAGTGAAGCGAAAAGACAGTAAACTCCTGCCGGTAACGCAGCCCTTATCCTTCGGACGATATCAGTTATGCCGCGGAAAGAACGACCTTCACACTTTGACTTCCGGAGAACTTATAGAAAATTTTTACGGCATCTCGAAAGACATTGACCGGTTCACGGCCGCAGGAGAGATGACAGGTGAACTTCTGAAAAACCTTGTCCCGGAAGAACCCGAACCGGACGTGCTGAGGCTATACCTGAATTCGCTGTTCACACTTTGCTATTCGGAAAAAGAAATATCTTTCGTTCGGCCGGTATTTACTCTCAGACTCAAATACGAACTCGGCTTTCTTGCGGATCCCGAAGCTGTAATAAAGAAATACGTTCCGGATGCAAATAAAGTAACGGCCGATGTTCTGGAACATATTATTAATTCGGATCTTAAGCAGCTGTACGGGTTCACGGTATCGGATGATATCAAGCGAAGCATAGGTATTCTGGCCGAAATGGTCAGATCGGAGGATAAATAATGTATTTTATCGTTGTTTGCGACAGTTTCGGAATAGGGGCTGATACCAGGGCCGGTCAATACGGCGATACGGGTTCAAACACAGCTTTGAGCGCGTCAAAAGGCGGGGGAGGCGGTAAATGGCTTTTCCTCGAGCGTGCCGGTCTGGGCAATGCGTTTGCTCTTGTGAATGGTTATGCGCTGCCGTCGGCCGAACCTGTCAGGTATCCTCTCGCCGCCTTCGGAGCGATGCAGAAAAGATCCCCCGGGAAAGACACACAGACAGGTCACTGGGAGATCGCCGGAATGGACGTTAACGTCCATCTCGTACAGATGAAGCCGGAATACCCTTCGTTCAGCGACGAAATGATGTCAATGCTGAAGCAGGAGACAGGCTGTGATTTTATAGGCAATTATGCTGCGTCCGGTACTGTTATAATTGAAGATCTGGGAGAAGAACACATAAGGACGGGGAAGCCGATAATATATACCTCTGCCGACTCGGTAATGCAGATCGCCGCGCATACGGATATCGTCCCGCTCGAAAAGCTTTACACGATATGCAAAGGTGCGAGAAAAGTATGCGATAAATACGGGATCGGCCGTGTGATCGCAAGACCTTTCACCTACGCACGACCCGGTTCGCCATCCAGATTTGAACGAACACTTGACCGGCGCGATTTCGGAATAGCTCTTCCTTCAAAATCGTTTTTTGAGACCGAGTTTCCGGCTCTCGGACTCAGATCCGCTGCCGTGGGAAAGATCGGAGACCTCTTCAATGAGACCGGTTTTAACATTTCGTTTCACGACAAAGGAAACGATCAATGCCTGAACAGAATGACGCAGATAGTAACGCGCAGGACAGAGGGAATCGACGAAAACAGCGTTATTTTTATCAATCTGGTGGATACCGATACGCTTTACGGACACAGACGTGATCCTTCCGGCTACTGGAAAGAAATAGCCCGCATCTCACGCTATCTGGAAGGCTTTTACGGACTTATGCATAAAAACGACGTGCTCTATTTTACCGCAGATCACGGATGCGACCCCTGTTTCTCCGGAACAGACCACACGAGAGAATACGTGCCTCTTCTCGCTTTGGAAAAAGAAGATCGGAATGACGACATGCCGGGCTTAATGAAAACGGCTGAAGAAAAACTCATCGGTATAACGAACGGTTTCGACTGGTGTGTAAAAGACATAGTAAGACGCGAAAAGGAGAAAATATGATATGATCCAGTATAATCCTACCAAAGTATCGAAAATGAAGAAGAACGACAATATATGCGGTTATTTCTATTTAAAGACTTCCGAAGTTCGTGTCTCTAATCAGAACAGCCGCTACCTGGACTTTACCCTGTGCGATAATTCGGGTGAGATCAACGCAAAAATGTGGAACGCTGATGACGGAGACGAAATACTGTTCCGCGCAGGGACGATCGTTTATGCGGAGTGCCTCGTAAAAGAGTTTCAGGGATCGCTACAGCTCAGAGTAGATATGATACGGCGGACAACAGATTCGGAGGATATTGACATCGCCAGCCTCGTTCCAAGCGCGCCTGAAAAGCCGGAAGAGATGTACGGATATATTGTCCGCATAGCAGAGGGGATCACGGACCCTGATCTGAAAAAGCTGACACTCGATATGATCGAGAGGTATAAGAAAGAACTGCTCGTTTATCCCGCCGCGAAAACTTTCCATCATGCCGTACGCTCCGGACTGCTTTACCACACGTACACTATGCTCAGAGGCGCGCGTCACTACACAGAACTTTATCCCGAACTCAAGGGCGACCTTCTATACTGCGGCGTGATCCTGCACGATATCGGAAAGATCCGCGAGATGGAGCTGATGGACTGCGGGCTCGTTTCAGATTATACCACCGAAGGAAATCTGCTCGGCCACATCACCCTCGGCATCTGCATGGTCGATGAAGCGGCGAACCGCCTCGGAACGCCACGCAGTAAAACGATGCTGGTAGAGCATATGATATTGTCCCACCACTACGAGCCGGAATTCGGGAGCCCCAAGAAGCCTGCTTTCCCGGAAGCGGAGGTGCTTCATTACCTCGATATCGTTGACTCACGTCTCTACGATATGGATCTGGCGCTTTCATCTACGAGACCGGGAGAATTCAGCGAGAAGATCAATTCGCTCGATAAAAGAACAGTTTTAAAAACGGAATCGTGACCGTAACGGAGTAAACGATGCTGCACATCATCACGGGAAGAGCAAAATCGGGGAAAAGCGTATATTGCGAGCGTGAATTTGCCGCCTCTCTCGGAGCGGATCTGCGCGGCGTATCTTATTTCATCGTTCCCGAACAATTTACTATGGAAGGTGAAAAAAACATATTCGCTCTCGATCTTCCGACTTCAGGCGTGATATTCAGATCGGAAGTGCTTTCATTCCGCCGTATCGTGCACAGGATACTGGGAAAACTCGGAGGAGGCTCGGGAGAGACGCTGCCGGAATCGGGTCGCGCGATGCTCCTCATCTCCGTGCTCACGCAGATGAATAACGAAGGAAAACTTCAATACTATACGGGCATATGGAAAAAACCCGCGGAAGTATTGACGCTGCTCGAATTCATAAACGAACTCGAATCTTATAATTCCGACAGAACTCTGCTCATCGAAAAACTCTCTTCCGTTAGGGACAATGCCGACGGAACCCGTAAGTTCAAATACGACGATCTGCTGAGCATCTACCTGCGATTTTCGGAAGTTGTCGACAGATCGTTCCTTTCCGGGTCGCGGGCGTGGTCAACAGCCGTTTCTCTCAGCGATGAGTACGGTTTTTTCAAAGATTCTTCCATCTGGATCGATGAGTTTACCGGATTCACCGACGCCGAATATGAGATGATATCGTGCATGCTCAGGCAGGGCGCAGAAGTAACGGTCGCATTATGCACTTCGCGCCTCGGAGAGCCGATTTTCTATCCGACCGACAAAACACTTGACCGCCTTAAAGATATCGCCTTAAAAGCCAGATCAGGCTTTAAAATAAGCGATATAACAGAGATATACGATTTCGCAGATAAATTTAAAAACAGATTGCTGAACAGGCTCGAACTCTCATACACTGGTCTGAAGCCTGTACCGATAAGCGAAGAAACAGTAGGCGATAGCGAAAAAAACTCGATACGGCTGAGTGCATCCGCCGATACGTACGAAGAGGTGAAAAACGCCGCAAAGCAGATAAAAGAACTCATCTCTGCAGGACTGCCGTATTCCGATATTGTTGTCGCCGTGAGAAATATCAGCGATTACAGCGCTTTTATCGGGCCGGTATTCAGCGAAATGAATATACCGTTTTATATTGACGACGTAAAATATATAACGTCGAATCCGGCTGTCGTTACGATAAACACGCTTCTCGATATTTATATTTACGGCATGCGGCAGGGCGACGTCATAAGGCTGATCAAGAACGGATATTTTGTGGATGATCCAGACAGGCAGGATGAACTGGAGAATTATATATTATCCCGCAACATCATCTATCCTGCGCGCTATTCAGCGTCAGACGTGACCGAACTGAAAGATCTTTACGACGTGTACAACGACGTTAAAACTGTTTTTACAAACGCACCCGATCCCGGGACCGCGGCATCGCTGTTCACTTCTTTGCTGAAAAAGATGAAGATCGACGAAACGTCTCAAAAGTTTTGCGAAAGACTAAAGAGTGATGGCGATATGAAAGGCGCGGATGAATTTGACCGGATATGGACCGTAATAGCAGATACGCTCGACATCGCACGCGATTTCCTTTATTCGGCTCCGTCGGAAGAAAGATTTAAAGATGACGGGGCTCCTTCCGGAACAGAGCTTGCATCTTTGCTAAAAGACTATCTCAATATCGGTTTTTCGGGCTATAAAATGGGCTTCCTGCCGCAGGAACAGAATTGCGTACGCGTCGCCGGGACCGGGAGGTCAAGAATGGGAAGTCCGGAGGCAATGATCATCCTGGGCGTGAACGAAGGTGTTATGCCTGCCGCTGTATCTGATGCCGGTATCCTTCGCGAGACGGAAAGGGAGGAGCTGGAAAAAGCCGGTATAGGCCTTGCCGACAGCAGCCTGAGCCGCGCTTATAAAGAACAGTTTATGATCTATACGGCGCTTTTTGCCGCGAAAAAGTATCTATACATATCCTATGCGCTGAAGAACGGCTTCGGAGAAGAAATGCTTCCGTCGTCAAGAGTTATAAAAAGATTGACCGCGATCATGCCGTGGCTCGAAAAAACAGGCGCACTGGGTACGAACCCGGATACCGGGATAGATGGCGGCGAAGCGTTTGATAATATTGACTGCGATGATGCTCAAACGTTTTCACAACCGTCGTTTAACGTTTCCGGCGATCTGTCGAAAGTGCTTCTTTTGCGCGGAAACGATCCAGTAATGAGTATATCACAGATTGAATCATATAACAGATGCCCTCTGTCTTATCTGCTTGAGCGCGGCCTCAGGCTGTCAGAGCGGGACGTCGGTGAGTTCAGGATCGCAGATTTCGGAAGCATAATGCACTCCGTCGTAGAAAAAGGCGGTATGGAGCTTTCAGGTACCGATCTGACGAAAATGAATGACGACGACGTGAGAACGTTCGCGAAAGGGCTTGCCGACAAATATTTTTACGATACGGTCACGGCTTTCTATCCGGAGTTTGAGAAGGTTTACACGCCGAAAAACAAGCTGATCGTCGCCAGATTAAAAGAATTCTGCTCGATCGTATTGACTGCCGTCGGAAATCAATACAAGAAAAGCAGTTTCAGTACGATAGCGTTTGAATGCGAGTTCGGCAAGGGCGGGTTATTGCCACCGGTAACCGTAAAAGATGTTGAAGGGACCGGTAAAACCATCAATATAAGCGGAAGGATCGACCGGCTTGACGCGTTCAGCGACGGAAAACGTGTATACGTCAGCGTCGTGGATTACAAATCATCGTCGAAAAAGATTACGGAAAGGGATATCGCGGAGGGTCTCCGTATCCAGCTTATCACGTATATGAAGGCTGCTACTCAGAACGATGCTGCGAAAGAACGCATCGCGGGCCTGGCGGGGAAAAGCGGCGTCGATACTGTTCCGGGTGCTGGTCTTTATTTTGTGTTCGGAGACGGAATATCCGTTGCCCCCGACAGAGCTGCGGCTGCGAAGAAAGACGGCGGCGATATCAGTGATGCTTTTAAAATGAGCGGGATCGTGATCGGCGACGGATTTGACCCCGACGTTCTTGGCGGTACGGGCCAGGGCGGTGTGATATCAATACCGCGTTCCGGGCCGCTGACAACGGAAAAATATGATGAGTATTCTGCTCTGGTCGATAACGTGGTCGTTAAAACCGCCAGGAGTATCGGAAGCGGCAATTTTTCTCCGTGTCCCAAGCCCGACTCGGCTAATACAGTCAGCTGCGGCTACTGCCCGTTCGTTTCCGTCTGCGGAGCGTCAAATATCGATAAACCTTCGTCTGTCTGATCTTTTACCTTGCTTTTGCAGCCGTGAAAAAGCTGCTTCGAGCGCTTTTTCTTATATTTGATTTTAATATCGATGATGTGGTAGAATTATAGCAAGGCAAATTACGTACTGTCTTTACCGGCCGTGACTTTGTCCTGTTTTTTATTAAGGAGATCTGACATGAACACAAGCAGAGATGTGGTAGAAGCAGCTATCAGAGTAGCTCTGACAAAGGATAGAGAAGAAGAAAAACAGCTTTGCACACAATACCGCGCGTACGATATATTCTGCGCCGGTGTCGATTTCGGAGGAGAATTTATAACATCGATCACCAAGATCATCGAGCGCGCCATCGTAGCCGCTAAAAGGGAAGGCCTGATCGGCGAGTCACACACCGAAGAAGGTGCTGTCGCAGGCGCCGCGCGTGAGGCCGTTTCCCAGATCATAAACAAAGCTATCGGATTAAACGTAGGTGGAAAGATCGGCATTGCGCGTTCCGGTTCGCATGTGAGCGTGTGCCTGTTCTTCGGAATAGGAATGCTCCACCTTAACGAGATGTCGATAGGACTGGGACACCGCGTGATATGATCACCGCTATTTTCTGAAAGAAGGTAATTAAAATGAACAGCTCAGATTCCGCCAGAAGTATAGGCTGCAGCATCGCCCTTGACGGTCCGTCCGGAGCGGGGAAAAGCACTATCGCTAAAACGATCGCTAAAGAGATGAATTTTCTGTATCTTGACACGGGCGCCATGTACAGGGCATTCGGACTTTTTGCGATAAGGAACGGAGTCGATTTTTCCGGGAGCTGGTCAGATAAGGGGAATGACGATAAACTTATTTCGCTCCTTGGATCGTTTGACCTTGACGTAAGATACGTTGACGGCGTCCAGCGCGTCTTCGTATGCGGCGAAGATTATACAGATTTCATCAGAACAAATGAAGTCTCAAAAGCAGCGTCTGCCGTTGCCGTCGTATCGGCCGTCAGACTTAAAATGGTAGAACTACAGCGTAAGATCGCATCCGGAAACGACGTGGTCATGGACGGGCGCGATATCGGTACGTACGTCCTTCCGAACGCAACTGTAAAAGTGTTCGTTACAGCTTCGCCTATCGCGCGCGCCAGACGCAGGTATAAGGAACTGATCGATAAGGGCGACGTATCACATACTTTCGAACAGGTGTATAACGATATGATCGAGCGTGATAAGAACGACTCAAGCCGGTCATTTGCGCCTCTTACGAGAGCTGACGACGCCACGCTGCTTGACACAACAGATCTGAATCTCGAGGAGTCGATCGACGCCGTAAGAACGATAGTAAAGAACCGCCTCGGTTCCTGTAATAAAAAATGACCCGGTGAGCGTATATGGTTTTTTTAAAATTCATCTTTAGGATAATATTCAAGATCTTTGTCCCGGTTACAGTACTTAACAGGGAACTGATGCCCGAGAGCGGCGCGTGTATCGTTGCTCCGAATCATGAAACTATGATGGATATGTTCATGATAGGCTATAAGATCAAGAGAAAGATCTGCTGGATGGCGAAACAGGAACTGTTTAAATTCAAACCATTCGGCTGGCTCATCAAAAAATGCGGCGCTTACCCCGTGAAGCGCGATAACCACGACGTTGGCGGGGCTAACCACACTATTAATCTTCTTAAAGACGGAAATGCAGTCGGAATCTTCCCGCAGGGGACCAGATCGAAGGGGAGAGGCCTTGCACTGACTCCCAAGCCCGGTTTTATCCGCCTCGCCGCTGATGCTGACGCAAAGATCGTACCGATCGCGATCTGGGGAAAGATACGCCTGTTTGGAAAAGTATACGTAAAATTCGGTAAACCTATCGATCCTGCAGATCTGTTAGGAGGAGCCAGTCCGTCAGACAAGGAAGCCGTGAGCGAAGCCGCGAAGAGATATCTTGAATACGTTTATTCAATGATGGAGGTAACAGATGCGGATCATAAGGGCTGAAACGGCCGGATTCTGCTTCGGCGTTGCCCACGGTGTAAAATTAGCCACTGACGCTCTTGAAGCCGCTCGTGAAACCGGCAGAACAGTTATCTCTTACGGAAATCTGATCCACAATAAAGCGGTCATAAGCAGACTTGAAGATCTGGGCCTTCGTGTGATCGAAAATATTGACGAACTCGAGCGCGTGATCGCCGGTGACAATAACCCGGTGCCTCCGTGTGTTATCATACGTGCTCACGGCGCCAGCCCGGAAGTGTACGAAAGATTGTCCGCGGTCAATTGCGAGGTCATAGATGCCACTTGTCCGTTCGTTGGAAAAATACACAAGATCGCCCGCACATGCTCCCAGGAAGGCAAGGAAATAGTCATAATCGGCAATCCTTCGCATCCCGAAGTGGCCGGAACGTGCGGCTGGTGCATAAAAAAACCGTTTGTATCGGACGATATCAACGAAATTTACGCATATATTTCCAACAAATATGTATCAAATCCCCCAATTCCGATAGCCGTTTTGGAACAAACCACTTATTCAGAAATAAAATTTCATAAATTTGTCGAAAATATTAAAAAAGTCTTTGACAAAGTTGAAATTTTTGATACAATATGCAGTGCGACCTTTAGGAGGCAGCAGGAAACCGCCAAAATAGCGGCCCAGGCAGATCTCATGGTTGTCATAGGCGATCACGGCAGCTCAAATACCGGAAAGCTATATGATATCAGCAAGGGTTTATGCCGGGACACTGTTTGGGTGGAGAATGCGAAAGAGCTTCCTTTGGACAGGTTGCGAAACATTTCTTTTGTTGGGGTGACAGCCGGGGCATCGACGCCCGACTGGATCATCGAGGAGGTAGTTAACAACATGAGTGAAATCGAGAAAGTTGAAGGCGTAGTCGAAAACGTCGCCGAAAACACAGAAGCAGCGGTTACCGAAGCAACAGCCGCTGTAGAAGAGACTGTTCAGCAGGCTGAAGAAGTCGTTGAAGCCGCTGAGGAAGTCGTTGGTGGGGCAGTAGAAGAAGCTGCCGAGAAAGTCGAAGAGACTGTTGATCAGGCAGAAGCAGCAGCCGAAAAGGTAGAAGAAGCCGCGGAAGATGAGAGCTTTGCATCTCTTCTTGAAGATTCCCTCAGCGCGGTAAAGAACGGAGACGTTGTCACCGGTCGTATCAATAAGATCGATGATAAAGGCGTCTACGTTGACTTCGGATTCAAGTACGAGGGATTCATTGCCATCGACGAATTCGCCGCTGTTCCGGGACATGACGTTCCCGAGATCCAGATCGGTGATGAAGTTAAGGCGCAGGTCGTTAAAGTTAACGACAAGGATTGCGAGACCATCCTTTCCAAGAGACGTCTTGATAATAAGAAGAACATGGAACTGCTTGAGCAGTCGTTCGCCGAGAAGACCCCTGTGACCGTTAAGGTTACCGAGGCTGTTAAGGGCGGCGTCGTTGCGTTCCTCGGATCTATCAGGATCTTCATTCCCGCTTCCCAGCTGTCCGAGCGCTTTGTAAGCGATATCAGCCAGTTTGTAGGAAAGAGCATCGAAGTCGTCATTATCGCTTTCGAAAAGGGACCGAAGGGCCGTAATAAGATCCTTGGCTCCAGAAAGCAGCTTCTTCTTGCTGAGAGAGCAAAACTTGATGAGACGTTCTGGTCCGATATGTACGTGGGTAAGGTCTGCACCGGTAAAGTCAAGAGCCTGACTCCTTTCGGAGCGTTCGTTGACCTCGGCGGATACGACGGCCTCATTCACCTTACCGAACTCTCCTGGGATAAGATCCGTCATCCGTCTGAAGTTGTCAGCGTTGGCGACGAAGTCGAGGTCAGAGTTCTCGAATGCGATCCCGAAAAGAAGCGCATTTCTCTCGGCTACAGAAAGCCTGAGGACGATCCGTGGGCAGATGCTGAAGACCTCTATCAGGTAGGCGACATTCTCGAAGTTACAGTCGTTCGCTTCGTAAGCTTCGGCGTATTCGTAAATATCGCTACAGGCGTTGACGGTCTGGTACACATTTCCCAGATCTCCAACCAGCGTATCACCAAGGCTGAGGATTGCCTCAAGATCGGTCAGAAGGTAATGGCTAAGATCATCGAGACCAACATCCCGGAGAAGAAGATCAACCTTTCCATCCGCGAAGTTCAGGCATACGATCCCGAGCCGAAGCCGGAAGAACTTGATGAAAACGGAAATCCGATCGTCCGCGAAAAGAAAGAGCGCAGACGCAAAGATAATAAAGCTCCTAAGGGCGAGAGAAAAGGCAAGAAAGACGATGAAGAAATTCACGGCGATACCGCTCCCGCTTCCATGGGGACCTCTATCGGCGACATTTTAGCTTCCAAGCTTGGCGGAAGCGCGATCGATGCGCTTGCTGTTGAAGCTGATAAAGCTGAAGAAGCCGTTAAAGAAGCAGTAGAGACTGTTGCAGAGGATACTGCAGAATAATTTCAGCCCTACATACCTGCGTTCCGGGCGGTTGCTTGTCCGGATCTGCCGGCTATTTAGGCTGTGCAATCGATATGTTGAATTAGGTATTAACTGAATTTCACTTATGTTTTTGCGATAAAATAGCCCGGGGACATCGTTCTTCGGGCTTTTTATTTTAAGTGATCGCTCCTGTGTTCACTCAGGCGGATCACTGTTTTGGAGGAAGTTTAGATGGATAATAAAAAATGGTTTCAGGAAGCTAAATTCGGAATGATGATCCATTGGGGCCTGTACGCGCTTTTAGGCGGCGAATGGAAAGGAAGGCGAATGGACGCGATCGGTGAATGGGCGCAGGAATATTTCCGCATCCCCGGTGCCGAATATAGGAAATTGGCCGCGGCATTCGATCCGGTCTTCTTTGACGCAGAGGAATGGGTGCTGCTCGCTAAACGGGCCGGAATGAAATACGTTGTATTCACTTCGAAACATCACGACGGATTTGCGATGTATCATTCAAAAGCATCAACATACAACGTTTACGATGCCACGCCGTTTAAAAGAGATCCTGTAGAAGAACTCGCGTACGCATGTAAAAAGCACGGATTAAAACTCGGGCTGTATTATTCACAGGACCTTGACTGGGCTCATCCGCACGGCGGCGGGTATACGCTCGGAAAAGTATGGTGCGGCGATCTGGCATATCTTACGAACAACTGGGATTATCCTGACGATGATAAAAAAGATTATTCGATCTGCTTCAGAGAGAAGATCGTGCCTCAGGTCAAGGAAATACTCACTTCGTACGGCGATCTGTGCCTGATCTGGTTTGACGTCCCTGTAACGCTCAAACCTGAACAGACAGACGAGCTTTACAAGATGGTCAAATTCTATCAGCCTGACTGCCTTGTCAATTCCCGCATCGGTAACGGCTACGGCGATTACGAATCGGCGGACGATAATGCCATTCCGTCGAACAGTGCGCCCGGTATGCTTCGCGAATCTCCATGCACGATAAATGACACGTGGGGATATAAGTCGTTCGACAATAACTGGAAATCAGCCGATAAGATCATGGAACTGAAGTCAAGGCTAAACAATAACGGCATCAACTACCTGCTTAACGTCGGACCTGACCCTCTGGGCCGTATTCCGGGGCCCTCGGTAGATGTTCTAGAGGAGGTCGGAAGAAGACTGTCATGCGTATAAATACGCGCCGTAAAGGCCGGACCGGATAAAAATAATGCTTGACATTACATTCCAAGAACTGTAAAATACACAGCGTTCTCACACGAGAACGCCACGGTGGTTGTAGCTCAGTTGGTTAGAGTACCAGGTTGTGGCCCTGGGGGTCATGGGTTCGAGTCCCATTAATCACCTTTAAATCGCCTTAACGGGCGATTTTTTATATTGTTCCGGGCATTAACTACTGCGAGGCGAACCGATATGTCGGACGATTATAATACCAATAAAGATAATGACGTTACGGAAAGTGAACAGATAAAAAGCAGGGCGGCGAAACGTGAAAAAGTGATCGTTCGCACCTCCTTCGTAGGCATCGCGGCCAATATCCTCCTTGCAGGCTTTAAATTCGTCGTCGGACTGATCTCCAGGTCGATCGCCGTTATGCTCGACGCGGTCAATAACCTCACCGACGCATTGTCGTCCGTCGTGACAATAATCGGGGCGAAAGTGGCCAATAAAAAGCCTGATAAGCACCATCCGATGGGTCACGGAAGAGCTGAATATCTCTCGGCGCTTATAATTGCCGCCATCGTTCTTTACGCCGGTATTACTGCTTTGATCGAATCCGTAAAAAAAATCATCCATCCCGAGACCGCCGATTATTCCGTTATAACACTTATTGTCATCACCGCCTCCGTCGCGGTGAAGATCCTGCTCGGATTATACGTGGGTAAAAAGGGTAGAGATACGGACTCGTTATCTCTGATAGCCTCTGGAAAAGACGCTCTTTTCGACGCGATCCTTTCCGGTTCGGTACTTGCCTCTGCACTCATTTTTGTTTTATCCGGCGTTTCGCTTGAAAGTTACGTCGGTCTGCTGATCTCCGGGTTTATCATCAAATCCGGTATAGAGATGCTTATCGAAACGCTCAATAAGATCCTTGGCGAACGCGCCGATTCTGATCTTACAGATAAGATCAAATCAGTGCTGCGGTCGATCCCGGAAGTCCGCGGTGCGTACGATCTCGTGATCCACAGCTACGGCCCGGAAAAACTGCTCGCATCCGTACATCTGGAAGTACCTGACAGTATGAACGCTACGGAGATCGATACGCTTTCCAGACGCGCACAGATGCTCGTGATGGAAAAAACAGGCGTTATTTTGACCACCGTCGGTATCTATTCGTACAATACCGGAAGCTCTGGCGCGGGGGCAATGGAGTCTCAGATCAGAGATACAGTATTGAAACACGACTGGGCACTGGAAATGCACGGATTTTACGTTGACAACGAAACCCGTTCGGTTCGTTTCGACGTCGTCATGTCGTTCGATATTCCTCACCGAGAGGGCCTTTCGATACTCCATTCCGAGATGGATCAACTATATCCGGATTATAAATTTTACATCGTTGCAGACGTTGACGCCTCCGATGTGGAAGATCTTTCCGAAGAAAAAGCGAAGCTGAAGAGCAAATGATTTTTTTACGTACTAAAAAAGAGGCCCGCGCACGGACCTCTCTTTTATTATTCTGTTGATCTTTACTGCAACATCACTGTGCCACTTTTTCGATAACGGCGCTGAAATACTGCTGTCCGTAGATGTCGACGAATCTGTACAGTGCGTTTGCTTTTGATGCGTCGGGAAGCAGCGCATCGGTCACGTTTAAAGTACCGTTATAGGTCATCGGTTCACCGAATTCAAAGCTGTCAACGAACGTTCCGTCGTAAGTGTAATAGTCGCACAGGAACTTGATCGTATCTCCCTTCTTAAGAGCGGGAAGAGCTCCTGACTCGGGATCAGGTTCTGTCATATCCACATCTTTAGCGACAGTGAGCGTTTCCGAATCCGTATACAGGAATCTCACTCCGTCTACGCTGCCTTTATTGTTCTTGAAGACGATCAGCAGTTCGGCGCGCTCGTCATTGATCAGTACCGGTACACGTCCGCGGATGATCGTATCGCTTCCGCTTTTAACGGTATCGATGTAGTAGTAGGGGACGATCTGTTCGTTGATCGCCAGCCAGGCTCCGTCATATTCGCCGATCAGATACCCCTCTTTTGTAAATGCAAATATGTTGTCAAGCCCGAGATCAATGTATCCTCTGCCGTCATCGTAAAAGACGTTGAGTTCGAGCCTTTCGATAAGTTTCCACTGATCGTCTTCAAGCCCGATGACGTCATTGCCATCATGCTTTGTCCACTTCTGAATTTTAGAAGCGTCAAAGATATTGCCGCTCAGGATATCCGAAGCTTCCTTCGGGCTAAGTGCGTCAAGGAATGAGAGGTTTCCGCTGCTGAGTCCCGGTACAGAAATGCCGGAGGAGCCTCCGAGGAAGCTGCCGAGCAGAGAAGAAATCATATCGGATGAAGCACCCGAGTTGGACGAGCTGCTGAAGTTTTCAAAGATCGAGCTGATAGGCGACGTGCTGCCTCCGGATACCACCTGACCTGCGGTCTCCATGCTGGCAAACGATTTGATGCACGCGGTGTATTCACTGTTCATGCCGATCTGGGAATACGTTGCAACGGCGTTGTCAACGTTCCCGAGCTTGCTGTACGGGAAGTATATTGACAACCCGTAAGAGTTCGTCATTGCAGGGGATGTCCTGTTGTATTTGACCGCGCTTAAGATCGCGGAGGCAAGCGCCTTACCCTCGTTCGAACCGATATTGTCCGCGAGATTTACAAGGTCGACCTGATCGATCTTATTCGAAGAATATTCTCTTGTATTGCCCCTCGCAGTCGAAACTTTGCTGTAATCATCGGATTTTATAAGAGTCGTCGTGTTTTTGGCAAAATCCGTAAGCACGGACGGAACAGTGTTCTGCAGTTCGGCGAGGTCAACGATGGAGAGTGTCGTTTTCGCGCTCTGATATTTCGACGCACAGAAATCGGTGAAGTCGTCAATTATGATCTTTCCGAGGTCTACCGTGCTGATCGAGGTGTTGCTGGCAAATCTCGTTAGCCAGTTGGTGTAATACCATCCTGCGCCCGGTTCTGTCTCTTCGGATGCGATCATATAGTCTGCATATGATGAGAGCATGAGCGCGTTTTCGGTCGTGGCCATCAGGCACGTATCAAAGCCGACGAAATCGAAATACATTCCTGCATTTTTGAGCGCGGTGTTGATCTTAGCGAGCGTCATTCCGCCGCTCGACGGGAATCTCTGATCGTAGCCGTATCCGGAGATCGAACCGCCGCCGTGATCCCAGAAGATCAGTTCGTTTCTGTTTGCGGGATAATTATTTTTACAGTACTTAATGAACTTTGTAAGCGTATCGGAATTCGTCATGGAGTTATTACCGAAATCGCTTTCAAGACGTTTGAGCCCGCCGCCTTCAATCTTATATATCTGGTTCGTCGAATTGCTGATGGCGCTCGTTTTCCAGCCTGTGCATCCGCCCGTTAAAACGATAATATTGATCTTATCGGATAACGTTGCCTTCGCCATCTCGGCGAGATCTGAGGAAGCCATTCCGTTCTTGGACTCGAGGTCTGTTCCGCAAAGGTAGACCATAATGGTGACCTGGTCTTTACCGCCACCGAGAATGGTCGTATATTTGCCTCTGGCCTTATTTGATACGTTTTTATCAGGGGCTTTGCCGGAGTTTGATTCACGGGTCCATCCGGTGGACGTCGAAGCGTTCGATATATTGGATATATAGGAAGTGTCCGTGTTAGTCGGAAGAATGGAGGAAACGAGACTGTTCCCGTTAAACAGATTTCCCAACTTTTTAAACAAACCGGAGCACCCGCCGATCGCTGCGATGGCGACAACGATAACCAATATGATTATCAGCGTTTTACCGTTGAAGAGATTGCCGGATCCTCCGCTGCTTCCGCCTCCGAGCAGATTCAGAATGCCTCTGGTCCCGCCGGAACGCTCCTGACCGCCTCCGCCTGAACCTGCGCCATTGCCTGATCCTGAACCGGATCGTCCCGGACGCCCTGTGTAACCGCCTGAGTTACCTACCGGTCCGGAACCGGTCCCCGAACCGCGCTTATAAACACCTTTTCCGGTACCCGAAACATTTCTTTGTCTTCCTTCAGGTCTGTCTGCCATTTTGATTCTTCCTTTCTATCTTATCTGATCGCATTCCTGATCAGTGTAGCGATCCTGACCGTACCGTCTATATCTCCTGCTTTTTCCATATTATCCGAATACTCTTTTCTGTTATCATACAAAGACGAAATCGCATCGAGCAGCGTATCCGGCGTGATCTTTTCTTCTTCTAATACTTCCGCAAAACCGCGCTCTTTGAACGAATTTGCGTTGAGGATCTGATCGCCCCGGCTTGCCGTTAAGGGGAGGGGTATCAGAAGCATGGGCTTTTTAAGAGCTAAAAATTCATGTATAGCATTCGCACCTGCTCTTGAAACGATGATGTCGCACAGGGCGAGATAATCCGGAAGCGGATCGGAAACAAACTCGAACTGTCGGTATGACGGATCATCCGCGATACCGGGCTCATCAGAGAGTTTTCCTTTTCCGCAAAGATGAATTATGTTATATTTTGAAGTAAGTTTGGAAAGATTTGTACGTATGGCTCCGTTGATCGCGGCAGAACCGATACTTCCGCCCATTACAAGAATCACGGGCTTATTATCGAAACCGAGCTCCGAACGTGCTTTTTCCGGATCACCTCTGAACAATTCCTTTCTGATCGGCGTTCCGGTAAAAACTCCTTTTCCGCCGGGGATCTCTTTAACAGTGTCGGGGAAAGTGGTACACACGCACGTTGCGTATTTAGAGGACAATTTGTTGGCAAGACCGGGTGTGATATCTGATTCGTGGCAAATTACAGGTATCTTGCGTTTACCGCATGCGCGGACAACAGGTACGGATACGTATCCGCCTTTTGAGAACAGTACGTCAGGCTTGAGCTCTTTTACACATTTTTTTGCGTCTCTCATTCCTTTAATGACCCTGAAGAAATCCTTAACGTTTTCCCAGGAGAAGTAGCGCCTTAGTTTTCCGGAATGAATGCCGTAATATTTCACGAACGGCAGCTTACCGATGATTTGTTTTTCGATGCCTTCAAATGAACCGATATAACTGATTTCGTCATCAGGATATGAAGCGTGTAGCTCGTTTATAAGCGCCACGTTCGGTGTTACGTGTCCGGCAGTTCCTCCGCCGGTAAAAAGTATCTTAGCCATTAAAGATGAGCCCTTTCGACTGTTTTTCAGTCAAGTCTGTTTAATTTTCTTCCGGCGAAAAACGCTGTCAGGTTCTTCGCGACTGCCTCGATCAGCCGTATTCTCGCGGCCTGCGCTGCCCACGCGATGTGAGGAGTAATTAGGCAGTTTTTAGCGCTAAGCAGAGGATCACCCGCAGACGGCGGTTCCTTGTCGAGAACGTCCACACCTGCGCCACCTAATTTGCCTGAATTAAGCGCGTCTGCGACCGCCTGCTCGTCAAGCAGCGGCCCGCGTGCAGTGTTGATAAGGATCGCTCCGTCCTTCATCATAGAGATAGCATCGGCATCGATAAGATGCTGTGTTTCTTCAGATAATGGAAGATGAAGCGTGATGATATCCGACTTTTTCAGCAGCTCGTTTTTCGTAACGAATCTCGCACCTTCAGGCAGTATCTTTTCGCTTCTGGAATGGACGAGCACTTTCATATGGAACGCCCTGGCGATCTCGCACACTCTGCTTCCGATCGCGCCGTAACCGATAATACCGAGAGTCGTGCCTGCCAGTTCCGTGATAGGGGAGACTGTAAACGAAAAATCGTCGGAACCGGTCCATTCGCCTCTTTTAACAGCATCGTCGTGAAGCGCCACTTTCTGGCAGAGCTCCAGGATAAATGCGAACGTCAGCTGTGCGACGTCTTCGGTACTGTAACCGGGAACGTTCGTTAAAGCGATCCCTTTTTCTCTCAGCGCTTCGATATCGACGGCGTTCGCACCGGTAGATAAAAGGCCGACGTATCTGCATTTTTCGTCAAGTTCTTTAATAATATCAGCAGTAAGGACAGCTTTGTTGGTAATTATCGCATCAGCGCCTTTTACTCGCTTCAAAATGTCCTTGGGAGTGGTCCGGTCGTAAATCACAGCTCTGCATACTTTATAGAGCGGTTCCCATGAAATATCGCCGCTGTTCGTAGTGTATCCGTCGAGGACAACGGCTTTCGGCGGTGTGTCAAATGAATATACGGTGGTGTATACTGCTTTTTCGCCAGGCTCGATGACCGGAGACTGGAACGCGCTGCGGTTTGGGGAGTCCGGATGATACTGTGTCTCAAAACAGATCGCTGAGCGGCGTCCGTATATCTGGCCCAGCTTTCCCTTAAGGCCGTCTTTTATAAAGTTGCCGGAATAGACCTGGATACCGGGGAGGTTGGTGCAGACGCTCATCCGGATGCCTGTATTTGCTCCGTAAAGTTCTGCCGCTCTCACGATATCTCCGTCACCGGTATATCCTTTTATTGCAAAAGAGTGATCGATACCGCTTCCGGCCTGAAGATTAACGTCGGAATCCTCCTTCTTAAAAACGTCGGAAAGCAGAGTCCAGCGCCTCATATCAAGAGCACCTTTAACCGTCGCAAACGAACCGGTCGGAATGCAGTCGCCGTCAACAGGAACGAATTTATTAGCGTGGATTTTTATTTCATTGTCGCCGATAAAACCGCGCGACGGGCCGTTCATATTGAAATACGAATGGTTCGTAGGGGAGAAGAGCGTACGTTTGTCCGCTGTGCCTGTATACTTGAGTGTGAGATTGTTTTTATCGTCGAATTCATACCTAACGCTGACGGTCAGAGCTCCGGGGTAACCCTGATCCATATCGGGTGATTCCCAGGTCAGTGTCACCGAATTATCTGACTCATCCGTGACTTTTCCGATGCGCTCGCTGAAACTGCCGTTTCCGCCGTGCAGATGGTTCTCACCGTTATTTTTCTCCACCTCATAATCAACGCCGTCAATGCTGAATCTTGCGCCGGCAATGCGGTTCGCGAATCTTCCGACGAACGCGCCGTAATACGCGTCACGGTTTTTGATGTACGGGGACAACCTGTCAAATCCGATCACCACGTCGGTCATTTTTCCTTCTCTGTCCGGAACGAGTACGGAGCGGATTATTCCGCCGTAATCAAGGACCTCGACGCTGGCGCCTGTTTTATTAGTGATGCGGTAGCAAGTTACCGTTCTGCCTTCTTTTGTGTAGTCGAAAATCTTCTTGCTGAGCATTTAGGTCACCCCTGGTAGAGAATGTAATAATTCTAATATAATTATATCACAAGCAGTGGATGCGGGCAACAGATTTCCTCCGGCCCCTGCATGAATCGATGCCGCATGCCTTTGCGACGATTATGCCGGCGATTCTGCTATAAAACCTTCGAATTAATTGACACCGCCGCGATTCGATGGTACAATACTGGCGCTATGACGGTCTGGTATCACGCCGCTGCGCGTACGGCCTTCATACACCCATTTATTTCGCTGAAAAGAGGATATTTTGAATGAAAGTTATTTATAACGACGGACGCGTAGAAGATATTGACAACGCCGAAGAAGAACTGCATATATTGCGCCACAGCGCTGCCCATATTATGGCTCAGGCGATAAAGCGGCTTTACCCGGGCGCGGATTTCGCGTACGGACCCGCAAACGAGAAAGGCTTCTATTATGACGTCGATTTCGGCGACGTAAGTCTTTCCGAAGACGATCTTCCCAGGATCGAAGAAGAGATGCGCCGCATAGTAAAAGAAAATCTGCCTATTAAACCGTTCGTACTTCCTCGTGCCGAAGCGATAGCGCTTATGCAGGAACGCGGCGAGAAATATAAAGTCGAACATATCGGCGACCTGCCCGAAGACGCAGTGATAAGTTTCTACCAGCAGGGCGAATACGTCGATATGTGCGTCGGACCTCACCTGACTTATACAAAAGCGCTTAAAGCGTTTAAACTGTTAGGACTTTCCGGTGCGTACTGGAAGAACGACAGCAATAACAAGATGCTTACCCGCGTAAAGGGTACTGCGTTCAAGACCGCTCAGGAACTTGAAGCGTATCTTGCCGAATTGAAAGAGGCTGAACTGCGCGACCACAGAAGGATAGGCAGAGAGATGAGCCTGTTCATGTCTGACGACCTCGTAGGAAAGGGACTCCCGATGTTCCTTCCGAAGGGCTACATCGTATGGCAGGAGCTTGAGAATTATATCAAAGAAAAAGAACGCGCGCTGGGATATCAGCACGTATTGACGCCGTGCGTAGGTACCGTTGACCTTTACAAAACGAGCGGCCACTGGGAGCATTATAAGAATAATATGTTCCCGGCAATGGAGGTCGAAGGCGAGACGTTCGTGTTAAGGCCGATGAACTGCCCGCATCATATGATGATCTACGCTAACAGAGCTCATTCATACAGAGACCTGCCGATACGTATCGGTGAGGTCGCACACGATTTCAGATTTGAAGCGAGCGGTACGCTGAAAGGGATCGAGCGCGGCAGACATTTCTGCCAGAACGACGCGCACCTGTTTGTGACTCCCGGACAGATCAAAGACGAAGTAAGCCGTGTCGTTGACCTTATATTCGACGTATATAAAGATTTCGGCATCACGAACTACCGCTGCGTTCTTTCTCTGCGCGATCCTGAAGATAAAGTAAAATATCACCAGGATGACGAGATGTGGAACAAGGCGGAGAGCGCGCTTCGCGAAGTGCTCACACAGCTCGGGATAGATTTCACAGAAGAGATAGGCGAAGCTGCATTCTACGGACCTAAACTTGACGTTAACGTTAAGCCGGCGATCGGTGCGGAGATCACGTTATCCACCTGCCAGTTAGACTTCTGCCTGCCTGCAAAATTCGACCTGAAATACACCGATTCTGACGGAGAGAAGAAAACGCCTGTCGTTCTGCACAGAGCTATTCTCGGTTCCATCGACCGTTTCATGGCTTACATCATCGAAGAGACGAAGGGCAAATTCCCGGTATGGCTCGCTCCTACTCAGGTGAAAGTCCTTCGCGTCTCCGAGCGTTTTGCCGAATACAGCGAAAAAGTGTACGAAGCGCTTATTGCCGCCGGTATCCGTGCCGAACTTGACGACCGCAATGAAAAGATCGGTTATATGATAAGAGAAGCTCAGGTCGTTGACCGCGTTCCTTATATGGTCATAATCGGACAGAGGGAAGTTGACGAGGGCAATATCTCGATCCGCCTGAGGGACAATACCGAGACGGTCACAATGGGTGTAGATGAGTTCGTGGCTAAAGTTTGCGACGAAATAAAAAACCGTAAATGACAGGCGTCAGCGGCTGGCTGAGCTTATCGTTTTAGATATTGCTGCTCTGAATTCTTTCAGAGAAAGGGACTGCACGTCATCGATAAGCATGATGTGCATTTCTTTTGCGCGCTCTTTAACCGGCTGGAACGCGGGTTTGGAAGATACGAGCATCGGCATCCCGTATTTACCTCCGAAGTGATCTGCCATCGTTTTTATCTCGTACAGAAACTCCTTTGTTGCTTCGGTATTTTTGCAGCTGATAAATACGGGAACGTAGCCGTACATAAGTGTTACGTCAAGTTCGTTCGTGGGATCCGAGCCGCTTTTCGCGATAATGCCGTCGCAGTCAAGCAGAACCTTTGTATAGCATTCGTGGAACATGCCTGTTCCCGATGCGGCAAGCGCGGTGTACATCTCGAGCGCGGTACCGGCGGAAATATAAAGGTCGTCTGTTTTCGCTGACGGGTGGAGCGAGTATCTCAGATAGTTCGCGTCGATCGCATACGTTTTCACGATGCCGCGTTTCTGCAGTTTCTGCATGACCCGCTCTGAAGTGATTATTTCGTTCTCTTTTGAAAATTTTCTGCTAATTATGCCGTTTTCATCGGGTTCGACGCCGTTAACGTACGAAATCGAGCAGAATTTGTTCCAGTCTGCGCTGATGTCTTTAATGGCGTTCCAGACTCTCAATATTTCGTAGCGCTTTTCGTCCATGATCGAACTGAATTCATCCGGCCAGCTGCCGATCACTGCGCCTCCGTAAAGTCTGATTATGTCGGAAAAGCGGAACGGGACGGGGGAGGCGCCTTCATCCGCGAACGGTTCAGGGACACCTGCCATATAAGTGAGAGTCCCTTTAATTACGTCTGATCTGTGAGCAGAGAAATTATCGCGTTTGTATCCGGAGAGGAACCGCCCCAGAGCGGCGATCAATATTTCATCTCCTCCGGTCAGATCGACAACGCAAAAATAGTCGCTGAATTTTGCGCTGATATCTTCGAACGCCGTCAATGCCGCTTCGATGCATTTCTCTTCTGTTTCTTCGAAACAAACATCGATGCCTGCCCTTGATGATATTATCTGGCTTATCAAAGCACGTTTTTTCGGGTCGGGGTCAGAGTTTTTGAAGCACATGAAAACAAGCACGTCGTATCTAGCCAGCTGCAGAGAAATGATGTTTTCCAGCGCGTCGCTGTCGTATAGTTCGATAAGTGCTTTTTTCATGCTATCACACCTTTCCGTAATGGCGGCTCCCCGTCAGATATAACCGCGAACCGGATATGTCCGCGGATCAGATATACCCCCGCGCTCTGAAAAGTTTTTCCATCGATTTGTAGATCAACGCTGTAACGTACGCATGCAGCGTGCAGATGATGATCTCTTCGGCGAGCCTCGGCAGCCAGTATACTAAGAACGGAGCTTTGATTCCGTAAAGTTCAATGAGTATCTTTGAATTAACGGTGGTGACAATGATCCCGGATATAAGCATGCACAGCAGTATTTTCGTGAACACGTCGCTGATCCCCTTAGGATCTTTGCCTTTCTTCTTATTAACGGCGGCAATTATGATCCCGGCGGCCAATGCGATGATCCCGAGTGTTCCGGCTATCATCATCCCTGTGCCGGAGAGGTTCGCATTTGAAGCGAAACTTGACCGGTACGATTTTTCGCCCTTAGTCGACGTGAGCATTCCGACGAAGCGCGTCGGCAATCCGGTCTCTTCTTTTTCGAGCATTTCGGTCATTACGGCTTTCTCCGGAATATCGTCTGCATGCGCGATAAGACCGTGGACCAGCCCGTCTCTGTTAAGCGATATCGTCACCGACAGCCCGAATGCCAGAAAAACGCACATAACGGCCCCTAGAATCGATTTTCCCGCGCGTGCCGCATTCTTTCCTGCCTTCCTGACAAGAAGCCAAATAAGGCCCTTTAGAAAGCCTCCTACGAAGCCCATCAGCGTGAACAGGAAATTGTAGTCTCCGGAAGGCTTCATAAAAAAGCCGAGTAGGTCCGTAAGTGCCGATGTGATTCCGCCGTACAGAGGCCCGAACAGTATGGCGGGGAAGGCCGTGAAGATACCGGCGAATCCCATACGCAGTCCGTTCGATCCCATAAGCGGGAGCGATATCGAGAAGTACTTCAGCACGAGCGCAAAAGCGAGCATCATTGCAGTGATGATCATTTTCTCCGTGCGCTTTTTTACGTCTTTTCGTCCTTCGGATCTGTATGCTTCGGGATCTTTCCGCAATAGCCTTAGCTGCATGATCATATTGATCAGTACGCAAAGCAAAAGTGAGTCAATTACAAATACGATCAGTGGTAACAACTTGTTCTCATCTCTCCGCTTTCTGATTTGTCAGGAGAGCCTTTTCCGCAAATGCGTTTTGTATGCCGTTTGCAGCGGATGTGATGTGCCCCAGCGTTTACGTTTCGCTGTCCGGAGACTCTACTCCCATTCTCCGGTTTTCATGCCATCAGGCACATCTGCTCTGATAACAAGAAAATGATACACCAACAGCCTGAAGTTGTCAATTAAAAAGGTAATGGTTCAGAAAGTACGGCCTCAAATGCGCTTTTGGTCAATTGTGGCCGTATCGATGAGGTGGAAAGTACGGCCGCAAAACCGCCTTTGGCCAATTGTGGCCGTATAGATTAGGTAAAAAGTACGGCCTCAAATCCGCCTTTGGCCAATTGTGGCCGTATCGATGAGGTAGAAAGTACGGCCGCAAGTCCGCCTTTGGCCATTTGTGGCCGTATCGATAAGGTAAAAAGTACGGCCTCAAATCTGCTTTTGGTCATTTGTGGCCGTATTGATGAGGTGGAAAGTACGGCCTCAATTCCACTTTTGGTCATTTGTGGCCGTATCGATGAGATAGAAAGTACGGCCGCAATTCTGCTTTTGGTCAATTGTGGCCGTATTGATGAGGTGGA
>DBVV01000049.1 GCA_002308795.1 Mageeibacillus sp. UBA1255 | reverse complement strand
AGCATCCTCAATTGTCTAAAAAAAATCACGGAAACAGGAAATGAGCCGCCGTATGGTACAACTTCCATTTTCCGGCAAATTGTGATATGCTAATGAATGCGTTAGTCTAAACAAAACGCAGCTGCGCTTTCCAGGAAATGACCCATACGCTTATAAGTGAGTTGATATAATGAAACTGTTTTTCGGGCATCCCGGCGATCAGCCGGATTATCACGCATATGAGGCGCTCCAGATATTCGGGCTGGGGGGCAATATGCCTGCTTTCGTGCCGGGCGAGCAGTCAATGTGGCTGCGGGCCGTTGACGACGGCCGCGGCGGGGATATCGTTACTATTGACATCCCTGATTTCGATGACAGCAAGGAGCTCGAACGCTTCATTTATCTTAAAATGTCCGGGCTTACCGGTTACAGCTCGCCGTGGGGCTGCCTCACCGGAGTGCGGCCAACGAAGATCGTAAACCAGCTGTTTGCCGCCGGAATGGATCCGGGCGAGGCGAGGAACGAATTGACCGGCTTCTATTGCGCGGCAGAAGAAAAAGCGTCGCTCGCGGTTGACACGGCAATAAATCAGCGGCCGTTTCTTGACGAGCAGCGTTTGGACCCGTCGCGCATCGGAATATACGTCGGAATACCTTTTTGCCCCACGCGCTGCCTATACTGTTCGTTCACGTCGAATTCGATAGAAAAATACAAAAAAAGCGTTGACCCGTACCTCGAATTGCTGAAGGCCGAGATGGAGGATACGGCGGCGCTCGTGCGCGAACAGGGGCTTAAGATCGAGTCCGTATATATAGGGGGAGGCACGCCCACGTCGCTGAGTGAGGAGCAGTTTTCGCGGTTCATAAGCGACGTGGTCAATAATTTCGTCGCGCCTTCTCCGTATCTCCGTGAGTTTTCGGTCGAAGCCGGGCGCCCGGACAGCATCACTGCCGGGAAGCTTGCGTCAATGCTCTCCGCCGGCGTCACCCGCATAAGTGTGAATCCTCAGACGATGAACGACGAAACGCTCAGGCTGATCGGCCGCCGCCACACAGCGGAGGATACATTGCGTGCGTACGGGCTTGCACGCAGCTGCGGATTCGACAATATCAATATGGATATTATTTGTGGCCTTCCCGGCGAGGATGAGGAGGCTTTCTCGCACACGCTCGACGAGATCGAGCGCCTCGGGCCCGAATCTGTCACGGTCCATACTCTCAGCGTCAAGCGCGCCGCCGATCTTAAACGTGACGAGAAGCGGTCAATGCTTTCTTCCGCCGTGACCGGGGCAATGGTGAGTATGGCTGCTTCGCGCCTTCAGGCCATCGGGCTTCGGCCGTATTATATGTACCGCCAGAAGAATATGGTGGGCAATCACGAAAACGTTGCCTATTGCCGCTCCGGTTTTGAGAGTCCTTATAATATACATATTATGGAAGAAGATCAGACCATCCTGGCATGCGGCGCCGGCAGCGTGTCGAAGCGTGTGACTCCCGGGGTGATCCGGCGTGCTTTTAACGTGAAGAGCGTGGAGGAGTACCTCGCGCGCAGCGAGGAAATGGCCGCGAGAAAGAAATTATTATTGACTCAAAACGAATAAAATGGTATCATTTAAGCACATCGATACGGTAAAAGCGTGTTGAAAAGAACATTAAAGAAGACTTTCAGGGAGGAAAAGGTTATGTTCAAGAACATAGGTAAGAAAATCAAAGGATTTGTAACGTTTCTGTGCATTTTCGGTTTCGTATTGGTTGGTATTTCCGCGATCGCAGGACTGATCACCGGAATCGTAACGATGGCGAGGGGCAATGTCGCTCTGGGCATCGGTATTCTTTTTGGCTCGATCTTTGCTGCTGCTATCGGCTGCGTTTTCGTGTGGATCAGCTGCTTCATATTCTACGGTTACGGCGAACTGGTCGATAAAACTGCGGATGTTGCAAAGAACACAGAACTTACCGCTCAGAAGGTAACGAAGCTCGAATACGAGTTCGAGAATTCAAAACACGCCTGATATTATTAAATTATCAGAATAATTGCCCGGATCTCCTGCGGACAACGGCTGTCAGGACGTCCGGGTATTTTTTTGCCTCTGACGAGGAAGAGACGAAGAGGAGATGAAGAGGAGACAAAGAGGGGCATCCGAAAAAAGGGTATATTTTCAGGCCTGGATATGGTACAATTAACAAAACGGCATATGCGGCATAAAACAGAAAAAAGCATGCATTGACCGACCGAGAAAAAGAAATAAACCGACGAACTCAAAAGGGGAAACAGACATGAAAAAAATAATCGCACTGTTATTGACACTGATGATCGCGATCGGACTTTGCGCTTGTGCAGGCGGCGACACGAACAGACCGGCATCTGAAAAAACGCCCGGCGGCTCCGGAAATAACGCGACCGCACCGAACGGATCGGAAACCGATCCGGGAGGCGAGACGGCGGCTCCGGCAACGGAAAAACCGCAGGAACAGGTAGCAGGGAGCGAAGGTCTTGACGTCACGGAATACGACGAAAATTGCGTGATCGAGAGAATAGGAACTTTCAGCGGCGAGGAGCTTGTCATCCCCTCACACTATAACGGGAAACCGGTGACCTCGATCTATGAGGACGCGATCTCAAATAATACGATGGTCAGCCTCTTCATTCCGTGGACGGTCGTTTCTATAGGAGAGGACGCCGTTTCGGGATCGGAAAAACTTGAAAAAGTGACGTTCAGCGAAGGACTTATCGGCATCGGGGAAGGCACGTTTGGCGACTGCAAAGCGATCAAAAACGTGACGCTGCCGTCAACGCTCGAGTTTTCCGGAAGATCATCGTTCAGCGGTTGCTCCGGGCTCGAGGAAGTCGTCCTCCTCGGAAATTCGTCCCTGGAAAACTACGCTTTCTACAAATGTGATTCTCTTAAAAAAGTTACTTATACAGATAAGAGCGGAAGATCGTACAGCCTGAAATCTAGCGTATTTGAAGATGACGGCGCACTTGAGGAGATCGTTTTTTCGGAAGGACTCGAGTCGATCGGATCATTTTCATGTTTCGGATGCACGTCACTTAAAACGGTCTATCTGCCCAAAACACTTAAAAAAGTTGACGCCAGAGCGTTCGATAACATCGGTTCGCTCAAGGTGTTTTATGCGGGCAGTGAAGAGGACTGGAACAATATCAATTTCGCTAACGGAAATGATCTGCTTAAAAATGCGGATATAGAGTATAACCACAAATAAAGTTTGACCGCAGATAACGCTTCGGTCAATAATAGCGTTTATCCGCGTACAACTGTCAACCATTATATATTAGGGGAGTCGTATGAATATCACGGTCTATCTCGGTGCCTACGAGGGCAATGACCCGACGCTCAGATCGGCAGTCGAGGCGCTCGGAACGTGGATAGGGAAGAGCGGGAACTGTCTCGTTTACGGCGGGTCGAAGTCAGGCCTCATGGGTGTCCTGGCTAAAAGCGTCATTTCGTCCGGCGGCAATGCGATCGGCGTCGAACCTGCGTTTTTCGTGGCGGAGGAGCTTCAATATGACGAGCTTACCGAGCTGATCATTACAAAAGATATGCCGGAGCGGAAAGCGAAAATGATAGAACTCGGGGACGCGTTCATTGCCCTCCCGGGCGGTACCGGAACGCTCGAAGAAATAACCGAGATAATGTCGAAAATATCGCTTAAACACCTTGACGCCCCGTGCATTATATACAACCATAACGGATTTTACGACGGACTGAAGCAGCTCCTGGGCGCGATGAGAGAGCATGGGCTTTCAAACATTGACCGCCAGAAAGGGATAAATTTCGCTGACAGTATCGATGAAGTAATAAGGAGATTGGATCATGGACAAGAAACTGTATGATATCACGCGCGGAGAGGAAGAGAACCGCATACTGCCGTTTTTCTGGCTGCACGGAGATGATCAGGACAAATTTGCTTCGGAATTCGATAAGATCGAGGAGGCGGGGATAAAGGCGGTCTGTCTGGAGTCAAGAACGCATGAGGATTTCTGTGCTGACGGCTGGTGGGCTGATCTCGATATGATCATGGAGGAGGCAAGGCGGCGCGGGATGAGAGTGTGGGTCCTGGACGACAGACATTATCCCACCGGCATTGCCAACGGTATGATCGCGAAGAAGTATCCCGAACTAAGAAAATGGCACATGATCGAGAAACACGTTGACGTCGTCGGACCGCAGACCGGCTCGATCATTGTCCACGGCGACGAGGAAAACGTCGTGGAAAAAGCCAGAAAACTGCTTGCGGCTGTGGCGTGCAGGCGCGACGGACCGGAGGAGAAAATGACGCCTCCGATGATCGACCTTACGCAGAACATAAAAGGCGATTTTCTTTACTGGGACGTGCCCGAGGGTGACTGGCGCGTGTATCTTATCTTTATCAGCCGGGAGGCAACGGCCGGACATATGGTCGATTATATACATCTGATCGACCCCGATTCGGTAGACGTGCTGATCAACGAGGTCTATGCACCTCATTACGATCATTATGCGGCAGATTTCGGCAAAACTTTCGCGGGCTTTTTCTCGGACGAGCCTGCGCTCGGGAACTCGTTCCTGCGCGGCGTGCCGGTGGGCGGATATGATTATAAGATTGGGCTTCAGCTGCTCGGACTTCCGTGGCGCGACGATATGCCGCAGATGTTTGAAAAACGGCTCGGAAAAGACTGGAAACTGATGCTTCCGGGGCTCTGGAGACCGCTCGAAGGGATCACTGCGAAGGTCCGGCTCGCGTATATGGATATTATGACGGGGCTTTACCGCGAATGCTTCGCGATGCGTATCGGAAACTGGTGCCGCGCGCGGGGAGTCGAATATATCGGCCACGTTATAGAAGATATGAACTGCCACGGGCGTATGGGGGCTGGTACGGGCCATTATTTCAGGGCGCTCGAGGGGCAGGATATGGCGGGAATTGACGTTGTCCTGCATCAGATATTGCCTTTTACCGCGCATCTCGACCATAACTCCAGGGCGGGTTACGGGAGCGTTGACAGCACGTTCTATCACTACATGCTGGGCAAGCTCGGCACGTCGCTGGCGTACATGACGCCTCATATGAAGGGGCGGACAATGTGCGAGATCTTCGGGGCGTACGGCTGGGCCGAGGGCGTACCGATGATGAAATGGCTGATCGACCACATGCTTGTCCGCGGCGTCAATTATTTCGTTCCGCATGCGTTTGACACGCACTATCCGCTGAAAGATTGTCCGCCGCATTTTTATGCGCGCGGAAATAACCCCCAGTTCCGAGATTTTGCCGCTCTTATGCGCTACGCCAACCGTATGAGCCACCTGCTGACCGATGGTCGTATAGCGCCTGACGCCGGCGTGTTTTATCACGTTGAAGCGGAATGGACGGGCGATGATTATATGCTTTCGGAGTATCCCGCAAAGGCGCTCCTGGATGCGCAGCTCGACTACGTTTTCGTCCCGGCTGACGCGCTGGTGAACGCAAAACTGACTTCCGGCGGTCTGCTTTCACTTTCGCTTCCGGGAGCCGAAGGACCTTACAGATCCGTGGATCTGACCGTGCCTTGCCTGGTGATGCCCGAGGCCGGAACGCTGCCCGATGCTGTGATGAAAAAACTGCGCGAGCTTTCAGATGCCGGTTTCCCGGTGGCGTTCGCCGGTTCAGTTACCAGAATGTCTGATTACGGTCCTGTGCCTCTGCCGGAAACGGTAAAGGTACTTTCGCTCGAAGCGCTTCCCGGATTCGTGCGCGACGCGTCTCATCGAGGGACCGTGCGTGTGTCTCCCGAGTTTCCGCTTTTAAGAACATTCAGGTACGAGCGCGGCGGAGACGTATATTATATGGTGTTTAATGAGGATAAGCGTCCGTTCAGCGGTACCGTTTCGTTCCCGGTAGACAGCGATCTGCGTGCTGTCAGGCTGGATCTGCTTTATATGAAATATTCCGATGCATGCATCGTCGCTGACGGCGGCAATGAAGGCGTGACTGTTGCGCTTAGCCTTTCGCCGTACGAATCGTGCGTGTTTGCATTCGGAGATGATGCGCTTGAAATGCTGAGCTCGGAAGGATCAATGTTGACCCCGTCGTCTGTCGGGTCAATTGAGCCCGATGCTGCCGGATGCAGGGACATTTTGCTTGACCGCTTCGACATTTCGAAGTGTGCCGGCACCGAATATCCCGCCTATACGGAACTCGCGAAAGACAGCCCGCTGTTCGATATCACCGGACCTGAAGGCGATCCGCGCTTCTGCGGGTATATCCGCTACAAGGCGAGATTCGAGGCAAAGGCGGGAGAGATACTTAAAGAGATCGATCTCGGTCGGGTGGGCGAGACGGCGCACGTTTCTCTTAACGGCGTCAATATCGGTTTCTCGATCTGTCCTCCTTACCGCATCTGTCCTTCCGGTTCTGCTTCCCCGGCGGTACTGAAGGACGGCGTCAATGTCCTCGTGGTAGAGGTCGCGAATTCTATGGCTTATCTCCAGCGCGACAAGTTTTCTATCGAACTTATGGTGAGTGCGTCGGGGTTGCTTGGCCCTGTTAAACTTACTGTTGAGGAGCGTCATTCAATTTAAAATATAGGTATATAGCATTCGGCCGTATTGAAGATGTGAAACGTACGGCCGAAATCCCGCCTTTGCTCAATTTCGGCCGTATCGAAGAGGAGAAGTGCAATTTTTTTTAAAAAACTTAAAAAAGTGCTTGCATTCCGTATTTGATGTATTGTATAATCCGTCCGTTGCGGCTTGACAGACTGTGAAGTCGGAGATTGCTGCCCGATGAGGCAGGTAACTTCGATGGAGAATGTCCGGTTCGTGAAACCGGGCGGCAAGTCCTTGCACTACAGCTCACGACACTCATGTGTCCGGTCTTCCGTTGGCCCAATTTGAAATCCGTAACCGTTCGGATATTTCGATTGGCTTTTTTAATCGGGAACCCAGGAAACGCACGAAGCAGTGGTTGATCTGATGTGCCGGCTGTTATACGTAACAAAAACACACAAGCCCCGCGGATGCCAGACGGGGTACGAAAGAGAGGATTATGTATGGCAAACAAGCAGAAAATCAGAATCAAACTGAAGGCGTACGACTATCAGCTCCTGGACCAGGCGGCTCAGAAGATCGTTGACACCGCCAGAAGGACCGACGCGATGGTTTCCGGACCTATCCCGCTGCCCACGGAGAAAGAGATCGTTACGATCCTCCGCGCTCCTCATAAATATAAGGATGCGAGAGAGCAGTTCGAAATGAGAACACATAAGAGACTTATTGACGTCCTTATGCCTTCGCCCAAGACCGTTGACGCACTGATGAGACTCGATCTCCCCGCAGGAGTTGACATCGAGATCAAAGTCAAGCAGTAAACGGAAGAGTTGTAAAAAAGCAGTATTCTTCAACAGGCTGCGGATTTTTAGTTCGGATCTGCGGCCGGTCATGTTCCGTGAGGCGCCCGAGATATTCAAAGGCGGCGGAACCAATAACCAGGGAGGTAGTTAAATGAAGAAGTTTATTTTAGGAACTAAGATCGGAATGACGCAGATATTCGCCGCTGACGGTACCTGCACTCCGGTTACTGTCGTACAGGCGGGCCCCTGCGCGATAGTACAGAAAAAGACCGGTGAGACCGACGGCTACTGCGCCGTTCGCGTCGGATTCGGCGAGACCGAGATCAAAAAGCTGAACAAGCCCGAAGGCGGCGTGTTCGAGAAACTCGGAATGAAGAAGGGCTACAAGTATCTGAAAGAATTCAGAGCTGAAAACACTGATGACTTCGAAGTCGGACAGGAGATCACCGTCGCTTCCATGTTCTCTGACGGAGACACGGTAGACGTACGCGGAACTTCCAAGGGCAAGGGCTATGCCGGCACCACCAAACGCTACGGCAATAAGATCGGCCCCATCAGCCACGGTTCCAAATACCACAGAGGCGTAGGTTCCATGGGTCCCACGACCGATCCCGGCCGCGTAATGCCCGGAAAGCATATGCCCGGACATATGGGCTCCGATACCGTTACGGTCCAGAATCTGACCATCGTTAAAGTTGACGGCGAGCGTAACCTGCTCCTTATCAAAGGTGCGGTTCCCGGTCCTAAAGGCGCGCTGCTCGAAATCGCCGAATCGGTGAAGGCGTGATCGGAAGGAGGAAGCATAAATGTCTAAAGTTAACGTATTCGATATGCAGGGAAATATTGTTGACGAGATCGAACTCGATCAGAATATTTTCGGAGTAGAAGTAAATACATATTGTATGCACGCCGCGCTTGTCTGCATGCAGGCAAATGCCCGTCAGGGAACGCACTCCACCCTTACAAAGAGTGAAGTCAGCGGCGGCGGACGTAAACCCAGACGCCAGAAGGGCGGCGGCTGCGCCCGTCAGGGTAGTACCAGAAGCGCTCAGTGGAGACACGGCGGTATCGTATTCGGACCTTCTCCGAGAGACTACAGCTTCACCATCCCCAAGAAGGTGAAGAGAAACGCCCTCAAATCCGCCCTTGCGAGCAAGGCGGTCGAGGGAAATCTCATTGTCGTTAAAGACCTTAAGCTGGATACCATCAAGACAAAGAACATGGTAGCCGTTAAGAACAGCCTGAAAGTTGACGACTCCGCACTGCTGGTCATCCCCGGCAGAGACGAGAACATCGTCAGATCCGCGGCTAATATCCCCGCTTTCACCACAACGTATGTAAACACGATCAACGTGTACGACATCCTGCGTCATGAAAAGCTCATCGTTACCGTGGACGCTCTTCAGAAGATTTCGGAGGTGTACGCATGAACGAGTATGAAATCATTGTAAAACCGCATATTTCTGAAAAAAGCACCGAAGCTGCCGCACAGGGCCAGTATGCTTTTGTCGTGAACAACGCGGCTACGAAGATCGACATCAAAAACGCTGTTGAGAAGATCTTCAACGTAAAAGTGCTGTCCGTTAACACTATGCGCTACGACGGAAAGAAACGCACCAGAAACGGCGGAGCAGGAGCCATCGTAGGCTACACTCCGAAGTGGAAGAAAGCTGTCGTCCGCATTGACACCGATCCCAAGACGGTCGAGTATACCGTTGACGGCCAGAAGAAGACCAAGAAGTACAAGTCCGTTATCGAAGATTACGGATTTACGCAGTGATGCAGGAGGACGTGAATCATGGGTATTAAGAAATATAATCCGACCACACCTGCCAGAAGGCAGATGACCGTCTCCACATTCGAGGAGATCACCGGAAAGAGCGAGATCAAAACGCTCATGTCCTCTGTTAAGAAGAACGCCGGCAGGAACTCCTACGGACGCATCACGGTGCGCCATCACGGCGGCGGAAATAAGAGACAGTACAGACTTGTGGATTTCAAGCGCAATAAAGACGGTATCCCCGCAAAAGTCGCTTCCATAGAGTACGATCCCAACCGCAGCGCAAATATTGCCCTGCTCGTATATGCCGACGGCGAGAAGAGATACATTCTCCATCCCCAGGGACTTAAGGTAGGCGATACCGTAGAGTCCGGCAAGGGCGCAGACATCAAGCCCGGCAACGCTCTTCCTCTTTCGGATATCCCGGTAGGTACCGTTATCCACAATATCGAGATGAAGCCCGGCAAAGGCGCTCAGCTCGTCCGCTCGGCAGGTGCCAGCGCTCAGCTGATGGCTAAGGAAGGCGTCTACGCTTCCGTTCGTCTCGAATCCGGCGAAGTCCGCATGGTCCCGATCGGCTGCAAAGCTACCATCGGTTCCGTGGGAAATACAGATCATGAAAATATCAGCCTCGGTAAAGCGGGCCGTAAAAGATGGATGGGTGTCCGTCCTCACGTTCGCGGCGTCGTAATGAACCCGGTGGACCACCCTCACGGCGGTGGCGAAGGCAAGTCTCCCGTAGGTATGCCTTCTCCCGTTACACCCTGGGGCAAGCCTACTCTTGGTTATAAGACCAGGAAGAAGAAAAAGGCTTCTGATAAGATGATCGTCAGAAGAAGAAACGGTAAGTAATCGTAGGAGGTAAGCTATGAGCAGATCAGTTAAAAAAGGACCTTTTGTGGAAAAACGTCTTATGGATAGAATCCTTGCGATGAACGAGAAGAACGAGAAAGTCGTTATCAAGACCTGGTCGCGCGCTTCTACGATCTTCCCCCAGATGGTAGGTCACACTATAGCGGTTCACGACGGCAGAAAACATGTTCCGGTCTATATCACTGAAGAAATGGTCGGACACAAGCTGGGCGAATTCGCACCCACCAGGACGTTCAGAGGCCACACCAATAAGAGCGAAAATTCCAGCTCTGTAAGACGCTGATAAGAGGAGGGATTTTCATTGGAACGTAAAATACTTAGCAGCCAGGAACTCCTGGATAAAAGAGAAGAGCTCATCGAGAAATACAATGCCGAGAGCCGTAAGAGCAACAAGCCCGTGATACTCTCCAAGCGCGAACGCAAAGTTCTCGGGATCGGAAGAGATCAGGGAAAGGCTACGCTGAACTACGCGAGGATCTCCGCCAGGAAAGTCAAGATCGTACTTGACCTCATCCGCGACAAATCACTCGAAGAAGCATACGCCATTGTCCGCTACACTCCCAAAGCAGCTTCGGAGCTCATTTACAAGCTTCTCAAATCCGCAGAAGCTAACGCGGTGAATAATTTCGAACTTGACGGCGAAAAACTGTACGTGGCAGAATGCTTTGCCAACCAGGGACCCACGCTCAAGAGAATGAGAGCGGCCTCGAGAGGGCGCGGAATGCGCATCAACAAGAGAACCAGCAACATCACCGTTGTGCTTAAGGAAAGAGATTGAGGAGGTAAATTATGGGACAGAAAGTTAATCCTCACGGACTCAGAGTAGGAGTCATCAAGGACTGGGATTCCAAATGGTATGCGGATAAAAAGAACTTCGCAGATTTCCTCATTGAGGATCATAAGATCCGCGAGCATATCAAAAAGAAGCTTTACACCGCCGGGATCTCTAAGGTAGTCATCGAGCGCAACGCGGGAAAAGTTCTCGTAAATATCGAGACCGGTAAGCCCGGTGCCGTGATCGGAAAGAACGGCGCGGTCCGCGACGAACTCAAGGCCGAACTTGAGAAACTCACCGGAAAAGCCATCAACATCAGCGTGTTCGAGATCAAGAACCCTGACCTGGACGCTCAGCTCTGCGCCGAAAACATTGCCGGCCAGCTGGAGAAGAGGACCTCCTTCAGAAAAGCCATGAAGTCCGTTATGCAGCGCACGATGCGCGCCGGTGCCCTTGGAATCAAGGCTGCATGCGGCGGAAGACTCGGCGGAGCTGAAATTGCCCGCACCGAGCAGTATCACGAGGGAACGATCCCGCTGCAGACACTGCGCGCCGACATTGACTACGGCTTTGCCGAGGCCAATACCACTTACGGAAAGATCGGCGTTAAAGTCTGGATCTACAAAGGCGAGGTGCTGCCTGTTGCAAAGGCTGCTCCTGCCGCTGAAGGGAGTGCTGAATAATCATGTTAATGCCTAAAAGAGTAAAACATAGAAAAGTTCAGAGAGGCCGCATGAAGGGTAAAGCCTACCGCGGAAACAAGGTTTACGAAGGCGATTTCGGTCTTCAGGCTACCGAGTGCGGATGGATCACCAGCAATCAGATCGAGGCTGCACGTATCGCTCTTACCCGTTCCGTTAAAAGAGGCGGACAGGTCTGGATCAAGATCTTCCCCGACAAACCGGTGACCAAGAAGCCTGCCGAGACCCGAATGGGTTCCGGTAAAGGATCTCCTGAATACTGGGTAGCAGTTGTTAAGCCCGGCAGAGTGCTGTTCGAGATCGGCGGCATTCCGGAAGAGCAGAGCAGAGAGGCTCTCAGGCTGGCAATGCACAAACTCCCGGTAAAGTGCAAGATAATCGCAAAAGAAGGCGCTGTTGAGGCAACTCCCGCAGCGGAGACTGAAACGGAGGCGAATGCATAATGAAAGCAAAAGATTACAGAGATAAGATCCGCAAGATGTCCGTTGAAGAGCTCCAGGCTGAAGAGCAGGAACTGAAGGCTCAGCTGTTCAAACTCCGCTTCAAGGGAGCTACTTCCCCGATCGACAACCCCGTACAGGTGCGTTATATCAAGAGAGATATTGCCCGCGTAAGGACTGTCATCAGAGAAAAACAGCTCGCGGCTGCGAATGAGCAGTGATGTTTCGGAAGGAGGTAATTCAATTGGCTGAAAGAAATTTGAGAAAGACCATGATAGGTGTTGTCACCAGCGATAAGATGGATAAGACGATCGTTGTCACCGTATCCGACAGCGTAAAGCATCCTCTTTATCAGAAGGTCGTTAAAAGAACTTATAAATTGAAGGCTCATGACGAAGCAAACGAAGCTCATGTGGGCGATACCGTAGAAGTAATGCAGACCAGACCTCTCAGCAAGGACAAGCGTTACAGACTGGTGTCGATCATCGAGAAAGCTCGCTAAGCACAGGAGGTAGGACGTTATGATACAAGTACAGACAATGCTTAAAGCGGCGGACAATACCGGTGCCAAGGAGCTTATGTGCATTAAGGTTCTGGGCGGAAGTAAGAGACGCTACGCCAACATCGGCGACGTCATCGTCTGCTCCGTGAAGACAGCTACGCCCGGCGGTATGGTTAAGAAGGGCGAGGTCGTGAAGTGTGTTATCGTGCGCACGAAGCGCGGTATCCGCAGAAACGACGGCACCCACATCCGCTTCGACGAGAACGCTGCGGTCCTTATCAAGGAAGACAAGAACCCCCGCGGCACCCGTATCTTTGGGCCTGTGGCAAGAGAACTGAGAGATGACGATTACATGAAGATCGTATCTCTGGCACCTGAAGTGCTGTAATGTACAGGAGGGTAAATTTATGAATATTAAAAAAGGCGATAAAGTTTACGTGATCGGTACTCGCAGCACGAAAGCGAAAGAGGGTAAAGTGCTCTCCGTCGATATCAAGAACGAGACAGTGATCGTGGAAGGCTATAACATGATCTCCAAGCACGTTAAAGCCAGATCCGCTGCCGATCAGGGCGGCATAATCAAGAAAGAGGGCCCCGTGCACGTTTCTAACGTTATGCTCATCTGCCCTTCCTGCGGCAAACCCACCAGAGTTGGCCACAAGGTCGTAGTTAACGGCGATAAGAAGACCAAAGTCCGTGTCTGCAGAAAATGCGGCGCCGACATCAAGACACCCATTGACCGCTGATCATCGAGGAGGCTGAATCATGTTAAGACTTAAAGAAAAGTATATAAACGAAATTGCCCCCGCAATGATGGAGCAGTTCAAGTATAAGAGCACGATGGAGATCCCGAAGCTTGAGAAGATCGTCATCAATATGGGTCTCGGTGAAGCGAGAGAGAATCCGAAAGCCGTCGAGGCGGCATGCGGCGACCTGATGAAGATCACCGGTCAGAAGCCCGTAGTCACCAAGGCGAAGAAGTCGATCGCTAACTTCAAAGTCCGTGCAGGCATGAACGTTGGCTGCAAGGTCACGCTGAGAGACGTACGTATGTACGCTTTCGCCGATAAACTCATCAACATCGCGCTTCCGCGTATCCGTGACTTCCACGGTGTTCCGGCCAACGCTTTCGACGGCCGCGGCAATTACGCGCTGGGACTCAAAGAGCAGATCATCTTCCCTGAGATCGAGTACGATAAGATCGACAAGGTCAGAGGAATGGATATCATCTTCGTCACCACCGCTAAGACCGACGAAGAGGCCCGCTGCCTGCTCAAACTCATGGGCATGCCCTTTGAAAAGAACTGATCGGAGGTAAATCATGGCAAAGTTATCAATGAAGCTTAAACAGCAGAGAACGCCCAAATATTCCACCAGAGCATACACCAGATGCAAGATCTGCGGACGCCCTCATGCTTATCTGAGAAAATACGGAATTTGCCGTATATGCTTCCGTGAACTGGCTTACAAGGGCCAGATCCCCGGTGTTAAGAAAGCCAGCTGGTAATAAGGAGGAATCGCTATGCAAATCACAGATGTAATTGCCGACATGCTCACAAGAATCCGCAATGCAGGTACTGCCAAGCTGGCGACGGTGGATATTCCCGCCTCCAACATCAAGCTTGCTATTGCCGACATTCTTCTGGAAGAGGGCTATATCAAAGAAGTTAAAAAGATCGACGACGATAAGCAGGGAGTCATCCGTCTGACCCTGAAATACACGGCTAACAAGAAATCCGTTATTTCCGGCATCAAGAGGATCTCCAAGCCCGGTCTGCGCGTTTACGCAGGCGCCGGCGACCTGCCCAAAGTATTAGGCGGTCTCGGTATCGCCATCATCTCCACCTCTCAGGGCATCATGACCGATAAGAAGGCCAGAAAGCTCGGTATCGGCGGAGAAGTAATGGCTTACGTATGGTAATAATCTGAAAAGGGTCCCGAATGCCCGGAAAAGGGCGGGACGGACTCGGAATTTTAAGATTGGAGGATATTATTAATGTCAAGAATCGGTAAACAACCCATCGCCATTCCCGCAGGCGTAGAAGTAAAGCTTGCGGAGGGCAATACCCTTACCGTTAAGGGACCGAACGGCGAAATGACCCGTTCCTTCCATCCCACGATGAAGATCACCGTGGACAACGGCACGATCACCGTCGAGAGACCCAGCGACGATAAATACGAGCGCTCTCTTCACGGACTTACCAGATCACTCATCCACAACATGGTCGACGGCGTTACGAAAGGCTTTTCCAAAAAGCTCGAGATCAACGGCGTAGGTTACAGAGCTGTCGCTCAGAACGGCAATCTGGTACTGTACCTCGGCTACTCTCACAATATCGAAATGGTCCCGCCCGCCGGGATCAAGATCGAAGTGCCCGATCAGAACCACATCACCATCAGCGGCTGCGATAAGCAGGTCGTAGGTGAATTTGCTGCTAAAGTCCGCAGCAAAAGACCTCCGGAGCCCTATAAAGGCAAAGGTATCAAGTATTCCGACGAGCACATCAGGCGCAAAGAAGGCAAGACCGGCGCCTCGAAGAAGTAAGAAGGGGGTTGACTCAGAATGGCTAATAAACTTAGTAAAAATCAGATTCGCCAGAGAAGACATGTGCGCGTAAGACGCAAGGTTTCCGGTACTCCCGAGTGCCCGAGGCTGAATGTTTTCAGAAGTCTGTCCCATATCTACGCTCAGATCATTGACGACGTAAACGGAAAGACTCTTGTATCCGCTTCAACTCTTGAAGCAGAGGTAAAGGGCGAGGTCAAATTCGGCGGAAATATTGACGCCGCTAAAGCTGTGGGCAAGCGCATCGCCGAAAAAGCTATCGACGCAGGTATCAAGGACGTTGTCTTTGACCGCGGCGGTTATCCGTATCACGGCAGAGTTCAGGCACTCGCTGACGCTGCCCGTGAGGCCGGCCTTAACTTCTAATCGCAAGGAGGAGCAATATGGAACATAATAATTCTAATAATTCCAATACGAGCGAATTCAAAGAGAAGCTTGTTCATCTCGGAAAAGTGACAAAGGTTGTTAAAGGCGGCCGTAACTTCAGATGGAGCGCCCTGATCGTTGTCGGCGACGAAAACGGCAGAGTAGGCGTTGGCCTCGGAAAAGCCGCAGAAGTGACCGAAGCAGTCCGCAAAGGAACCGAAGACGCGAAAAAGAACCTTATCACCGTTCCCATGGTCGGAACCACGATCCCTCACGAGATCATCGGTGAGTTCGGAGCCGGCAGAGTCCTGCTCAAGCCCGCAGCCGAAGGTACCGGAGTTATCGCAGGCGGTCCCGTCCGTGCGGTGGTGGAACTTGCAGGCATAAAGGACATCCGTACCAAGTCACTGCGTTCCAACAATCCTCATAATATGGTCGAAGCCACGATCGAAGCTCTCAAGATGCTGAAGACAGCTGAAGAGGTTTCTGCACTGCGCGGCAAACCGATCGATGAGATTATGTAACAGGGGGTTCGGACAATGGCACTTAAGATCACATTGATTAAAAGTACAAACAAGGTCGTTGAGAAACAGAAAGCTACCGTTAAGGCTCTTGGCCTTAAAAAGATCGGCAGCTCCGTGACCCAACCTGATAACCCCCAGACCAGAGGCATGATCAACGTCGTGTCTCACCTGGTAAAAGTGGAAGAGATCTGACAGGAGGGCTTTACTGATGAAAATTTATGAATTACAACCCGGACCGGGCGCAAACGCCGAGGCTTACAGAAAAGGCCGCGGACACGGCTCGGGTAACGGCAAGACCGCCGGCAGGGGACACAAGGGTCAGAAGGCTCGTTCCGGCGGCGGAGTTCGCCCCGGTTTCGAAGGCGGCCAGACTCCTCTTTACAGAAGAATGCCGAAAAGAGGATTCAACCGCAAACGCTTTGCAGATGTTTACGCAGAGATCAATCTCTACATCATCGAGAAATATTTTGAAGATGGCGATACCGTAAACATGGAGACTCTCACCGATAAAGGCCTGATCCGCAAGGAATTCGACGGACTCAGCATTCTCGGCGACGGGGATCTCAGCAAAAAAGTTACCGTACAGGCTACCAGATTTACGGAATCCGCAGCCCAAAAGATCAATCAGGCCGGAGGAAAGGCCGAGGTGATCTGAGATGAAGACTTTAGAGGTTATTAAGAACGCATTCCGGGTCCCGGACCTCAGGAAAAAGATACTTATGACACTCTTACTCATCGTTATTTTCCGCGCCGGGTGCTTTATTGCCATACCCGGTCTGAGCGCCGAGGCACACTCGGCACTCGCGGGAAACGGTCTGTTCAGGTTTATGGACCTTTTGACCGGCGGTGCTTTCCAGCAGGTATCGATCTTCTCGCTCGGTATCAGCCCGTACATTAACGCATCGATTATCATCCAGCTGCTGACAGTGGCGATCCCCGCACTCGAGAGATTGTCCAAAGAAGGCGGCGAGGAAGGCAGACAGAAGATAACCCAGATCACCAGATACGTAACGGTCGGTCTCGCGCTGTTCCAGTCCATAATGCTGTATTTCAACATTCAGGGCAGCACGATCAACCTGTTCGCAGACGGCGGTAAATTCGACTTCAACACGTTCATGATCGTCATCATCGCTTTCACAGCCGGAACTGTGTTCCTGATGTGGCTCGGCGAAAAGATCACTGAAGTTGGTATCGGAAACGGAATATCGATTCTCATCTTTGCAGGTATCGTTGCCAACGCACCTAACGCCGCGGTGACGCTCTGGAGATATATCTTCGCTCCCGACACGGCAAGCGGAAGATTGTCCAACAACACCGTCCTCAACGTCAGCGTAGTCGTTGCACTCATCCTTGTATTCCTGGCCGTCATCATCGCGGTCGTATGGATGGAAGGCGGAGAGAGAAGGATCCCCGTACAGTACGCGAAAAGAGTTGTCGGCCGCAAGGTATACGGCGGACAGAACACGCACATCCCGATCAAGGTCAACTCCTCGGGCGTGCTTCCCATCATCTTCGCGATGTCAATGCTTCAGTTCCCGGCCACCATCATTGCATTTATCGGAAAATCCAACGCCACCACCGGTTTCGCCGGCTGGGTCAACAGATTCTCCGCGGGCAATACCTGGGGTTACGTTATAGTTTACGCGCTGCTGATCGTAGCGTTCACGTTCTTCTATAACATCGTTTATTTCGACCCCAACGATATGGCCAACAACCTCAAGAAGAACGGCGGCTTCGTTCCCGGTATCAGACCCGGACAGCCTACCGCGGACTTCATCAAGAGTTCTTCAAGAAGACTCACATGGTTCGGCGCGATATTCCTCGCGGTCCTGGCCGTGTTCCCCACCGTGATCCAGATCATCTCCAGCTACTTCAGCAAAGAGATCGGATCTGTAAACCTCTGGTTCGGAGGCACGACGGTGCTGATCCTTGTAGGTGTTGCTCTTGAGACCGTGAAGCAGCTCGAAGCTCAGCTTCTGATGAGAAACTACAAAGGTTTCCTTGACTGATAAAAAAAGGCAGAACATCCACGGAACGATATTGTCCGCGGATGTTCTGTCTGCTGTTATGTTTAAGATGAAAGAGAGCCAGGTCTTATGAATCTGATTTTTCTTGGCGCCCCGGGCGCAGGTAAAGGTACGGCATCCAAAAAGCTTTCCGAGATCATCGGCATTCCGCATATTTCCACCGGAGACATATTCAGAGCGAATATTTCCGGAGGGACGGAACTGGGCAGGCTCGCCGAACAGTATATATCCAAAGGCCACCTGGTGCCTGACGACGTAACTATCGGCATGGTAAAAGCGAGACTCTCCGAACCGGATTGTTCCAAAGGATTCATCCTCGACGGTTTTCCGCGCACGCTGAATCAGGCCGAAGCGCTCGATTCGTTTCTTACTGAAACGGGGAGAAAGATCGATCGCGTCATAGATATCGTTCTCAGCGAGTCAACGCTGGTCGACAGGCTCGCGTACCGCAGGGTCTGCATAGGCTGCAAGCTTTCGTACAATCTTAAATCTCACAACATCACGGACAATCTCTGTCCGGTGTGCGGCAGTTCGCTTATGATGCGCGACGACGATAAACCAGAGGTCATCGCGGCAAGGCTCGTTGCGTACCACAAAGATACCGAACCGCTCATCGACTACTACGTCAGGACGCGCAAACTTGTCAGGGTCAACAGCGAGGAGAAGATCGCGGATACTTTCGCAAATATCCTTGCGGCTCTAGAGATAAAAGGGATGAAACAATGATCACGATCAAGTCTCACGGAGAGATCGCCCGGATGATCGACGCCGGAAAGGTGCTTCAGGAGGTATTTTCGCTGCTTTCTGAAAAAATTTCTCCCGGAATCACAACAAAAGATATTGACAAAATTGCCAGAGAGTGTATAATAAAAAATGGCGCGCTTCCGTCGTTCCTAGGCGTGCCTAACTATTTTGGCGGAATTGACTTCCCCGGAGCGGTCTGTGCATCGGTAAATGAAGAGCTGATACACGGTATACCGGGGGATCGGATCGTTAAAGACGGAGACATTGTCAGCGTCGACGTCGGAGCGATCCTTAAGGGTCTTCAGGCGGATGCCTGCCGCACATATCTTGTGGGAAACGTTGCTGAAGAGACCAGACGGCTGGTAAAAGTAACGGAAGAGTGCTTTTTCAAGGCTCTTGAGAAATGTGTCCCGGGAAACAGGATATGCGATATATCCGGAGCTGTTCAGGATCACGCGGAGGGCAACGGCTATTCTGTGGTGCGGGATTACACCGGCCACGGTATCGGCAGGGAGATGCACGAAGATCCTGAGGTTCCTAATTTCAGGTCGGCCAGACGGGGGCCGAGACTTGTTCCGGGAATGGCCATCGCGATCGAGCCCATGATAAACGCGGGCGGATACGAGGTGGAGGTAGCCGGAAACAAGTGGACTGTATATACAAAAGACGGGAAGCTTTGCTCACATTATGAAAACACTGTCATCATAACAGCGGGGGAGCCGATCGTAACTACATTATAAGCATTCTTAGTGCATTGGAGGAATCTAAGCTTGTCGAAAGAAGACGTAATCGAAGTTGAAGGCGTTGTGCAGGAAGTATTACCTAACTGCGTTTTTCGTGTTGCGCTGGAGAACGGCCATGTTGTCATCGCACATGTGTCCGGCAAGATCAGAACAAATTACATAAGAATCGTTAAAGGCGACTCGGTGACTATGGAACTGTCTCCTTATGACCTGAGCCGCGGGCGCATCGTCCGCCGGAGATGACGCGAAACACGCGTCAGGACGCACTGGTGCGTTACTTATAAAGAATGGGAGGAAATCATCATGAAAGTAAGACCATCCGTTAAACCTATCTGCGATAAATGCAAGGTTATTAAAAGAAAAGGCAAAGTCATGGTCATTTGCGATGCTTATCCGAAGCATAAGCAGAAGCAGGGCTGACGTCATTCGGCACCGTATCCGTGCGTAGAAGCGGCCGGTGCATGTAATTCTTGAATATTCTCATTTTGTGGTGCGGCTGCATGCATAGACATGAACCCCAAAATGTTAATATAGAGATTTGAAAAAACATTTATATTTTTTTGGAGGTGTACTAACACATGGCTCGTATTGCAGGCGTGGATTTACCCAGAGATAAGCGCATCGAGATCGGACTGACCTACATTTACGGCATCGGCCGTACCAAGGCAAAAGAGATCATCGCTAAAACAGGTGTGGATCCCGACATCAGAGTAAAAGATCTGACTGAAGATGACATCGGTAAACTCAGAGATGTCATTGATAAAGAATATACCGTAGAAGGTGACGTACGCAGACAGACGGCGCTTAACATCAAGCGTCTGATCGAGATCAACTGCTACAGAGGCAGACGCCACAGAATGGGTCTCCCCGTACGCGGACAGCGCACCAAGACGAATGCAAGGACCAGAAAAGGCCCCAGCAAGACCGTCGCCGGTAAGAAGAAATAAGGAGGGAATGAATTATGGCTGCACCTAAAAGAGCTGTAAGAGGCAAGAAAAAAGAGCGTAAGTATATTGAAAACGGCCAGGCTCATATCCGCTCCAGCTTCAACAATACAATCGTAACTATCACGGATACCAACGGAAACACTATATCCTGGGCAAGCGCAGGCGGCCTCGGATTCCGCGGATCCAAAAAGAACACTCCCTTCGCTGCTCAGTCTGCCGCTGAGACCGCTGCAAAGGCCGCTATGGAGCACGGACTGAAGACTGTAGAAGTCTTCGTTAAAGGACCCGGCCAGGGCCGTGAATCCGCTATCCGTGCGCTGCAGGTCGCAGGTCTGGACGTGACGATGATCAAGGACGAGACTCCCATTCCTCATAATGGCTGCAGACCGCCCAAGAGACGCAGAGTTTGATCAGGTAAAGGAGGAAAACTACTATGGCAAAGAATATGCAGCCCATTGTTAAACGCTGCAGAGCGCTGGATATTTCCCCCGCAGTTATGGGCTATACAAAAAAATCTAAAACAGGTTCCACTAAACGCAATCCCGGCGGACAGCGGAGACATAAGAAGAGCGAGTACGCTAATCAGCTGAATGAGAAGCAGAAGGTTAAGTTCGTATACGGCATTCTTGAAAAACAGTTCAGAATGTACTACGAAAAAGCCGCTAAGACGAAAGGCATCACCGGTGAGATCCTGCTCACGACTATCGAGCGCCGCCTGGATAACGTCGTCTTCCGTCTCGGACTTGCCCGCACCCGCAGAGAAGCCCGCCAGTTAGTAACTCATGGATTCTTCTCCGTGAACGGAAAAGCTGTAAACATCCCGTCTTATCTTGTCAGCGCAGGTAACGTCATCACTGTCAGAGAGAAGTACAGAAGCAGCGACGCGCTTAAAGTCATCCTCAGCGAGACTAACGGCCGCATCCTTCCTCAGTGGCTCACGTTCGACGTTGACGCACTGGAAGGAAAGGTTACATGCCTGCCTAAGCGGGAAGACATTGACTTCCCTGTACAGGAGCATCTGATCGTCGAGTTGTACAGCAAGTAATAATCATCTTCATATCATTACAAAAGGAGGAGTAATCTGTGAGCGATAAGGTACAGCCAAACATTGAATGTGTGGAAACCGATGAACTGGAAACTTACGGCAAGTTTGTCGTGGAACCTCTCGAAAGAGGCTATGGCATCACACTGGGTAACTCATTAAGAAGAATACTATTGTCGTCGCTTCCGGGGTCGGCTGCTCTGAACGTAAAAATTGAAGGTGTGAGTCACGAGTTCTCTACTATTCCCGGCGTTGTGGAAGATGTTACTGAAATTGTTCTGAACATTAAGAGCGTTGGTTTCAAACTCTATTCCGAAGGCAATAAAATGGTCTATTTAAAAGCGAGCGAGCGCGGCGTAGTTACAGCGGGCGATATCGTCTGCGACGCTGACGTCGAGATCCTCAACCCGGACCAGTATATCTGCACTTTGAACGGAGACGGCGTGCTCGACATCCAGATGGAAGTCGGAACGTCCACAGGCTGGCGTTCATCCGATAAGAACAAAACGGATAATATGGCAATCGGTGTGATACCCATTGATTCCATTTTCTCTCCGGTTAAAAAGGTTAACTACTTCGTCGAGAATACACGTGTCGGAAATATGATCGATTACGATAAGCTTACCCTCGAGGTCTGGACCAACGGCGCTATTTCGCCGAAGGAAGCTATCGGACAGAGCGCGCAGATACTGGTAGACCAGCTGCAGCTTTTCATGGACTTCAATTCCCCGATGCCCGAAAGAAAGAGCGCGGCGGACAATGTCGTCCCGGTCGTTGACGGCACTAATCTTGACATGAGCATCGAAGATCTTGACCTCTCCGTCCGTTCGTTCAACTGCCTTAAGAGAGCCGGTGTGAACACCGTCGGCGATCTGGTAAATAAAACCGAAGACGAAATGATCAAGGTCCGTAACCTGGGCAGAAAGTCACTGGAGGAAGTTATACTCAAGCTTAGTTCTCTGGGTCTTTCTCTTAAATCGAGTGAAGAATAATTTTGGAGGTAAATAAACCATGGGATATAGAAAATTAGGCCGCAGGGCTGATCAGAGAAAAGCCATTTTAAGAGGCCTTACCACGGCGCTTCTGGAAAACGGCAGAATCGTAACCACCGAGACCCGCGCTAAGGAAGTTCAGAGCATCGTTGAGCGCCTCATTACCTCAGCAGTTAAAGAAGCCGATAACTTCGAGACAAAGCAGGTAAAGGTAAGCAAAGTCCCTGTAGATTCCAAAGGCAGGAAACTTACGGTCGTAGTGACATCCAAAAACGGACGCAAATTCACGAAATTTGCTGACCGCGAAGTAACGACCGAGCTTGTTCGCGTTGACAAGCCTTCCCGCTTAGCCGCAAGAAAGCTTGCCGCAAGCTGGATCTACAAGACCAAGAACACTGACGGCGATAATAACCGTGTTGTCAATAAGCTTTTTGATGAGATCGGACCTAAATACAAGGATCGCAAGGGCGGCTACACCAGGATCTATAAGACCGGCGCACGCCGCGGCGATGCTGCTCCGATGGCAATCATCGAACTGGCTTGATCCATTTATACGTTTAATATGTTTAAAGAAGCAGAGGCCGATCTGTGCCTCTGCTTTTTTATGGAAGAAGATCATATGCAGCGGGCGCGAAGGAAGCGTTACGTGAGCGTTACGGTCCTGACAGAAAAAGGTACTGTATTGAAAGAAACGCCATTTGATATTATAATAGCACAAGATAAACAACTGATACACGTTGACAGACTCACAGAATAACAGACGGAGGAAACGTTATGTTGACAGCCGAAGCGAACGATACAAATAGGATCTGGGATATATTGACCTCGCACAAGGCAGTACTGACGTACGCGATAATATTGACTGCGGCGGTGGCGGCGATAATGATCCTGATAATTGTCCGCGATATAAGCGACGCAAAAATGCGGGAAAGAGATAAAAAACGGCGCGGTGACAACGTCAGATTCAACAGACTCACAGAGCTCGATGAAAACGCCGCACGGCTCAGGTCCAGGGGCGGAGCGGATTATAAAGGAGACCTCACCCGGTTATGCGAAGAATTCAGAAACTTCGCCGCATCACAAATGGGCCTATACTACGAAATATCCACGATAAGAGCATTTATTTCATCACTGGCCGTGACAAAACTCGTGATACTTCAGGGAATGTCCGGAACTGGAAAAACGTCGCTGCCATACGCGTTCGGAAAATTTGTTGACAGCAGTGCGGCAATAATTCCCGTGCAGCCTTCATGGAAAGACAAAACGGATATGCTCGGCTATTATAACGAGTTCACGGACAATTTCACCGAGACCGAACTGTTATGCAAACTCTACGAAGCAAATATTGACGACCGCGTCCATATGGCGGTACTGGACGAAATGAATATTGCCCGCGTCGAATACTATTTCGCCGAATTCCTGTCCCTGCTCGAACTGCCGGATCCCAAAAGCCGCCTGGTCGAAGTAATATCGTCACGCCGCAAAACCGATCCGGAACTTTTAAAAGACGGAAAACTGCTCATACCTGAAAATGTATGGTTCATCGGAACGGCAAACAACGACGATTCAACGCTGGCGATATCAGATAAAGTCTACGACAGGTCGATGGTCCTCGAACTCAGCAGACGCGCTACTCCGTTTATTGCGCCTGAAACGGAACCGTTGCGCATCACGTACAAAAAACTCACCGAACTGTTCCACGAAGCAGAAGCGGCTCACATTTCTGAGACCTCCCGCGCCAGGATAGAACAGCTCGACGAATACCTGATCGACAAACTTCAGATAACGTTCGGCAACAGAGTGATGCGCCAGACTGAAAAATTCGTGCCCGTATACGCCTCGGCAGGAGGAAGTGAAACGGAAGCGATAGACCTGATCCTCTGCAAAAAAGTTCTGAGAAAACTTGAAAACCTGAACCCGGTATACGTAGGGTCAAAAGCAGAAGACCTGCTCGAAAAAATAAAAGAACTGTTCGGAGAAAAAACCATGCCACTTTGCACGGAATACGTCTCCCGCTACATCCGGAGCTGACGGACGATGAAAACAGATTACAGCGGCGATACGGCTTTATACAGAATAATATGCGAACTTGACAAGCTGTCTGAACGAGGCGTGAAAGGCAGCCGCGGGCTCGACTGCGCCTTTGGCGAGGCTGGAAAAGGAGAAGCAGCCGGAACTGAAAACGCTCCGGGCGATGTCAAAGGCGGCACCGGACCCGAATTTTCAGTAAGCGCCGTAAGGCAGCACTGCACAGTAAAAACAGATTGGATCGAACGGATCGAAAACGCAATGCCGTACGTTGAAAAAGCCGTGGAACAATCCCGAAGCCTGCTGAGAAAAGAAGGGGACGTCGTAAGGATCGACAAGGCAAAACACTTCTCAAAGGAATCGATAACACACCTTGCAAAAAACAGCAGCGCAATAAAACGCGTAGAAGAAGGAAAAGTTTTCCCCGAAGAAATTTACGTCACGGAAAACGAAGACGAATTTGCTATTTACGAGAACCGGTTCCTGTACATGGTGCTGGGACAACTCAGATCGTTCGTCAGTCTCCGGCTTTCAGAGATCAAAAAAGCTGCCGAGGGCAACGGCATCTGTATAAAAGTATCGTGTTCCGGCTCAAAAAGCGGAGAGAGCGCGTCATATTATCTCGAAATGAAAGAAAGCAGCAGAAGCGGATCATTCGCCTCGTCTGCAGATTTTCGTGAAACGGTCGCTCGGATCGAAGAGATCCTGGACAGGACGGACGGCCTGCTCGCAGTGCAGCTGATGCGCGATCTTGCTACGGCACCGAAACTGATACCGCCCGTGATCCGGACAAACATTATAAAAAACAATACCGATTTCGCAGCGGTTTTTGAACTGCATTCGTACATGAACGTTGTGGGAGACGCGGGATTTGAAGTAGAACGTGAAGAAACCGGCCTCGAAAAACTGGACAGGCACACCAGGAACGTGATCCGCATGACCGCGCTGATACAGCTTTTCGCGGGATATCAGGGAGCTTTCGAAAACTGGGAATACTGGCGGAAAGAACTTGAACGGGAAGACGCTGAATTACAGCTGACCAAACAGCTTCAGAAGAATGCCCTCATCGAAAGAAAGCGAGCTGAACTTTACGCGTCACATTTAGATGAAACGGCGTACACGAAACTGCTTGAAGAAAAGCTTGCCGAGAACACCATGGAACTTGAAAAAACGCTGAACGAAAAAGTCGAACTGATCGGCCGCCAGATCATACAGGAAGAAGAACAAAAGCGCATTGAAGCAGAAAACGGCAGACTGAGGCAGGAAATAATTGACGTCCGCGCAACTTCAATGCGCCAGATAAGAGAGACTGTCGAAAAAAAAGAACAGGAATACCGGGAAGAAATTGACCTCGAACGCGAAAAAAACCTTGCCGCTTTGGAGGCGGCAAAAAAAGAATGGGACGAAGAGCGCAGTCTGCTAAAAGGAAGACTGCGCGCCAGGGGTATCGCGGACAATGACGCGGGATCGCCGGAGGATATATCCGACCGGGCGGGCTTCATAGAACTCGAAAAAGAAAAAGAAGCATTCGACAGATATTTTAAGGAACAGTGGAAGCGGAACAAGCGGATCATCAGGAAAAACGTCCGTAAGGCGGAAGAAAAAGCGGGAGAAGACGTCAAATGAAAAAAGCCGTTATACGCAGCGTAATACTTGTCATCGCGGCCATGTTCGTCCTGGCCGTTGGAACACTGTTTTGCTTAAGCATCGCCGGACACGACAACGCCAGCGCTCCCGAAGGCTGGAACATAACTCTGATGATGCCCGAGAACGCTGCCATCGTCACCGCGGTAATCATGATCGTCCTCGCGGCATCCTCCGCGCTGCTCGCTGCTGTGCTGCTTATATCAGTCATAAAAATAGAACTGACAGCCCGCGCAGAGAAAAAAGAAAACCGCAAGACCCGCTTTACGAGGCTCGCATCGATCGACCGGCAGGAGACGGAAAAAGGAAAGGAAAACGACAGATCTTCAAAAACACGCCCCGGAGCCCCGGAAACGCCCTTTAATATAACACTGGAAGAATTCACGGAAGGATTCAGAAACTTCGCTGCAGGGCAGCTGGGGCTGTTTTACGACCGCTCTGTGATCCGTACATACGTAGCGGCGATGGCAGCGTCAAGGCTCACCATACTCCAGGGCATTTCCGGTACCGGAAAAACGTCGCTGCCGTACGCTTTCGGCAAATATGTAAACAACCCTGCGGTGGTAATGCCTGTGCAGCCTTCATGGAAAGACCGGAGCGATCTGCTGGGCTACTACAACGAATTCACCGATTCGTACACCGAAACGGAAATGCTCACGCAGCTTTACCGCGCAAACTACGACGGGAAAATATACGTGATCGTACTGGACGAGATGAATATCGCACGCGTCGAATACTACTTCGCGGAATTTTTATCACTGCTCGAACTTCCTGACCGCACGTCGCGCCGGATACGGGTGACTTCCGACAGCCGCCCGTCCGATCCGGAATTGTTTGAGGGCGGAACATTACTGCTCCCGGACAACGTCTGGTTTGCGGGGACGGCGAACAACGACGATTCGACGCTGGCAATATCAGACAAAGTATACGACCGCGCGTTCGTGATCGATCTGAACAGCCGCGCAAATCCGTTTCCGGCCGCATCCTCCGGGCCGTCGTCGATCACCGCAGCCGAGCTTCAGGTGCTTTTCGAAAAAGCGGTTGCCGACTATCCGCTTTCAGAACAGCTGCGAGATCGCCTGTTTGCCGCAGACAAATATCTTTCTGAGCGTGTTGGATTTTCGTTCGGTAACCGCACTATGCGCCAGCTCGAAAAATTCGTACCGGTCTATATTGCCGCGGGCGGAGACGAAGATCAGGCTGCAGACACGGTGATCTGTCACAAGATACTGCGCAAGATGGAAGGACTTAACCCCGTGATATGCAGACGCGAGGCCGAAGGTATACGCATAGAACTCCGCACGCTGTTCGGACCGGGAAAGCTCCCGGAGTGCGAAGCGTATTTAGACAGAATAATTTCAGGAGAACGATAATATGGAAGACGAACGGAATAAATTGACCGCCGAAGAAGAAAAAGCGAGGATGAGATCTCTCATACTTGCCCTGGCGGGATTTATAACCGCAGCGGCTGTGATTGCCGCCGTGCTGTTCGCCTGCGCCCGCGCAGGGATACTCAGGGAAAGCAGAGAAAGAACATCCAATACCTCCGAAACAGCGTTTTCTGAACCTCCCGAGCCGGAAGAAATATTTAAATTTGAGCCTATCGATGAAGGAAGCGAGGCAGTTTTAAGCGTCATAAACTCAGAATTCAGAAAAGTCGACGATGGCAGCGCATACGTCCGGCTCATAGCTATGAACCAGGGCAATACAGTAATTAAGGTCCGAAAGGCCTCCTGCATATTATATGACCGCAAAGGCAGGTGCGTTGGTCAATATATACTTTCAGAAGATTATATTCTTTACTCAACGCTCGTGTCTTACGGAGACGGTATAGGCGAACTGAGCACATCCGCCCGGATCGACGTGCCCCAAGAGACAGAAGATGCTAAATTTTATATAGAATGGGAAGACTATAAGGGCAGACGCGCTAATATGATCGTTTCTCCCTCGTCCGGCAGAGATGATATAGCACCTTCTTCGGCGGTACCGGTCATGCATAAGCCGCATTCGGAGCATTTTGCGGGGTGAACGGGATGTATGACGAGTACGTAAAGAAAATCGAAAAGCGCGTAAGAAGACAGAATGCGGCAAAAAAATGGCTGAAAAAACATATTGTCCACATAGTTGTTTTCGTTGCTTTTACGGTGGCCGCTGCGGCGGCGATCATGTATTTCTCAGGCACATATCTGCGAAAATTGTCCGGCGGCGGAGGTGTCTACGGCGATATTCACAGCGCCGGAACGAATGCGTTTCTGAGCAGGGTCAGTTACTCTGTCACTGAGAATTCCGGGAGTGAAAACGCCGCGGCCATACCTGTACCGGATCCGTCTGCTATACCGCTGAAAGCGGGTAATTATAAGTTAGAAGCAAAGACCGTAAATCCGTTCGGCATAAAACGCACTCAGGAAATAAATATCAGTATCGAAAAACGATCCGCGGCTGTATCGCTCATGCCGATCACGTTCGCATACGGCGACGATCCGTCTTTCGAACAAATTTTCGCGGCAGGCGCGATACGTACTGAAAATCTTGCCCCGGGTGATAATATCAGCCGGATCGAATTTGATTATGACGCTCTGCCAGGTGATAGAGAAGTGCGTATCTGTGCATTGACGGTCGTCAATGCGGCAGGCGAGGACGTTACGGATTCGTATCTGCTGACGCTCTCGGGGGCACGGTGGGAGATCACCAAACGTCCGGTAACGATACGCTCCGGAGACGCAGAAAAAATATTTGACCGCGGGCCTGCCGGATCAGACGTGTTCGAAATAAGCGAAAAAGGACCTGCACCAGGCGACGAGATCATTGTCACGTTTGACGGCGAAAAACCGGTCGAGCCCGGAACTTACGACAATGTGTTCAGCGTCAATGTCCTTCGGGACGGATATGACGTGACCGACAGGTACGAAATTGTGAAGGAGTTTGGAAAGCTGACGGTCAATAAGATCGAGCTGCTTATTTCTTCAAAAAGCGCAAACAAACTATACGACGGAAAACCGTTCGGCACGGACGAATACGGCTTTGCAATTAAAAAAGGCGAACTGCTGGACGGGGACGAGATCACTTTCATTCCGCCTGAAAAAGTCACTGCCGGGACGTTCGCAAATAAACCTGAAGTGCTGATATATGATACCGTTGAAGGCAGGGAAGTAACAGAAGGCCATTATGTTATCACGTATGATACCGGGGTCATAACAATAGAAAAGCGCAGCATTACACTCAGAAGCCAGGACGGAGAACCGTTCGTGTACGATGCGGAGTACCACGATTTCAGAGAAGTGAATATAACCGAAGGAACGCTTGCCGAAGGCGACACTATTTTTTATAGGAATTTCGCGCGCATCGTTCATTCGGGCGAGTTCAAAAACACGTTTTCGGAAGTGATCTACGGTCCGTCCGGGGACAACGTCCACGACAGCTATAATATCACCCACGAATACGGAACCATCAAAGTTGAAAAACGCAACGTCACGATCGAGATCGGTTTTTTCCACCGCGGGCACAGGCCGGAATACTGGGCGACCGCTAAGGTCATTAAAGGTAGTATTGCCGGAGAGGATCATTATGAGATCATCAATTCTACGATACCCGATACGGTCAAGATAAAGCAGCTGCCGGAGCTCGTCGATGTGAAGATCACGAACTGGAACGACATAACTGAAAGAACAAATGACTATAATATAGACATCGTATTTGACATTGATGAAGAAGAGCTGCTAAGACAAAAGCGGGAGAGCCACGGGATCGATGTCGATAATGATGATCATAGCGAGCCCGCTTCCGCTGTGCTTTCTCCGGAGATACCGTTAGAGGGTTTTGCGCCGGATGATAAAACGGTTTTAGGCATCGTCCGGAGCAGGCGCAGCGGGCAGATATACCTAAGGTTGAAAAGCTACTGGCAATACGAATATACTTCCTGGGGAGAGCCTGCACAGATGAGTTTGTTCAATTCCGGAGCCGAAGGAAACGACCCCGTAAACTTCCTTCACTTTACACTTATCCGGAATGGTTTCAGGCCGGTCAATGAAGTTACGGTGAAGGATCTTATGAAAGACGGGATAACGCCTGTTCCTTATTTTGCATACGGGATCCCTGCCGGGGGCAGCGATGAGATATCCTTAGATGGTTTTATTCCGGGAGAATACCGCGATGAATGCGCTTACAACCAGATCACAGGACTCAGCACGACCGTGCTTGCCGGTCTGAAAAAATCTTACTACGGCGAATATGATAATCTGGCGAGCATATACCAGATCCTGCCGGATGACACGGCAAGCAGAATGCGTGAAATACTTGCAGACGCAGGAATATTGTATGAGCGGAATTCACCTGATATCATCGAGAAGGTCGCGGATTTTATCAGATCCTCGGCAAAATACAATTTGAGATTTGAACCGATTCCGGATGGTGAGGATCCGGTGATATATTTCCTTACTGAATCGAAAGAAGGCATCTGTACTCACTTTGCTTCGGCTGCGACGGTTGCCTACAGAGCAATGGGTATACCCGCCAGATACACTACAGGCTTCTTGGTTAACGCTACGGATACTCAATTCGGAAACAGTTATACCGGCGCTAACGCCCACGCGTGGGTCGAGGTGTACGTAAATGGCGTGGGGTGGGTGCCCGTTGAAGTCACACCTCCGGCATCAGGCGAAAACGGCGTTCCGGGTAATCCGGGCGGAGATCCGTCATTCGTTACTCCTGATCCCGAGCAGATCATCACCTACAACGTCCTTTATGTCACGATGGAAAGCAGATCTAAAAAATATGACGGAGAACCTCTTTTCTCAGAAAAGACCGTCGTGAGGAATCCGGAATTGCTGAAACCGGGGCATACCGTTTCGGCGTCATCAAAGAAAATACTGTTTTCCGGATCATTGTCCTCTATGCCGGAAGATGTAACAGTGACTGACAGCGAAGGCAATGACGTTACGGATCAGTACGTTATCGAAACAGAACCGTTCGAACTGATCATTGAGCCCGCAAATTATTACCTGGATTCTTTAGTCCTATATGTCGGGGAAACCATAAGCGAAGATGAACTGCTAAAGATCAGCAGCGAGGAACTGGCGGCATTGACACACACTGATATGATGGACCGGTCAGTGCTCGAATTACTGCAGGGGATACAGCCAGACGGATCCGGATACGTAGTCTGCGCATCGGCAGGTGAGTATATACTGTACTCCGATTACGATTTCGGAAACAATTCGAATCAGATCAACATCGAGGAAGCGACCGTAAGGAAGACCGTAAAGATCGAGGCGTTCAGGAACGTGCGCGTTAATGACGCTCCTGCTGATGCTGAAAAGCTTGAAGGCGCCTTAATGTCTGATGCTCCGGTCACGGTAAGGGGCGAGAACGGCAGGACGTACACGTATCTTGAGATAAGCGCACTGAGCGCACGGAAGGAATTTGACGCGGAATACCTGACAAAGGACGGATACATAATATTGTCCGGATGCCTGAAACCGGGGCACAGGATAGATTATCAGGCCACCGGCAGCCAGCTTTACGTGGGAAGTTCGATGAACAGTTTTAAAAAGTTAAGGATAATCGACGAAGACGGGACCGACGTGACAAACGAATATCTGATCGACTTCTATCCGGCGCTTCTGACCGTGGCCGAAGGAAAGTACGTGCTAAAAGAGGATGCGGAAAAACTGTACGTAGACGTTGACAGCTGGACGGACATATCCGGGAAACAGTGGGTGGAAAATGTTGACAACGTACCTGCCGAGTACCGGCTCTCGCCCGTTCACCGCGGAAACGCAGAATTGTCCGGCGGCAAACTGTTGGGTGTTAATCCTGGAAGCGACGTAATTGACGTACGGATCATTCCGGTTGACCTCAACGGCGACGGCGTCAATGAATTCGGCGAGGCTGCTCTTTCCGTTCCCGTTTCGGTAAAGAAAGCAGATAATAATTTGAACGTGCCGCTCCTGACGGCAGGTACAGCTGCAGGCAGCGCATTGTTCGGGGCCGTGATCTTCCTGCTGCTGCGCACTATGCATAAAAAGAGAAAAGAGGTAGAATATGCACGATAAATTCACGCAAAACGGCAATCTTTTTTACGTAACTGACCCGTACGCCGCTAAAAATAAATACCCCTCAAAAGAGCCTTCCGACAGCCCGCTGCCTCTTTACAAGGATGCGAATGAGCTGCTGCCTGAGCCAGTATGGGAAGGGCATGACGATGTGCTTCGGACGTACGATAAGGCGTGGGAGATAGCGTTCAGGAACCTGCGCAAGGCAAAAAAAGAAGCCGGATTCGTGTCAGACTTCATTGACACCGCGTTCAACGGATTTCTGTTTATGTGGGATTCGTCGTTCATCGTAATGTTCGGAAAATACGGCATCAAAGCGTTCAATTTCCAGCAGACGCTTGACAACTTTTATTCGCACCAGCACCGCGACGGATTCATTAGCCGCGAGATAAACGAACAGGACGGGCGGGAGCAGTTTTCGCGCGACGATCCTGCGTCGACGGGCCCGAACGTGCTGCCCTGGGCGGAGTGGGAATACTACCAGACGACGGGGGACGATACGCGCCTCAAAGATATATTCGATCCGCTGATGGCATATCACAGGTGGTTGAGGCTACACCGTTCTTGGCAGGACGGGACGTACTGGAGCTGCGGCCTTGCGTGCGGTATGGACAATCAGCCGCGCGGCGTGGCAGGGTACGATCCTGGCTCGTCGCATGCGTTTATGAGCTGGATAGATACGTGCGCGCAGCAATATCTGTCGTGCAGGATATTGACAATGATCGCGCGAAAGCTCGGCAGGTCCGGCGAGGCGAAAGAGCTCGAGGACGAGGCGGAGTTTCTGAAGGACGTCATTAACCGGACAATGTGGAGCGAAGATAAGGCGTTTTATTTTGACAGGCGCCGCGACGGATCGCTTAGCGGCGTCAAGACGGTCGGAGCGTACTGGACGCTGCTGGCAGGAATTGTCCCCGACGAACGCAAAGCGCGGTTCATAGCACACCTTGACGACCCGGCGGAATTCAAGCGCCCAAACCGCGTGCCAACGTTGTCCGCGGACGATCCGAACTACCGCGCTGACGGCGGCTACTGGCTTGGTTCCGTATGGGCACCCACGAATTACATGGTGCTGAAAGGGCTCGAAAACTCCGGCGCGGAGGGAAGCGAAACGCTCGCGTTCGAAATTGCCACCGACTACCTTAAAAACGTTGTCCGCACGTTTATCGAGACCGGCACGCTTTTCGAAAATTATTCGCCCGAGACAGGCGGCAGAGGGAACCCCGCGAAAGATGAATTCGTGGGCTGGACCGGGCTCGCTCCAATCTCCGTGCTGTTTGAATACGTGTTCGGGATACGGCCGAAAGCGCTCGAAAACAAGATAATCTGGCACGTAAATCTCACCGAAAGGCACGGCATCAGGCGCTATCCGTTCAAAGGAGGAAGCCTCACGCTCATATGTGATGCGCGAGCGGACAATAAAACGGTCCCGGCTTTTGAGCTTGAAAGCGACGTGCCCGTGACCGTCGAGATCCACGTTGCAGGCAGGACGCTCACTTACGAACTCCGGGGTGACAATAATGACAGATAAAGATCTTATGAAACGGCTCCTCAGCCTCACGCGCCGCGCCGTCCAGGAGTACGAGCTCATTCGCGAAGGCGACAACGTCTGCGTCGGTCTTTCGGGCGGAAAGGACAGTCTGACGCTCCTCGCGGTGCTCGCGCAGCTCAGGCGTTTCTACCCGAAAAAGTTCGAGCTGAACGCAGTGCATATCTCGCTCGGATTCAAAGGCGTCGATCCGTCTCCAATGGAAGAATTCTGCAGAGGCCTGAACGTGCCTCTCCACGTCGTCAATACTCAGATCGCCGAGATCGTTTTCGACGTGCGAAAAGAGCCGAATCCGTGTGCGCTCTGTGCGAATCTCAGGCGCGGCGCGCTCAATAACGAGGCGAAGCGGATCGGGGCCAACGTCGTTGCCCTCGCGCATCATAAGGACGATATCATAGAAACGGCGATGCTCAGCCTGTTCTACGAAGGGCGTTTCTTCTGCTTCGAACCCGACACGTATCTTGCGCGCGCCGGAGTACACGTGATCCGCCCGTTCCTGTACGTTGACGAAAAGCTAATAAAACAGTACGAAAAACTTGCCGCCGTGCCGGTGGTGTTTAACCCCTGTCCTTCGGACAAGACGAGTGAGCGTGCAAATATGAAGAAACTCCTCCGTGAGCTTCCGATGGATACCGAGATGCTCAGGCTGAATATTTTCGGAGCGGTAAAGCGCGGGATATGGGACAAAGGGGTATGACAAATGGCAAATGGGCGAACCGAGTG
>DBVV01000116.1 GCA_002308795.1 Mageeibacillus sp. UBA1255 | reverse complement strand
CGGTTCGCCCACTTGCCACTTGCCATTTGCCACTTCCAACTTGCAACTTGCCACTTGCCATTTGCCATTCTCCATTATCCATTATTAACCTGCCAGCTTGCAAGCTCCGCTGCATCCGTTACGAGGTTCGCAGGATCGTCGTGAGCTACGAACTCGAGCAGGTAGGGAACGTCGCCGGCAACGCTTGCGTAAGCGGTCCATTGACTGCGCTGGGCTTCGAGCGGAAGACGGACGTCACCCTTGCCCCAGGCAAAAACGTGGCAGGCGCAAAGATGCTGCTTCGTTGCCTTTAGAGCCTGCAGATTCTGCTCGAACGTTATGTCAGGATTAGGCTGGAAATGCAGCCGGCAGCCCGTTAACTCAGCCACCTTAAGAGCGACGGTATGATCCTCCGTCATTGTCCACCTGTGACATTCAAGACACACGCAAAGGCCTCGCTCCGACGCAAGTTTAACGGCACGCGCGATATTTTCCGTTGCCGCCTCGTCGAAAGCCGCGGAATTACCGCCCCATATCCTGATATACTCCGCACCCAGCTCGCACGCCGTATCGAGATTGGGGATGAAAAGGTCAAAATCTTTTGCAGCGTTGTAGTAGCTGCCGTATCCCGCCGGTTTAAGCCCGCGCTCGGCGCACAGCTTTTTTACGGCTTTTGCGCGGCCTGTATCGTCAGGACGCACGTGTATGTCTCCGCCCCACTCGATATAATCCAGCCCGTTTTCAACGCAAAGATCCACGATCTCGCATGGAGTTAATCTTCTGAATGTGATCGAAACTAAACCTTTTTTCATGTTTCCTCCATATGTTTTAATACGAAAACGTGTTTTTTATGCTTCTCCGAGGTATTCCGAAAGCAGCAGAAACGTGTTCCGGAGCCCGTCGATATGAGTCCGTTCGTATCCGTGGCTGTTAAGCGTTCCGGGTCCGATCGCGCCGTGGCGGATGTCGTAGCCGGCGGCTACAGAAGCGTCTCCGTCCGTGCCGTAATGCGGCGTGAAAATGTCTGTTACGTAATCTGCTCCGGCTCTTTCCGCAGCGTCTCGAAGCTCGTTCATCATACCGACGTGGTACGGGTAGCGCGAATCTTTTGCGAATACCGACACCTTGCGTTCGTCAGAATTCTGATCAGGTCCGGTGGGGGCAATATCTATCGCCAGTATATCTTTTACTCCTTCCGGAAGCCAAACCGTTCCGTGACCGATCTCTTCATAAAACGCAAAATACGCGTACGTTTTTCGAGCGGGGGAGATACCGGACGAGCGCATGGCCCGGATATACGTGAACAATACCGCCGCGCACGCCTTATCGTCAACGAATCTGGATTTCACGTATCCGTTTTCCATCCGGAACCGCGGTTCTAACGCTATCATATCTCCGGTGTCGATCCCGAGTTTTTTCACGTCCTCGGCGTTTTTAACGTTCTCGTCAAGCACGACGCAGACGTTCGACCTGAAATCAGGAAGAGTTGACCGCAGCTCCTCTTCCGTCACGTGTATGGAATTGGGCGTGCGGCAGATCGAACCGGTAAAAACTTTTCCGCCCCGAGCGTATATCCGGACGTTCTCCGTCACGCAATAGAACGGATAAAGCCCGCCTACCGGGCATACCTTTAGCGTTCCGTCAGGGTTAACGTGGCGTACCATAAGGCCTATGTCGTCAAGGTGCGCGGTCACGGCTATCGGATCTCCTTCTCCGCCTAGATCGGCAATCACGCCGCCTTTATGTGTTACCGTGAACGGGACGTCAAGCTCTTTTAGTATCTCACACGTAAGCTTTTGTATGCCTTCGTACTGACCGGTGGTGCTGTCAACGTCCAGCAGCCTTTTAAACGTGTCAATGCAGTATTTTTCGTCAAATTCTCTCATTTTTATCTCCTTATCCGGCTTTCAACGCTCCGGCTCTTACCATCTGTCGGGCGGACAATTCAGGTCCGGCGTGTCCGGCAGCCGCACTCCTTCGCGGTAGTATGTTATGTTATATTTTTTCATAAGATCGTACAGCGCCTTCTTTTCTGCCGGAGATGAAACCTCGTCCCAGCAGAGACAGAGAGCAGCGTATCTGATCTGAAGAGAAGACTTCTCGACGTTGCCGCGGTGAACGTCGTCAGAAAGGGCAAGTGCATTGTCCCAGAGTTCTGAAAGCTCTTTAACGCACTCCTTTGCATTGTCCGGATCGGTCCCGAGGATCTTGTCGATCGGGTAATAAATACCCATATGACCCTTTTCGGCCATTTCAGACGTGCGATCGATGAACTTCCTGACGTATTTCCATCCGGCTCCGTAGTAGCCTTCAAGGAAATCGTCCATATATTCATAATAGCGTTCGCGGCTCATATAAGGATCCCACATCATCTTCGCGATCAGGTACGCGCGAAGCTCGCCGAACTCTCCCGAAACAGACTGGCCGTTGCCCTGCTCGAAAAGACCGATCACGCTGTGCTCAACGAAATAGCGGATGTTGTCGTAAAGGACGTTGAGGTTCGGGAACGGGTTCACGTAGTACAGGAAGTCGGTTGTGTAATCCCATATGAACAGCTTATCGCAGATAGCGGACCATTCTTCCAGATCGTCCGTGAATTCACGGTTGCGCCCGCAGCCGCTCTTTAGCGTGTGGGAGAAGCAGCATTCGATCGAGCAGAGGCGGACAATGACGTTATCAGCCGGTTTAAGGTATTTCGGCGCTTTTCTTGTGTACCGATAGGCGAGTGTGTCAACGTAAACGCCCGGGAATTCGTCTTTTATGTCTCCGGCTATTCTGTTTACGAACGTGAGCAGCGAACCCATCGGCGTACCTTCGCGGTCGTCGATCTTCCTGCAGTTCTCGCACTGGCATCCTCGTCCTTCGGGGTACGAGTCGTTCTGCGATACTGTCACTATTCTGGCATCCGGGTGCTCTCTTAACTGTTTTTTGACGTTCCCGAGCACTTTTTTATATATTTCAGGGTCTGTGAGGCACGGCTGTACGTCAGGGGCATGGCTGGTTCCGGCCAGATCCGGAAGTGAATGTACGAACGCTCCGGCGTATTTTATCTGTTCTCCGTATCCGGTAAGGTCGCGGCGCAGATACCCGTTTATCTTCTGTTTTACCGAGAATGCCGGGTCGAACGTATCGAACCAGAACGTGTCGCGATTAATAACTACGGGGGAGAATGAAACGTTAACGTCAGCCGGAATGTCTATATGATCCGCCGGCTTCACCGTCTCGAAATGCGACGAATAAAACCTGACGCCGACGAAGTCCTCCAGGAAACTGTATACGGCGTACAGCGCTCCCGTGACGGTTTGTGAAGTGAGAAACAGACTGCCTCCGTCGGTCAATATAGCGTAGCCGTTGTTTTTAAGTTTTTCCTGCGCTTTTTTAACTTTTCCGGTGTCAAAAACCGTTTTTCCGACGATGATCTTATTGCGGATCATCAGCGATCCTGCGTCACTGTCGTCAATGACCGCCGGCCTGATACCCGCTGCCGTCTCTATATATGCGGCAAGCTCTTTTGCAGCGTATGACGCGGTTTCCGGCTCTTCGTTCCTGCGGCTGAAGACAATGCTGAATGCGGATATGTCCGTCCCTGCTACGGTCAGCTTTTTAACTTTAGATCCGTTGTTTTCCATATTATCTTTCCGAACTGCGAAGGTGATATATTCTCTATGCCCTCCGCTCCTTTCTCTACGGTGAATTATTGCAGATTGACCGGCGTTTGTCAACTTTCATTTGCACTGTGTATGTACAATATGTTATAATATGCGGACGCGTTCAGCGTCGCTTCAGAGAAAGGAATGATCCGTTATGACCGAAGAAAAAGTTAATAAAAAGAGAATATACAGCGCGATACAGCCGTCGGGGCAGCTTACGCTCGGTAATTATCTCGGTGCGCTTCGAAACTTCCCGAAACTGCAAAGCGACTACGACTGCGTATACTGCATTGCCAACATGCATTCGCTGACGGTGAGACAGGAGCCCGCGGAGCTTAAAGAAAGGATCTACAGCCTGCTCGCCCTCTACCTTGCGTGCGGCCTTGACCCTCAGAAGAACGTCCTGTACCTTCAGTCGCACGTGCACGAACACGCGGAACTTGCGTGGATCCTTAACTGCTACACGTATAACGGTGAGCTTTCGCGAATGACGCAGTTCAAGGATAAATCTTCAAAACATGCGGATAACATCAATGCCGGCCTTTTCACTTATCCCGTTCTTATGGCTGCGGATATCCTGCTGTATCAGTCTGATTTCGTCCCTATCGGGCAGGATCAGAAGCAGCATCTGGAGCTCTCAAGGGATATAGCTGATCGTTTCAACCGTCTCTACGGAAAAACATTCGTCATCCCGAACCCTCTTCTGTCTCGCCAGGGTGCTAAGATCATGAGCCTTCAGGATCCGGATAAAAAGATGTCGAAGTCCGATACTAATACGTCGAATTTCGTGCTGATCGTCGAAGATCCTTCATCGATCATAAAGAAATTCAAGAAAGCGGTCACCGATTCCGGTTCTGAAGTTCGGTACGACGAAGAGAATAAGCCCGGCATCAGCAATCTGATCAATATTTACGCTGCCGTTACGGATAAGAACGTTATCGAAGTCGAGCACGAGTTTGAAAATGCCAGATACGGCGAGTTCAAGGCCGCGGTAGGAGAGGCAGTCGTGTCCGCCCTCACTCCGGTGAGAGAAAGATACGCGCAGCTGATGCAGGATAAAGGTTATCTCGACGAAGTGCTTAAAGACGGGCGCATGAAAGCGTCTGAGATCGCATCTGTAACGCTTAAAGACGTTTACGAAAAAGTAGGTTTTGTAGTCTGAACGCCTCCCGCCGGATATCAAGCCTGATCTACCATAGCATTTACTTAACGGGAGGCGTATGGAAAGGCTGTAATGGAGCAGAATTTATTTCACGTTGTATCTGAATATGAACCTAAAGGCGATCAGCCTGCGGCGATAGAAGCGCTTGCTAAAGGCATAGAATCGGGCGACGTCTGCCAGACTCTTTTAGGCGTGACGGGCAGCGGAAAGACTTATACTATGGCTAAAGTCATAGAAAAGGTCCAGAGACCGACGCTCGTGCTTGCGCATAATAAGACGCTCGCCGCTCAGCTCTGTTCGGAGTTCCGGGAGTTTTTCCCGGACAATGCAGTGGAGTTTTTTGTCTCATATTACGATTATTACCAGCCCGAGGCATATATTGCCGCCACCGATACGTACATCGAAAAAGATTCGAGCGTGAATGACGAGATCGACCGCCTGCGCCATTCCGCGACAGCCGCTCTGCTTGAGAGAAGAGACGTTATCATTGTCGCCAGCGTATCGTGCATATACGGTCTGGGAGATCCTGAGGATTATACCGATCTGATGGTGTCGCTCCGGCCGGGGATGCATATGGAGATAGACGAACTGACGGCTAAACTGGCTGCGATGAACTACGTATATGACAGGAGTGATTTTTCCGCCAGAAACTCTTTCAGGGTATCGGGGGACACGCTCTCCATAAGACCTTCCGACAGGGAAGACGCTATAATAAAGATAGAGTTTTTCGGCGATGAGATCGATCGGATATGTGAATGTGACGTGACGAATTTCACGCTAAGGCGCGTACTCAACCACGCGGCTATTTTTCCGGCGTCTCACTACGCTACGACAGATGCGAAACTGGAGCACGCCATAGAGACGATAGAAGAGGAACTGGAGGAAAGGCTCGCTGTCCTTAAAGCGGAGAACAAGATCGTAGAGGCATACAGACTTGAGCAGAGGACCAGGTACGACCTCGAACTTCTTCGCGAGACGAAATTCTGTAACGGGATCGAGAATTACTCGCGGCACATAAGCGGCCGTGCTCCCGGAAGCCCGCCGTACACGCTTCTAGACTATTTCCCGGAAGACTTCATAATGTTTATTGACGAGTCTCACGCGACCCTTCCGCAGGTGCGGGCAATGTACAACGGCGATCACGCGCGCAAGATGTCGCTGGTGGAGTACGGATTCAGGCTCCCTTCGGCGTTTGATAACCGGCCGCTCAAGTTCGATGAATTTGAGGACAAACTTAATCAGGTGATATTTGTCAGTGCGACTCCTTCCGAGTTCGAGCGTTCGCGGTCAACAAACGTGGTGGAGCAGATAATACGGCCAACCGGACTCGTTGACCCCGAAATAGAGGTCAGGCCGGTCGAGGGGCAGATAGACGACCTGATCGGTGAGATCAACAGCGTCGTGGCGCAGAACCAGCGCGTGCTGGTGACGACGCTCACCAAAAAAATGGCTGAGAAATTGACGCAGCATCTTTCCGGGATGGGTATTAAAGTTGAATATATGCATTCCGACGTTAAAACGATCGACCGTATGGCGATCATCCGCGATCTGCGCCTCGGTGTTTTCGACGTGCTCGTCGGAATAAACCTCTTAAGAGAAGGGCTCGACCTGCCTGAAGTGTCCAGAGTGGCGATCCTGGACGCGGACAAGGTCGGTTTCCTCCGCAGCGAAGTGTCTCTCATCCAGACGATAGGCCGCGCAGCCAGAAACGCTTCAGGGAAAGTCATAATGTATGCCGACAGCATCACGGAGGCAATGCAGGATGCGATCTCGGAAACGAACCGCCGCCGCAGGATACAGCTGGATTTCAACAGGAAAAACGGTATCGTCCCGAAGACGATAACCAAGAGCGTTCGCGAAGTTATTTCGACGGGAAAGGTCGTAGAGGACAGCGGAGAAGGCGCGCTGGATAAGATCCTAAGGCCCGGCAGAGCCGGAGGACGCGGCGGAAAATATCAGGGTAATACAAGGCGAAAGACAGGCACGGACGACCTGACGTCGGATTCGGCGCTCATTCTGACAGACGAAGAGCTTGAACTTTCGGTAGGCGAACTTCTGGATCTGCTCACAGGCAGGATGTCGGAGGCAGCGGGAGAACTGAGATTTGAAGAAGCAGCTAAGTACAGGGATATAATACGAAAACTCAGGAGCAGCGAGAATTGAAACAGGATTATATAGAAGTTAGAGGTGCAAGGGAGAATAACCTGCAGAATATAGATGTGAAGATACCCAGAGACAGCCTTACGGTGTTTACGGGATTGTCCGGATCGGGCAAATCCTCTCTGGCGTTCGATACGATTTACGCGGAAGGACAGAGGAGGTATATGCAGTCGTTGTCCTCGTACGCGCGAATGTTTATCGGACAGATGGAAAAACCGGACGTAGACAGCATAGACGGATTGTCCCCGGCGATATCGATCGATCAGAAATCAACGTCGAGGAACCCCCGTTCTACGGTGGGTACCGTGACCGAAATATACGATTATTTAAGGCTTTTATACGCGCGCGTAGGTGTGCCGCACTGTCCTGAATGCGGTCGTGAGATCAAGGCAACGACGGTCGATCAGATGACAGATGCGGTGATGAAGCTTCCGGAGGGAATGCGCGTTCAGCTGCTTGCGCCTGTGATCCGGCACAGAAAGGGAGAATATGCCAGGCTTTTCGAATCTCTCAGGAAAAACGGATATTCACGCGTCAGAGTCGACGGAGAAATGTATTCGCTTGACGAGGAGATAACGCTCGAAAAATATAAAAATCACGATATAGAAGTCATAGTTGACAGGCTGGTAATACGGCCGGATCTTCAGCGCAGGGTGACCGATTCGCTTGAAACCGTGCTCAGACTTGCCTCCGGACTGGCGATAGTATCGATCACTCCCGGTTCCGGAATGAGTGCTGCGGATCTTATCAGGGTGAAAGACTGCATGCCGGGCGTCGATGCGAAAATAGATGAATTAGTAGAGAAAAATGACGATAAAGCTGCGCTTGAAGTACTTTTCAGCCAGAATTTCGCCTGCCCGGAATGCGGTATCAGCCTTCCCGAGATATCTCCCAGAATGTTCTCGTTCAACAGTCCCGCCGGAGCATGTCCGACGTGTTCGGGAATAGGCAGGATAGTTCAGTTCCAGGAGGACGATTTTATCGCCAAGATATCTCACCGCACCACTTATGACGTGCTGATGGCGATGCTTCTGGACAATAATCTTACTGAGAAGCTGGCGATAATCGAGTCGCTCGGGAAAACGTATAAGTTCGACGTAAACGTTCCGGTGGGAGAACTCCCTCATGAGATCGCCTGCGTAGTGGTCTCGGGCAGCGGGGATAAAAACGTGCCGTTCAACAACGGCTATAAACTTTTAAGACAGCCTTACGTGGGGATAATGAACGTGTTGAAGGCGCATTATGCCAGGAAGCTTGAAGGCAGTTTCGAGATGTACCCGATAGAGTATTATATGTCGGAAAACATTTGTCCGGACTGTAAAGGTAAAAGGCTTAGCAGAGAATCCTTATGCTTTACGCTCGGCGGTGTAAACATATCTGAGTTTACAGACAAATCCGTCCGTGACGCGCTCACGTTCGTCGAGGGGCTGGAGCTGAAAGGCGAGAAGGAGATAATCTCTCACGATATTCTTAAGGAGATACGCGGGAGGCTGAGTTTCCTTGTGAACGTGGGGCTCGAATACCTTTCCCTGTCGAGATCATCAGGGACGCTTTCGGGCGGAGAGTCGCAGCGTATAAGGCTGGCGACGCAGATCGGCGCCGGACTGATGGGAGTGCTGTATATACTTGACGAGCCGAGCATAGGTCTTCATCAGCGGGATAACCAGAAGCTGCTCGCGACCCTGAAGAAACTTCGCGACCTCGGAAATACGCTTATCGTAGTTGAGCACGACGAAGAGACGATGATGTCTGCGGACTGCATCGTTGACGTCGGACCGCTGGCAGGGGTTCACGGCGGAAAGATCGTAGCGGTCGGAACACCGGAAGAAATAATGAATTGTCCGGATTCGCTTACAGGTAAATATCTTTCAGGAGAACTGAGCATTCCCGTGCCTTCTGACCGAAGACCCGGCAGCGGAAGATCGGTCACCGTTAACGGGCTCAGAGTCAATAACCTCAAGAATATCAGCGTGACCGTTCCTCTGGCAGAATTCGTGTGCGTGACAGGCGTTTCGGGATCCGGCAAGAGTTCGTTCGTGAACGAGGTGCTCTCGAAGATATATACGGACGAAGATCCGATAGGCAGGAAATATGACTCCGTTTCAGGTAAGGAGAATATCGATAAATGCATATGTATCGATCAGTCTCCTATCGGACGGACTCCGCGCTCCAATCCGGCAACGTACGTCGGTGTTTTCACGCAGATAAGAGATCTGTTCGCGATGCTTCCTGAAAGCAGGGCGAGAGGATATAAGAGCGGCAGGTTCAGTTTTAACGCTAAAGGAGGCAGGTGCGAGGCCTGCTCCGGAGACGGAATAAAGAAGATCGAGATGCATTTCCTGCCGGACGTTTACGTTCCGTGCGAGGTCTGCAAGGGCAGGCGATATAACCGCGAGACTCTGGAGATACGTTACAGAGGGAAAAATATAGCGGACGTGCTGGATATGACGATCAGCGAAGCGGCGGAGTTTTTCACCGACCTTCCGGCGATAAGAAGAAAGATCGAAACGCTCGTTGACGTCGGACTCGGGTATATGAAGCTCGGTCAGTCATCAACGACGCTGTCCGGAGGAGAGGCGCAGCGTGTAAAGCTGGCGTCCGAGCTGTCAAGGATCGGTACGGGCAATACGCTTTACATCCTTGACGAACCGACTACCGGCCTTCATACGCACGACGTGAAAAAGCTTATAGAGATACTGGACAGGCTGGTGAACGCGGGCAATACCGTCGTGGTCATTGAACATAACCTTGACGTAATAAAATGCGCGGACCATATAATCGACCTCGGGCCGGAAGGCGGAGATGCGGGAGGCAGGGTCGTTGCCACCGGAACGCCGGAAGAGGTCGCGGAAGTTGCGGGATCGTACACAGGACAGTTTTTGAAGAATATATTTGACCGCGAAGCGAAAAAGAAGGCTAAGGATCATTCCGAAGTTCGCGGCAGCGGGCGAGGGAAGGAGAAGGATAAAAGATGAAAAGAGAAATATGCTCGATGTGCAACAAAAGAATAGCGACGGTTTTCGTCTCACAGATAGATCAGACGGGGAAGCAGGTTAATAAAGGGCTTTGCATCGTCTGCGCTAAAAAGCTAAATCTTCCTCAGGTGAACCAGTTCCTGTCGAATATGAATATATCCGACGAGGACCTTGAGGCGATGGCGGATGAAATGACCGGGATCACCGAACAGATGGACGAAGCGGCGGGAGCAGATAAAAACGATATTGACGCAGACGTTTCCGCGGACGCTCAGGCTCCTTCTGACGGCAGCGGCGCTACTCCTTCATCGACCGGGGCTCCGAACTTTTTCGAAATGCTGAAAAACCTCGGACAGAGTTTCAGCGGCCTTGCCGGCTCCGGCAGGATCCTGGGACCGGACGAGAAGAAAAACGAAAACGCCGCAGGAAACGGCGACAGCACGAAGACCCAGGGCAGAGCGGATAATAAAGCCGAGAAAAAGCAGCAGAAATTCAAGTTCCTTTCTATGTACGGCACCGATCTTACAGGTAAGGCGGAAGAAGGGAAGATCGATAATATCGTAGGCAGGAACAGGGAGACGGAGCGCGTGATACAGATAATCAACCGCCGCCAGAAAAACAACCCCGTGCTCGTGGGCGAGGCCGGCGTAGGTAAAACTGCTATCGCAGAAGGACTGGCGCTCAGGATCGCGCGCAGGCAGGTGCCCGAAAAGCTTCTGGATAAGCGGATCTACCTCCTCGACCTGACGGCAATGGTAGCCGGAACGCAGTTCAGAGGCCAGTTCGAAGGCCGTATGAAGGGGCTCCTGGACGAAGTGAAAAACGCGGGCAACGTCATTCTGGTGATCGACGAGATCCACAATATCATGGGCGCGGGAGAGGCCGAGGGGTCAATGAACGCCGCGAACATATTGAAGCCTGCTCTTTCCAGGGGAGAGATACAGGTGATCGGAGCGACAACTCTTAAAGAGTACCGCAAATATATCGAGAAGGATACCGCACTCGAGCGCCGTTTCCAGCCTGTTATGGTAAACGAGCCTTCCGTCTCCGAGACTATAGATATCCTCAAAGGCATAAAGGCACATTACGAGGAGTATCACAAGACGCGCGTCAGCGACGAGCTTATAGAGGAAGCCGTGAAGCTGGCTGAAAGATATATCACGGACAGATACCTGCCCGATAAAGCTATTGACGTCCTCGACGAAGCGGCATCGCGCGCAAACCTCAGAAACGACACTCTCGGAAAGATCGACGCACTTGCCGCCGAGATCGCGGCGCTTACGGGCGAGATCGAGGCGATGGAGAACAAGCAATGCAATACCGAGGATGAGCGGCTTGAAAACTTCAAAAATATCGCGGAAGGTAAGAACAAGCTCGCTCTCCTGGACGCTCAATTCAGCGAACTGAAGGAGCACGAATATAATAACGTGACGTTCGACGATATCACGGGCGTTATAGAGACGTGGACCGGGATACCGGTGCATACGGTTTCCGAGGACGAAGCGAGACGTCTCATGGAGCTGGAAGGCAGGCTGAAGCAGCACATCATAGGACAGGATAAAGCGGTCGAGGCAGTCGCGAGGGCGATACGCAGGAACCGCTCGGGATTCAGGAAACACACCAAACCGGCGTCGTTCATACTCGTAGGTCCGACAGGTGTAGGAAAGACGGAGCTCGTACGTCAGCTTTCGATCGAACTGTTCGGGACGCAGGAGGCTCTGGTCCGTCTGGATATGTCGGAGTATATGGAGAAGCACACGGTGTCGAAACTGATCGGATCGCCTCCGGGATACGTCGGATTCGACGAGGCCGGTCAGCTTACCGAGAAGATCAGAAGGAGACCGTATTCTGTTATACTGCTCGACGAGATCGAGAAAGCACACCCGGACGTTTTCAATATGCTTCTGCAGATACTTGACGACGGGCGCCTGACCGACAGCCAGGGCAGGGTGGTGGATTTTTCGAATACCATCATCATAATGACGTCCAACGCGGGCAATTCGTTAAAGAGCAAGAGCATCGGCTTTTCTGCCGATGAAAAGGCTTCCGCAGCCGATGCTTCGCGTGAAGCGCTGAAGAACATTTTCCGGCCTGAATTTCTTAACCGCGTCGATGAGATCGTCGTATTCGACAGCCTCGATCCGGTGAGCATGGCGGGCATAGCGAAACTCATGGTCGGCGAGATCGAACGCGAGAGTGCGGACAACGGCGTTTCGATCGTTGTGGGCGACGGTGTATATGAACTTCTTGCAAAGGAAGGGTTCGATGAGAAATACGGAGCCCGTCCGATGCGCAGGTACATCCAGAGGCATATCGAGGATGAGCTGGCCGAGATGTATCTGGACGGCAGGGTCTCATCGGGAGACACCGTCAGGATCTTTGTTAAAGACGGCGCTATAGGACTTGAAAAAGCAGATAAAGATTAATGCAGGTGCGTCACACCGCCTGATCAGCCAAGGAGACCGTTCATGAAAATTGACGACAGGATAAATGAAATAAGCAAAGAGGAACGGGAGTACGCCGAACTTACGCACCGCGCGATAAAAGCATGCATTGACGCCGAACTGGCCGCTTCAGGCAGGCGGAAAAACCAGATTCTGGAACAGCGCAGATATTTCAGCGATTATTTCTCGGAGCTCAAAGATGATGAAAAACGCGATCTCATCAGTAACGAGGCGCTGGATACCGTTGATTACATCGGGGTGCTCGCGCATCTTAAAAAGCTCGAGAGACAGGACCAGGAGCCGTATTTCGCCGGTATCGATTTTGTGTATAAAGACGAGCCGGAGGAGAATAACCGCCTCTATATATCGCTTCAGACGCTGAGGGATCCGGAGACAGACGAGATCATCACGTTCGACTGGCGCGCGCCCGTATGTTCGCTTTATTATGAGAGCGAGCCCGGAGAGGCATATTTCGATACGCCGGCGGGGAGGCAGGACGTCCACCTCAGCGAAAAGCGCAGGTACAGATTCAATAAGGGGGAGCTCGTAAAAGTAAGCCGCGTCAGTATGCCGTCGGACGATGAGATATTGTCCGAGGCGCTGTGGAGAAACGCGGGCGAGCATATGCGTATCATCGTCGAGTCGCTCCAGAAGGAGCAGCACAGGATCGTGCGAGACCATATAGAGGGGATCACCGTCATTTCGGGCTGCGCAGGAAGCGGAAAGACGTCTGTGGCGCTTCATAAAGCCGCGTATATCCTGTACGGTTTCAGGAACAGGATGAAAGACGAGGGGCTTGCGATCATCTCGCCAAACGATTATTTCTCGGATTATATTTCTACCGTTCTGCCTGACCTGGGTGAGGACAATATCCGTCCGTATCTTCAGGAGGATCTGCTTTCGGAGGTCATCGACGATATAGGCGAGATGCGGTATTTGACAAGGCTGGACGAGGCTGAGACGGCCGGTGAGTTCGGGCTTGAGAGTACAGCCGAGGAGACTTCGCAGGCGGAGGCAATGGCGATCTGCCGCAGATTGAAGTCGTCCGAGACTTTCAGAAAGCTCGTGCTGGATTACGTTGATCACCTTAGCAATTGCATTTTTGTACCGCGCGAGATGCCTCTTACCGAGGAGATGGAAGGCAGCGTTAGCGCGGATGAACTTTACAGGCTTTTCTATACGACCTACCAGGACGTTCCGCTGCTCAGGCGGCTCGAGAGCGTGCGGGATGATCTTTGCAGAAGGAACGGGATATTTAAAGAGACGAATAAAGAGTTCGTGCTTAATTCGCTCAGGTCAATGATGCGCGGACTCAGCGCTCCGGATCTTTACAGGAGAATGTATACGGACGAGGCGTTCATCGAAAAGTGCGGTATCGACCTGACTCCTCTGACGTTCTACGATGACATGTTCGAAGACGCGTGCGCCATAGGCGTGCTGCACCTTATATTGACCGCGCCGCCGCTTCCCGGAGTGTTTTACCTGATCTGCGACGAAGCTCAGGATCTGAGCTGTATCTTTCTTGAACTGCTCCGACGCCGTTTTCCGGGGACGAATATGCTTTTCGTCGGTGACAGCGACCAGGCCGTGTTCGGCAACACCGGAGATTTTGTCGAGCGCATACGTTCGATCATCCCCAGGAGACCTTTCAAGCGCTACACGCTCACGACGAATTACAGGTCAACGTCTCAGATCGTTGATTATTCTGCTTCCGTGCTCGGCAGGGAGGCGGGGTCAATACGTTCGGTCAGGGACGGTGAAGAGCCCGAGATCGTGTCAATTAGCGCAGATCGTTTCGAGGAAGAGATCGGCGGGCTTATCGGCTCGGTATGCGGCGAAGCTTCGAACGCAGGTCTTGAGAGCGTAGCGTTTATTACCCGGACAAGGCGTCAGGCGGAATTGCTTGCCAGGTCTGTCGGGTTCAAAGGTAAAAATACCGGTAAATTGAGAAAATATTTCCTTCCGGCTTATCTTGCCAAAGGCCTCGAGTTCGATGCCGTTGCCGTCGTAGGTGAGAACGATCCGTTTTATATGACGGATGAGGGAAAACTGGTGCTTTATACCGCCTGCACAAGAGCTCTTCACAAACTTATACTTATAAGAATGCTGTAAACTAAAAGCGGTTTACACGTGCCGGGAGACAAAATGTCGTTCACTTCTGAAATCAAAACGCAGTTGACAGCTGTCGAGACAAAGAGAAAGTCGGATAAAAAGGCCGAATTTTACGGTATATTTATGCTTACCGACGGAAAACTTCGCACGGGCAGCAGAGACGTATCCGTTCATGCCGAGAAACTGTGTCTGCGCTCCGGAGGAAGGATCGAAAGGGCGTTTTTCAGGAACGGAACGAAGACTGTTTACGGGCTCGATATGCGTTGGAGCGGACAGGTGTCGATCGAAGATAAAGGCAGTGCAGCGGCTTTTTTAAGGGGCTGTTTTCTGTCCGGCGGATATATAAGCGAACCGGACAGTCCGGCACATTTTGAGATCGTTTTCAAGACCATAGCGTCATACGAACTAGGGATGGCTGCTTTCGAGCTGTGTGATATCGTGCCGAAAGGGACAATAAAAGGCAGCCGCTTCGTTTTATATCTTAAAGACGCGGAACAGGTATCCGCTCTGCTCGTAAACCTCGGGGCGATCCGCGGAGTTTTAGAGTATGAAAACGTGAGGATCGTCAGAGAAGGGCGCAGAAACAGCAACCGCGTCCTTAACTGCGACGATGCAAACATAAACAAGGTAATAAGCGCAGGTCTCAGACAGGTCGAAATGATCAATGCACTTCGCGACTCGGGCGTTTATTCCGGACTGCCGGAAGCCGTAAAAGAGATCGCCGAGCTGAGGCTTTCAAACCCCGAACTGTCCCTTACCGAGCTTGGCGAGATGTGCAGGCCGCCTGTCAGCAAGGCCGGAGCGGCGCATCGCTTCGCAAAGATCGAGGCTGCATATAAAGCACTTAAAGCGCGCAAAAATAAGTGATCCTGTCATCTTTTAGAGTACCGCTTCCGCAGCCGGAAAGCGGTTTTCCGCTTTACTTTTTCCAGCATCCGGAGTATAATTTCTAACGCACGGGGGCGCCGCAGCATTTTATTCGCAGGTAGTTTTCGCTTCCTGATTTCAGCTGTAAAACAGCGGTTCAGAGGGGCGGAAAATGATCCATTTCAGTTTCGATCAAAATATTAATAATCATAGCAAAAAGAGGAATTTCGCGCTGCTTTACGGGCGGTTTATGCTGTCTTTTATGATTGCCTGCGTGCTTGCGGGAGGATTCAGGGTCCATTTTACCGGCCTGGGAAGAACTGATCCGGAGAAAGTCAGTGCTCTTAGAAAAAGCGATGCCATCGAAGGCTTTATTTATAAAACCGTATGGAATAAGGATGACAGGATGCTGTTCGTAAACAGTACGTTTAAAGCCATCGCAGACGTTACCGGTCTGGATGAGGAAACAAAGCTTTCGCTGGCATCGGGAGCGTTCGTAAAACTGACGCACTGCTATATATCCGAACCTGATCCTCCGCGAAACCCCGGATTATTCAATTACAGGAGATATCTTCTTTCGCGCGGAGTATCTTATTCGATCAAAATTTACGAAGACGGTATCGAAAAGATCGCTATGGACCGTGAAAACGCTTTTCCGGGGATAATACACCTGCCCGGTGCCGCGGTCAGGTCGCTCGCGGGGCGGAAGCTCAAAGAACTCCTGGGAGAAGACAGCGGGGTATTGACGACGGCGATCATGACAGGAGATACTGGGGCGCTTGACGACGAAACAAAAGAAAATTTCAGAAACGGCGGCGTGTCGCACCTGCTTGCGGTTTCGGGCATGCACGTGGCGTTCGTGCTTCTTCCTCTAAAAGCAGTCGTGCGCAACAGGAAGACCGGGTTCAAGGCAAGGAGACTTCTTCTCCTTTTGCCTACGTTTGCTTTTATGGCAATAGCTGATTTCAGCAGTTCTGTATTAAGAGCAGGTCTCGGAGCGATTTTCAGCATGGTAAGCGACGTCCTGGAGCGGCCTTATGACCGTTTCAACGCGCTGTGTTTCTCGGCGGGGGTACAGATACTTATAAATCCTTACGTCGTTTTCAATACGGGATTTATACTTAGTTACGCTTCGGTCATCGCACTTATATTCGTCGCGCCAGGCGTCGAAGAGCTGTTTACCTCTATGAAATACCGGGAGCGCAGAGGAGTTAAAAAGATAAGCGCCGTGAATAAAAGCGCGCTGTGCGCCGGGATCAGCGTTAATATTGCTCTGATGCCTCTTAGCGCATATATGTTCGGGAGCATCTCGCCGGCAGGGCTGGTAACCACTCTTTATGCGTCTCCGTTGTCCGCTTTCGTCTGCATCGGGGGATACGTGCTGTTTCTGCTGGCGCTGGCGGATCCGGTCTTCGTCTTAAGACCGCTGAAATGGCTGCTTAAATACGTGATGAAACTCGTGTGCAGGCTCGTTGCGGTCATTGCCGNNGCCGCAGGGAGCAGACTGCCGGAGCCGATAGGCCGCATCAGCACGGGAAGACCGCCTGTCTGGCTGATATTGATAATATACGCGGCAGTGATATTGACGCTCACGCCGTTTAGAAAGACTGCCCTTGAGATCGTAAAAAAAACAGTATGTAGCCTGAAAAAGAGCAGGGCGGCGAGGTTTGCCGCAGCTTTGACCGTGATCGCAGTGATAGTGCTCGGCGTTAACTCGGTGATAGAGAGACCGATGATCGAGGCGCTCGTGATCGACGTCGGACAGGGGAGTTCGATGCTCGTGAAAGCGGGAGGATATACCGGCCTCGTCGACACCGGCACGGGGCAGACGGATATCGTGGAAGTGGTTCGAGCGCAGGGGGTAAAAAAGCTCGATTATATCGTCATCTCGCACGGCCATTCCGACCATACGGGAGGTCTTGAGTCGGTACTTTCGAATTTTCCGCCTGCCGTCGTGTACGTCAGTGCGGACAATGCCCCGTCCCTCCTTTACGTTCGTCAGGCTGCTTGGGAGGCCGGGTGGAAAGTTCAGGAAACGTCTGACGGAGACCGTGTGAAGCTGGGCGGGGTGACAATGTCGTTTCTTTCTTCCGACGTTTTTTTCGGAGGCAGTTCTGACACCGATGAAAACAATTCTTCTCTGTGCGTGATGTATTCGTGCAGGGCCGGAAGTATGATCGCGGCAGGAGACCTTCAGAAAGAGGGAGAGGATGAGCTGGCTGAAAAAGGCGCGTTTTCCGACGTTGACGTGATGATAGTCCCGCACCACGGTTCGGCATCCGGAAGCAGCGCAAAAATGCTGTCGCGAACTTTGCCCGAATATGCTATAATCAGCGTAGGTCGGAATAACAGCTATGGACATCCATCAAAAGAAGCTATCGGAAGGCTGACCGGATGCGGAGCTGAGGTTTTCCGTACCGATACCGGCGGCGGGATATGCTTCTCGATAGGGCGGATCGGACTTTTCAGAAAGGAGAGGGTGCGGGTATGGCAGACGTTGTAATCGGAGAGATCGCTACCGTGGGAGAGATGAAAAAACATCTTTCTTCAGGGCAGTATGCAAGCGCGTACCTGCTGTTCGGAGAAGAGATATATCTTAAAGATCTTTATCTGAAGAGACTTAAAAAAGCTCTGTCCGACGGAGAAATCAACGTGGTGAATTTTACCGGCGAGGTCAATATCCGTGATATCGAGGATGAGATCAGCGGTCTGTCCCTCTTCGGAGAGAAGAAGCTTATTATAATACGCGACAGCGGGTTCTTTAAAAAATCGGGGGAAACGGGTTTTTTAGAGGGCCTTTACGGCACGGGAACGTCGGTAGTGTTCACAGAGAGCGAAGTTGACCGCCGCACTTCGACGTTCAAAGCGTTCCTTAAGCTCGGAGTGGTGTTCGAATGCAAGACTGCCGAAGGATCCGACATAAAAAAGCTGCTCGCGTCGGAGGCAAAGGCGGCAGGAAGGGTATTGACGCCGGATGCGGCAGACGTGATGATAAACGGGCTCGGCAGCGATATCACGAACCTGATGAGCGAACTTGAAAAACTGATATTGACCGTGCCCGAAGGCGGGAAAATAGAGGAAAAGCACGTGAGAAGCGTATGCAGTCTGTCTTTAAACGCACGTATCTTCGACCTTACGGACGCAGTATCCAGACACGATACCGCAGGCGCCTTAAAGATGCTTCACGCGATCGTTGACGGAAATGAAAATGACAGGGGTTTTGTGCTTGGCGTGCTTTCTATGATCTCCCGGAACTGGGAGAACCTTTTGCGCTCAAAGCTGATGCTTGCGGACGGTATGCGGGAGAACGATATACAGCGCGCGACGGGGCAGAAGGCGTACCCGGTTAAAAAACAGTGTGAACAGTGCAGAAGGTTTACAGCGGCAGAACTCGAAGAAAAGCTGAAATATACGATGGAACTCGACCAGGCGATAAAAACGGGAAATATCGGCGGTATGCTCGCACTCGAACTTGCCGTGGCAGGGTAAAGCTAAAACGGTTGACACGCCGGACATTGACGTTGACGGGGATAAGGTAAAGATAAGGTAAAGATAACCATCATGAGGAGATTTTTTATTGACGAAAAACAGGCGAAGAGAGCAGCGTCGGAGGGGATAATAGAAATAACCGGAAAGGACGTCAGGCATATAGTAAGCGTTCTCCGGATGGCTCCCGGCGATACCGTTATCTTCTGCGCGACGGACGGAAAGGAATTTACCGCGAAAATAACCAGCTGCGACTCTTCGTCAGTTATAGCAGCCGTCGAAAAAACCGATGAAAATACGACGGAGCCGCGCGTCAGGGTCACGCTCATCCAGGGCGTACCGAAAGGCGATAAAATGGAACTTATAATACAAAAATGCGTCGAACTGGGCGTGTACCGTATACAGCCCGTGATGACGGAACATACCGTCGTCCGCCTCAAACCGGAAGAAGCGGAGAAAAAAAGAATTAGATGGCAGAAGATATCGGAAGAAGCCTCCAAACAATGCGGAAGAGGTATGATTCCGAAGATCGAAAAGATAGTAAAGTTCGACGAAGCAGTAACGGGAAGGCCGGAAGATGAACTGAAACTGCTGGCATATGAAAACGAAGACGAAATAACACTAAAAAAGGTACTGACCGAAGCAGGAGAAGCATTTGAAAATGACATATCGGTCATTATCGGTCCGGAAGGCGGGATCAGTTTGAATGAGGCCGAAACGGCCTTAAGATGCGGCTTTAAAGCCATCTCGCTCGGAAAAAGGATATTGCGCACGGAAACTGCCGGCATAGCCGCTCTTTCCGGGATCAGGTGCTTTTTTGAAGACTGAGACAGTCAGGATCTGCTTTTAAAGCAGGCCGTCAACGGAGGAAGTTCTGTGAAACGAGACTTTTATTGTAAAATTGTCAGAGAGCATAAAGGTGCTTTTACCCATAAAGCAGAGCATGCGATATGGATGGCAGAGATGCTGTGCGACGACCTGGGAGACCGTACGGTCACCACCGGCCACCTGCTCTGGGGGCTCGCCGACCCGTACACAGGCGTCACGTCCGATATATTGTACGATTTCGGGATAACGCATGATAAAATATTCATGGCACTCGCAAAAACGTATAAAAAGCCGGATATCGACACTGATCAGGAAGGCTCCATAATTAATTTCGAAGAATATATGGATAAAGAGCCCCGGGACCCCGAATCGGGCCCTCCGGAGTACAGCTACGGAGCTTTAAAAGCAATATCGGACTGCTACGACCTCATGGTGCGCAGAAGCGTTGAAGGGAAGCAGGAGAAAGTCGGAACGCTCCACCTGCTTCTGCAGCTCCTGGGCTTCGACACGTACGCTCTTCATATAATAAGCTCTCTTGGTGCTAACGACAGACAGATCGCCAGCCAGGTATATCAGCTAATCAACACAAATGAAATAATGAAACGCAAACTGATGTTCCAGATGAACGGCGTCGAACTTCCCGACGAAGCGGAACAGCAGGAGGCAATGCAGTTTATCCGCGAGATCGGCGCCAGGCAGCAGGCGGAGAGCGGAGGCAGAGAAGGCCGCGAAGGTGTGCCGCCGGTTCAGATGTCAATGCTCCAGTATTTCGGCGTCGATATGGTAAGAGAAGCCGCTGCAGGTAAATACAGCCCCGTAGCGTGCCGAGATGAGCTTATACAGAGAATGATCAGGATACTCCTGAGAAAGACTAAAAACAGTCCGTGTGTCATAGGAGAATCAGGCGTCGGAAAGACCGCGCTCGTCGAAGGACTGGCCGCAAAGATCGCAAACGGAGACGTTCCCGACGCGATCAGAAAGATGAAAATAATCCGGCTTGATATGAGCGCTATAATTGCCGGGACAAGGTACCGCGGTGATTTCGAGGAACGTATGCAGCCTATAATTGACGAAGCGCTCGCAGATAAAGACGTCGTACTGTTTATTGACGACATCCATACTCTGGCGATGGCATCGGAGGGCGGAGGAGACGTCGGCGGGCTGCTTAAACCGGGATTGTCCAGCGGCGAGCTCAGGATAATAGGTGCAACGTCAACGTCAGATTATAAAAGACTTTTTGAAAAGAACGCGGCATTGTCCCACCGGTTCCAGCCGGTTACGGTTAAAGAACCTGACGAGGATCAGGCGGTCGAGATGATCAAAGCCGTGCTTGAGGCGTACGAAAAATATCACGGCGTGAGATTTGACGAAGGCGTGCCTGAAGCGGCCGTAAGACTGAGTGCAAGATATATCAGCGACAGATTTTTACCGGATAAAGCGATAGACGTGATCGATGATGCAGCCACTCTCGTGAGGATGAGGAGCATCGGAAATGCCGCGGGAAAAGGGGATGCAGGAAATGATCCGCAAACAGGCGCAGGATTCACGGATGAGGCTGGCAGGAAGTCAGTTTCGAAACCGACGGTAGATGAGCTGTACAGAAAAAAGATCGCGGCAGTAAAAGAATACGATTTCGAACGTGCGATGCAGCTCAACCGCGAAGAAATGAAGCTTAGGGAAAAATTGGAAGGCTCGCCGAAAATGCCATCCGGAAAACGCGCGGGGCAGAAGAACTCCGTCCCGGTCGTGGAGATCGGCGATATACTTCAGACCGTTTCGCAATGGAGCGGCGTACCGCTTGAAAAAGTCGGGGAGGAAGACTCTCAGAAACTCCTGAAGCTGGAAGAATCGATCCATAAAAGGCTTGTCGGTCAGGACGAGGCGGTCACGCTCGTATCGAGAGCCGTAAGACGCGGACGCGCGGGAATGAAGGACCCCAAAAGGCCTATCGGATCATTTATATTCCTGGGACCTACCGGAGTCGGAAAGACAGAACTCGCAAGATCGCTTGCGGAAAATCTTTTCGGCAGCGAAAGCAGCCTCATCCGCATAGACATGTCGGAATATATGGAGCCGCACAGCGTATCAAAAATGATCGGATCACCTCCCGGATACGTGGGTTTCGACGAAGGCGGTCAATTAACAGAGAGAGTCAGGCTGCAGCCGTACAGCGTTATCCTTTTTGACGAGATCGAGAAGGCGCATCCNNGTGTTCAACATCCTGCTCCAGGTGCTGGAGGACGGCATCCTTACCGATGCGAAAGGAAGGACGGCGGACTTTAAAAATACCGTTATCATAATGACTTCAAACGTCGGCGCGCGTGATATAACAGACAGACGCACCCTCGGATTCAGCGACGACACGGAGCAGAACAAGTACGAAGCAATGTCCGATTCCGTTAAGAATGAGCTGAAAAAAGTGTTCAAGCCCGAGTTCCTGAACAGGATCGACGAGACCGTCATATTCAGGCCTCTTACGCAGGAACAGATAAAAGATATTGCCGCGCTCCAGCTCGAGCTCGTGAAAAAAAGAGGCGCGGAGAGCGGTGTAGAGATCAGATTCGAAGAAGGAGTTGCGCAGTACGTTGCCAGCAAAGGATTTGATCCTAAATTCGGTGCAAGACCTCTTAAACGTGTCATCAGAAGAGAGATCGAGGATATGCTTTCGGAGGAGATACTGAAACATTCCGCTGCGGCGCCTGCCGCAGGCCTCAGGAAGAAAAAGGGCGGCGATAATATTTTTCGCGCCGTTATCTCGGTCAGAGTAAAACAGGACGGTGACGGGCTGGAGGCAGTCGCGACGGACGGAGCGTGATATCTAATGGCGAAAAGCAAAACGGTTTTTTATTGTACACAATGCGGATATGAATCGAACGGCTGGCTCGGAAAATGCCCCGGCTGCGGAGAATGGAATTCGTTCGTCGAGGAGCCTTCGGAAGTAAAACGAGGTAAAAAAAGCGGCGCCGCCGAAGGAAATCTGAACGGTATAGCGACGAACAGCTCAGGGCCTCTCAGGATCGATGAGATCGATTCGGGGAAAGAAGGCGTACGCGATTCTTCGGGTATAGGCGAACTTGACAGAGTCATGGGCGGAGGCATCGTACGCGGCTCGATGGTGCTCGTCGCTGGAGATCCCGGCATAGGAAAATCCACGCTTATGCTGATGATATCCGGCCATCTTTCATTGTCCGCCGGGCGCGTGCTGTACGTTTCGGGAGAGGAATCCGAGCGCCAGATCAAAATGCGAGCAGACAGACTCGGCGTTAAGGAAGGGCAGCTGTTCATCTATAACGAAACTTCCGTTGACAGCATAATCTCACAGATAGATCAGATAAAACCGTCATATATAGTGCTGGATTCGATACAGACGCTTGAAGACGACCAGCTGACGTCCGCGCCCGGAAGCGTGAGCCAGGTAAGAGAGATCACTGCGAAATTCATGCGGATCGCAAAAATACTCGGGATCACCGTATTCATCGTAGGGCACGTCACTAAAGAAGGCTCGATCGCCGGGCCGAGAGTGCTGGAACATATGGTCGATACCGTACTGTATTTCGAAGGGGAGAGGCACCTTAGCTACCGCATCCTGAGAGCAGTTAAAAACCGGTTCGGGTCAACGAACGAGATCGGCGTGTTCGAGATGCGTGACAGTGGCCTGTGCGAGATAGAAAATCCGTCGTCGGCAATGCTCGAGGGAAGGCCCCGCGGTGTGAGCGGTACTTCGGTCGTGGCGGCAATGGAAGGCAGCCGTCCCATGATGCTCGAAGTCCAGGCGCTGGTAACAAGTTCGCCCCTGAACATGCCCAGAAGGATGTGCGCCGGCCTCGATTATAACCGCATATCTCTGCTGATCGCCGTGCTTGAAAAACGCGCCGGGTACGCGCTGGGGAAATGCGACGTGTTCATAAACGTCGTGGGTGGCATAAGGCTGAATGAACCGGCCGCGGATATGGCTGTCTGCGCATCGATAATGTCTTCATACCGCGGGATACCGCTCCCGTCGGAAGCAGTATATATAGGCGAACTCGGACTGACCGGAGAGATCAGGACGGTCACGAACATAGAAAAAAGAGTGAACGAAGCACTAAGGCTGGGATTTACGAAAATATATCTTCCCGCAGGAAATAAAAAAGGAATATCATCACCGCCCGGAGGCGGAGAACTGATATACGTCGACAATATCCGTACGTTGTCCGCGGAGTTCGACAGCATGCTGAAAGAAGGAGAATGAATGACCATGAAAAACGACAAAAACGACGCCGTTAAAGTGCTGGTAGCGGTACACGACGGATTCGAAGAAACTGAATTTATTGCCCCCGTTGATCTGCTGAGAAGAGCAGGAGCGGACGTGACCGTCGTCAGCATGACCGGTGACAGGATCATGAAAGGAAGCCACGGCATAAATATAACAAGCGACGCGGTATGGGAAGAGATGAACGGGAAAATTGACGCCGACTGCCTGTTCCTGCCGGGAGGAGGGAAGAACGCGAACTCTCTACGCGACGATAAAAGGGTCACAAAACTTGCCCGCAAAATGTTCGATTCCGGGAAAGTAGTATCAGCCATATGCGCCGCGCCGATCGCACTCGAACGCGCCGGAATACTCAAAGGGAAAAAAGTGACTTCATATCCGGGATGCCTTAACGGAGACGAATATGAATACTTAACGGAAGCGGTCGTGGAAGACGGGAATCTCATCACAGGCAGAGGCGCCGGATGCGCGACCGAATTCGGTCTTAAGCTCGTCGAAAAACTATTCGGCAGAAAAGAAGCGCTTGCGCTTGCGAAAACGGTGATGTATCCGCACCGCGTGAAATAGCAGACTTACAGAATAAAACCGTACGGCGCGATACGAAAGCGGCGATACGGTACGGAGGGTAAAAAATGAAAGAATTATCTGAAGTCGGGTCGAGCATATATCTGGATGAAATACGGCCGGTCCTGCTCAAACTTGGTAAAAGACTCGGAGAAGAATACAGCTATTACAGCATACTTGCCACGGACAATTCCTCACGGACGTACACGGCTTCCGCCGGGGGCGTTTCGGCGACGGCGAATCCTCTGCATACAAGCCGAGGCATAGTCATAAGGGTGCGTGACGAAAAGGGTTTTGCGGAGTACAGCCTGAGTCAGATCAGCGACGATTCTATAGAGGACGTTCTCGATACGGTCAGGGAAAAGATCATAGGAATGCGAGACGGGCTCGAGGGATTCGCGGGCAATATGTCCCGCGGCAGGATCGAAGAAGAGGAACTCAGTTTCGTAAAAAATACGACGTATAAGATCCATCCGGACGAATACGGCGACGGAAAGATCATCGACGTCATTTCCGGCATACGGGAAGAGGGGCTGTCAATGTCTCCGAAGCTTATTGACTGCGGGATCAGCGTGACATATCAGGAGATACACAAGCTGTTCCTCTCGGCCAGACGGGATCTGACTCAGAATCTTTTATGGACGGTAGGCGCTGTCTCTGTTATGGCAAAAAGAGGGCAGGAAGTTAAAACTGTTTACACGAGCGTCTCCGGCCTCGGCGGACTTGAGATAATCGACGGGATCAAAGAAAAGCTCGGATATCTGGTAGAAACCGTAGAAGCGCTTTTAGAAAGCCAGCCAATGATCCCCGGAACTTACGACTGCATCTGCACTCCTGACGTGACCGGAATGATCGTTCACGAGGCATTCGGACATGGCGTAGAAATGGATATGTTCGTAAAAGACAGGGCACTGGCGAAGGATCATATCGGAAAGCAGGTCGCCTCGGAACTGGTAACGATGCACGACGGAGGAATCGCCGCGTATGAGACGGGATCGTATTTCTTCGACGACGAAGGTGTGGAAGCGCGCGACACCGTAATAATAGAAAAAGGCATATTGAAAAGAGGCATAAGCGATGACCTTAGCGCCCTTTCTCTGGGCACGCCGCCTACGGGCAACGGCAGACGCCAGGATTTCGGGGCGAAAGCATACACGAGAATGACAAACACGTTTTTCGAGGGCGGCAGCGACGACGTCGATGATATGATAGCGTCAATAAAGTACGGCTTTTTGCTCGAAAATCCCACCAGCGGCATGGAAGATCCCAAAAACTGGGGTATCCAGTGCATGGTCAGCCACGCAAGAGAGATCGCGGACGGTAAACTTACAGGGAAGATCTACTCTCCCGTTGTGCTTACCGGGTACGTTCCGGACCTGCTGAGATCTATAACGATGATGAGCAGAAACGTCGAATTTTCCGGCGGCGGAATGTGCGGTAAAGGATATAAAGAGTGGGTAAAAGTCAGCGACGGAGGACCGTACATCAAAGCAAAGGTACGCCTCGGTTAAAGGCGGTCGGGGAGGTATAGATAATGCTTAAAATGATATTGGCGGCGCTCAGAGCCACAGAAATCGAAGAATATATAGCGATTGAGGAGAAAGTCCATACGGCCGAACTGTATTTCGTCCGAAGAGACCTCGATATGCCCCGCTCACGCGATATCACCGGTTACCGCGTAAAAGTATACCGCGATTTCGTTTACGAAGGTGAGCGAATGAAGGGGGAGTCGGAGGTCAAACTTTTCCCGGGCCTTACGGCACTGGAGGTCCAGGCACAGCTCGCGAGAGCATACGAAGCTGCCCTGTACGTAAGAAACAAGTATTTTGAACTCGCTTCGCCTTCAAATGAAACGTATGCAGAGCCTGCGGGGGGCAATGGCGATACCGCGGAAGAGCTGGCGCTCAGAGCTGCCGGCGTCCTGTTCGGCGCGGACAACGATCCCGTGAGTTTCATCAACAGTGCCGAGATATTCGGAAGCGTCGTTGACGTCCGGATAGTTACTTCGACCGGAACAGACGTGAAATACACAAAGCGCAAGGTAAAGGGCGAATACGTTGTCCAGTGCCGCGAGCCGCGGGACGTGGAACAATATTTCGATTTCGACTATGCACCCGGGAATATTGACGGCCTCGGCACCGCAGTTTCGGAAGCTCTTACGACAGTGCGCGACCGGGCAATGGCCGATACCCCTCCTGCGGATGGTATCTACGACGTGATCCTTTCCGGAAAACATCTTAAAACGCTCCTTAGCTATTATACCGACAGATCGAACGCGTCAATGATATACCCCGGTTATTCTGACTGGGCTCCCGGCACGCCGGTCCAGGGTGAAGATATCTCCGGTGAAAAGCTGTCAGTCACGGTCTTCCCGGATTCTCCCTTCTCCGACGAGGGTATTTTCATGCCCGAGCGTAAACTAATCACGGAAGGCGTGCTTGAGCTGCTGCACGGATATACGCGCCAGTGCAGGTACATCGGGGCGGAACCGACGGGGACGTACAGGAACATACGCCTCGACTGCGGAGATACCGGATTTGATAATATGAAGCAGGGCTGCCTCTATCCGGTAAGCTTTTCAGACTTTCAGACAGACAGCCTGTCGGGATTTTTCGGAGGAGAGATACGCCTGGCGTACCTGTTCACGGAAAACGGCGTAAAGATATTGACCGGAGGTTCCGTGAACGGCAACATCTCCGAGGTCCAGGGCAGTATGACGTTTTCTAAAGAGCGCTATTCGGATTCTTCATACGAAGGCCCGATGGCAGTCAGATTGAAAAACGTGCGTGTCGCCGGCGGATCCGGAGATGCTTCAGCTTAACTGTGTATTATAATAAAACGCGCGTGGCGGAAATGCGGATCAGATCTTAAGTTCTCTTACACCGTCTCCTATCGAGCAGATGTAGAACTCGGGTCTGATCCCCGTTTTCTTTTCATAACGGCTTCCGAGTTCGCGGCAGAATTCATCCGTTTTATCGGACGGAACGATATTTATAGTGCATCCGCCGAATCCGGCGCCGGTCATACGGGAACCGAGGCAGTAATCGAAATTCTGGGCCTCGTCGAACATGGCGTCAAGCTCGTCGCCTGTGACCTCGTAAAGGTATCTTATCGACTCATTAGCCTCCTTCAGGATCAGACCGAACCCGTTAAGATCACCCTTCGAAAGCGCTTCGGCAGCCCTTGTCACCCGCGCGTTTTCCCTGATCACGTGTTCAACTCTCGAACGGATCACAGGCTCTTTATCGAGGACCGGACGTGCGGCGGTGAAATCATCTTCCGAATAATCACAAAGCTCCGGCATGCGCTTGTCCGCAAGTGCCTTATGCATCAGCCTAAGCCCCTC
>DBVV01000147.1:3178-3330 GCA_002308795.1 Mageeibacillus sp. UBA1255 | reverse complement strand
TTGCGGCCGTCGGCAATTATCCTCGCCCCGTCCATCGTGATCTCAAATCTGTTGCTGCCGGGAGCGTCGCCGGTGGACGTGATGAACGTGCCGGTCGCGCCGTTCGGATACTCTACGAACGTCGTAACGTCGTCCTCGACCTCGATGTCGTG
>DBVV01000147.1:2712-3020 GCA_002308795.1 Mageeibacillus sp. UBA1255 | reverse complement strand
TTCGTACGCCTGATGTTTCCGTATTTGCCCGACTGAACGAGTTCGCGCATCTTCCTGTACAGGCAGTCGGTACGCTGATTGAACATCATTCCGAACACGACGCCCGCGCTCTTCGCCGCTTCGTTCATCTCTTTTACCTGCTTCGTATACACGCCTGCAGGCTTCTCGCACATGACGTGGATGCCGCGCTTGAAGCACTCCATAACGTATTTCGGGTGGAAATAGTGCGGAACGGCTACGATGACCGCTTCGACCAGCCCGCTGTCAAGCATTTCTTCCGCCGTGTTGAAGACGGCAACGCCAGGGAT
>DBVV01000147.1:0-2676 GCA_002308795.1 Mageeibacillus sp. UBA1255 | reverse complement strand
CGGCTGCCACTTCGATCTCCGGGCAGCGGCCTGCCAGTATGTTGGCAATATGGCCTGATCCCATGTTACCTACGCCTATGATTCCTAATTTTACAGTGCTCATAATAACCTCCCGTTATGTTCTCCGTTTATGGTTCGCTTCAATTTATACCCATCGCTTTAAGATTCAGGTAGCTTCTCTTCAGGCACTCGAACGGATCTTCCCCGTAGCAATCGTCCTGCTCCACGAGAAGATACTTTGTCCCCGCCGCCTCCGCCTTTTCAAGGACGCGGTCAAAATTAATATTGCCCTCTCCCACTACCGCCATCCGCGGCTGCCGTTCAACGCACGCCATATCCTTCAGGTGGATGCACGGGACGCGTCCGGACAATTTTTCTATCCACTGAGCCGGGTCTCCGCCGCCGTACTGCACCCAGTACGTATCGAGCGTAAAGCCCATCTCTTCAGGCGTAAACGCTTCGGCTAGCTTCTCTATATACAGTCTTCCGTCCGCAGCGCGCATAAATTCCATGTGATGGTTATGGTACATAAAATACCCGCCCGCTTTCGCGATCCTTGCAGCGGCTTCTTTATATCCAGAGACGAAGTTATCGTAATCCTCAGGCTTTCCCAGTCCTCCCGGCATACAGCCGATACCGACGTAGCGGCAGCCGAATTTTTTGTGGTCCTCCACCGTCTTTTCGGGCTCCGTGCGGATCTTGTTTCCGTCATAATGCGTAAGCGCGCAGATGAGCCCGTTCTTTTTGAGTTCTTCAGCCATCCAGTCGGGGTCGTATGCGCAGACGCCCGAAAGCTGGACCGTCGTGTAGCCGATATCCGCCACCTTTTTCAGCGTTTCGGAGAGCGCACCGGTGTCTTTGCAGTAAGCTCTCACGGTATAAAGTTGTGCTCCGGATCTCATAAAAATGCCTCCGTGGTCTTATTTATCTTATTTATCTGATTCTTTGACCGTTCGGTCAATTTCGTTTTTACAGTTCTGCCAGTATCTGTTTCAGCGTTTTCGCGGCGAAGTCAAACGCTTCGTCCTTCGAGCCGAATACGGTGCCGTCAACGGTTGCCGCTCCTCTGTCCTGTTCAAGTTTCGCAAGTCCTTCAAAAACTGCCAGATGCGGTTCGAGTGTTAACATCTCCCCGGTATATTCGCTAAGGATCCGCTTCACGTTTCCGACTCCGCGTCCCGCAGCAACGACGGTACCGTTAGGCATTGCATCCTTAATGTGCATATACTCGACAAACGGTTTTAACATTGTCCACGCGCTGTACGTCTCCACGCCGCACTGTACGAAATTTGCCGGATCGAACACTGCTCTTAACTCCGGCAATGCTTTATGTATCTGGAGGCAGCGCTCTGCTACGTCACCGTAAATTCCTTTTTCATTCTCGTGGCACAGTATTATCCCTGCTTTATCCGCTTCTTCGATAAATCCAGACAATCTATTAATGACTTCATCGAAATACATGCCGTATTTATGCGTCTCATCTGCATTTTCCTCAGGAATATGAGGCATAAAGAAGCTGAATATGCGCATATATTTTGCTCCGAGAATAACTGCAGTCTCCAGGCAGTGCTTGAATTTGTCAAAATGCGGCCCGAAGTCGTCAAGTATCTGCTGTTTGCCGAATGGCGACCCTATCGATAACACTGAAATACCCTCGTCTGAAAGCCTGGCTTTGATCTCGGATGCTTTCTTACCGGTCACGTCGCCGATGCTCATGCCGTCTACGCCGCGTATTTCGAGATGTGTGAATCCGTTTCTTTTAAGAGCCCGGATCTGCTGGTCCAGTGTGCTGCCCGCTTCATCAGCGAACGCTGACAGAATGTATTTTCTCATTTCAGTCCTCCGTTAATACAAGCATATTCATTGTCTCCGTCGGTCATTACGAGACGCGAAGACGTAAGTTCAGTAAGGTCTTTTTTTATTTGCTCTACAATTCCTACAGGCACCAGTACTGTAAATTTAACGCCGTCATCGTATTCTATATCTGTCAGGAGAAGTTCCGCCGCAGTAGAAGCGCCGCAGTTCTTCCCGGATCTGTCCTCAAGGTAATTTCGCACGCGGCCTCCGTCGGTGTAGTTCACCAAGATCGCTATCCGGCTGCAGAGCTTTATCTCCGCCTCTCCAGCGGCATCGAGGCACATTGACGCGCTTCCGGAGTATGCTCTAACAAGGCCTGCCGCTCCCAATAGTGTACCGCCGAAATATCTGGTGACAACGACGGCTGCATTGACCAGTCCGCGTTTTTTCAGCACGTCGAGCACCGGCATCCCGCCCGTGCCCTGCGGCTCGCCGTCGTCGGAGTAGCGGCAATACTCTCCTTCTTCCGTGCATACGTCGTAGGCATACACGTGATGTCTGGCGTCGGGATAAGTTGAACGGCGCACTTTAATAAAGTCGAGCGCCTCATCTTCTGTGGCAACCGGCTTTACGGCGGCAATAAATCTTGATTTTTTTTCTGTCAGCTCCGTTTCTGCGAAGCCTGCGGGAGTGCGGTAACTATCCGTTGCCATCGTTCCTCCTGTCGCGCGTACGGATCGCGGCCTTCCTGCCGCGCCGTTAATATAATTTTACATCACAAGGGCCGGCAATGGCAAGTGGGAGTTAGGAACGGCTCTTTTCCTGTTTCCGTGAAAAGTTTTATAAAATCGGGGGATGCTCCGGCTTGAGTTTGCCGGC
>DBVV01000085.1:39934-43820 GCA_002308795.1 Mageeibacillus sp. UBA1255 | reverse complement strand
GGAAAGCATATGCATAATAGCATATCTGGGGTATCTTTTACCCCCTAAAATTCAAAATTGTCCTTGACATGGGGTACACTTCAATTGCTCATTTGACGCCGCCTTGAAGCGGCGCCCTTTTTGCAAATGGGACAAAATTTCGAGTTTGAGCGATTTTGTCCCATTTTATTGCTCATTTGACACAGACCGATTTTAAGAAGTAAGTGATTTTAAAGAAAACCTTGAATTGTCGCGAATTCAGACAAGAGAAGTCGTGCGCAAATATCCTGGACTTGGGGGCGTATTCGTTACTTCTGCCAATTCCGATGCCATAGTGGATGAACTTGTCAGGAGCGGGCTTGCGGGCAGCAAGATCAAGATCGTAACAACTGACCTGTATCCACAGATCGCAAATAATATAGAAAGTGGCGCGGTGCTGGCTACGATTTATAAAAATCCATATCAGCAAGCCAAATCTTCCTTTGAATTGCTGTTTAAGCATATTAATGGTACAGATGAAAATATGGATGACATCTATATCATACCTCAAATTATAATTAAGGGAAATCTTCCCGCTTTTAAGAGAGACAGTGTTGTGTTTTCAAATGAAGCGTGACGCTGCACGGCTGGATTACGCCTTTGCTCGGTATATTCTTTCTATTGTTCATTATTCTTCGGAGGAAAAGGCGGAGTGGCACACGATCTTAAGATCCGGCGATTTGTGTGCCAAGATTGACCTCCGCCCGGCCGAGAGACGGCGCCCGGCTGGCACACAAAACCCGAATAAACCGATTTGTGTGCCAGCGTTGACCTCCGCCCGGCCGAGAGACGGCGCCCGACTGGCACATAAACCGTGATTCCAGGTTGAAGGAGCAGTCAGGCATAAATCATTCTTTACAAACATAATACAAAATGCTATACTTCGGCCAGTTTGTATGTGAACAGGCCGAGCGCGCAGACCTTTTCACATACATATCTCCAACCTGATAGCGAGCAGGGGGCACGGTTTGCTTATGTCTGTGCCTCAAAAGGGGAATACGGTGAAAGACCGTAACTGTTCCGCAGCGGTGACCTTGAAAAAGGAAGTCCGAATGCCAGCCCTGCTTTGGTGGAGTTGTCCGGTGCGGGAAACGCCGGATAGACCTTGAAACGCCGATGCTATTGACGGCGCTCAAACTATTCATAAAGGAGAGAAAAACATGAAACTCAAGATCCTTTCACTCTTGACGGCGATCGTGATGATAGTTACGATGCTGTCTGCCTGCAAAGTTAAGGAACCCCAAAACACGGATCCGACCCAAGCCCCGGGCACGGCTGAGCCCGGAGATCCGACCGAAGCGCCGGAGGAAAATTACGACGGAAAGCTCGTCCTCGACCACCAGATGGAACTTAAATATGCAAAGTTCTTTAGCGTGGATTACTACAAGGGCGGGTATAAGATCGCAAAAGTCATTAACTCACCCGACGACGTAAGCGTAATGCTGATCGTCCCTGAAAACATGAGTGTCCCGAAAGACGCGCCGAAGGATGCCATCGTACTTCAGCAGCCCGTAAACAATATCCTCGTATCATCTACGCCTGTAACGTCCCTGATCAACGCCATCGGTGCGCTCGATGCTATTTCACTGACAACTTACGACGTTGATTCGTGGTATATCGACGCGGTTAAAGACGCGATGAACGCTAAAAAGCTAACGTACATCGGAAACTACAAGACACCTGATTATGAGAAGATCACCGCTCAGGGAACAACGTTCGCGTTCTTCTCCACGATGCTTACAGAAGACGTTGCCGCACAGCTCGGAAACCTCGGAGTCAGCATCGTTCTCGATCAGTCCGCACAGGAAGACCATCCGCTTGCGCGCGTAGAATGGGCTAAACTTTACGGAGCGATCTTCAATAAAGAGGAAAACGCGGAAAACGTATTCAATACTCAGAATAATTACGTTGAAGAGCTTTCAAAGATCGAAAAGACAGGCAAGAGCGTCGCTATGTTCTACATCACGTCTCAGGGCAAGCTTTACGCACGCAACGCGGACGACTACATGACCAAGATGCTCACGATAGCCGGAGGAGAATATGCGCTTCCTGACGTGGGCGTAGGAAAGACCGGCACCGTACAGATGGAGATGGAGGCATTCTACGACAAAGCAAAAGATGCCGATTATATCATTTACATCTGGAGCCTGGGCGGAAAACCGGATACCCTCGACGCATTCAAAGCCAAAGCAGAGTTCCTCGCCGAGATGAAAGCCGTTAAGGAAGGAAACGTATGGTGCACGACTCCCGATTTCTTCCAGATCCAGAACACGATCGGAAATATGATCAACGACATACACCTTATGCTCACGGCGGATGCTTCGACCGAACAGCTGACATATCTTTACAAACTTAAATGAGTAAATTGACCGTACAAGGCAGAAATACTATGCGTTACTGCATAGTGTTTCTGTCTCTCCTGATATTATTCTTTATTGCGGTGATATGGAGCATAAAAAGCGGCAGTGTGGATATTTCGGTAAAAGATATCCTCAGGATCGTGTTTTTGCGCGACGAGACCGACCGTGTAGCGTATAACGTTATCTGGAAGATCCGCCTGCCACGCATTATGCTTTCGGTACTGCTCGGAGGCGCGCTGTCGCTTTCCGGCTTTCTGATCCAGACGTTCTTCAGGAATCCGATCGCAGGGCCTTTCGTGCTCGGTATTTCTTCGGGTGCGAAGATGTTCCTTGCGATCGTCACGATCGCAATGGCTAACGTTTTCAAGCAGATGCCGCTCTCAATCACCGTGATAGCTTCATTTGTGGGATCGATGCTGTCGCTCCTGCTTGTTCTGCTTTTTACGGGAAAAGTAAAAAACATGTCGATGCTGCTTGTGATCGGCATAATGATAGGATATATATGCAGCGCTGTCACGGATCTGCTTATTAACTTCGCAAAGGAATCGGAGATAGTTAACCTGACTCACTGGTCGCTGGGCACTTTTTCCGGAGCATCGTGGCAGAGCGTACGTGTCTGCGCTGCTATAATACTTCCTGTAATTCTGGTCGCTTTTTTCATGTCGAAGCCTATGTCGGCATATGCGCTTGGCGAGGGCTACGCACAGAGTCTCGGAATGAATGTAAAAGCATTCCGCGTCCTACTTGTGATCGTTACCGGAATATTATCGGCATGCGTCGCTGCTTTCGCGGGACCGATCTCGTTTGTGGGTATTGCCGTTCCGCATATCTGCAGGATAATTTTAAAAACAAACAAGCCGATACTTATGATACCCGCTTCGTTCCTTTGCGGTTCCGTCTTCTGTGTGTTGTGTGATCTCGCGGCGAGGATGCTGTTCTCACCGACGGAACTCTCTATCAGCACCGTGACGAGCGCGATCGGCGCCCCGATCGTCATATGGCTCATGGTCTCGAGGAGGCGAAAAGCTGATGCCTGAAACAGACAGAACGCCTTCTAAACTTGAACTGGAGTCGTTGACCGTAGGATACCACGGCGTGCCTCTCATCTCGGATATCACGCTTAGCCTGGCGAGGGGAGAGATATTGACGCTGATAGGGCCGAACGGATCGGGGAAGTCAACTATACTTAAAAGTATCACCAGGCAGCTTGCCACGATCGCAGGCACGGTATACATAGACGGCAGGAATATGCGTACGATCAGCGGGAAAGAGATCGCGACTAAGATGGCGGTGGTACTGACGCAAAGAGTCAGACCTGAAATGATGACGTGCCGCGAACTCGTTGCCGCCGGACGGTACCCGTACACGGGAAGCTTCGGCTTATTGACCGCACACGATAAAGAAGTGGTGGAAAGATCGCTCGACCGCGTACATGCGTTGGATATAGCAGACCAGGACGTTACGGCGATAAGCGACGGACAAAGGCAGCGGGTGCTGCTGGCACGTGC
>DBVV01000085.1:30653-39895 GCA_002308795.1 Mageeibacillus sp. UBA1255 | reverse complement strand
ATCGAACTCCTCGACATCCTTTCCGATATGGCTAAAAATAACGGCATTACCGTCGTGATGAGCCTCCATGAGATCGACCTTGCCGAACGCATTTCCGATCGTATCGTATGCGTTAAAGGCGACAGGATAGCTGCTTACGGCACGCCGGAGGAAATATTCAGGGACGAAACAGTCAAAGCGCTTTACGGTATAGAATCGGGATCTTTCAACGCTCTTCTGGGCAGCGTGGAACTGTCAGCGCCTGCAGGGGAGATACGCTGTTTCGTGACTGGCGGCAGCGGGTACGGCATTCCTTTTTACCGCGCGCTTCAGAAACGGGGCATTGCATTCGCAGCAGGGATACTTCCCGAAAACGATATCGACGTAGCTGTTGCAAGACCGCTTGCGGGGAAACTCATCTGTTCCGGCCCGTATATGCCGGTAAGCGAGGCGCAGGTGGCTGAAGCAAAGCAGATAATAGACCGGGTCGGATTCGTTGTCGACACGGGCTGTCCGGTCGGGGAATATAACCGCGCGAACCGGGAACTTATATCATACGCACGCGAAACCGGGAAACGTGTATTGACGACGCTTAATGAACTGTCAGAGGTAGAATGATGAATTGCCCGCGTATACTGATCGCCGGAACGTCAAGCGGAAGCGGTAAAACCACCGCCGTATGTGCCATCCTTTCGATGCTGAAGTCAAGGATGAGCGGCGTAAGCGCGTGCAAATGCGGGCCTGACTACCTCGATCCGACCTTTCACGAGACCGTGACCGGCATCCCATGCACAAACCTCGATCCGTTTTTCTGCGATGACAATACTCTCAGGTATCTTCTTGGCGAGAATGCAGGCGGGCGTATCACGGTGATCGAAGGTGTGATGGGTTACTACGACGGTACGGGGGAGAGCGGGACGGACAACAGCACGTATACCGTCGCACGTAAAACGAAGACTCCGGTCATCCTTGTGATAAACGCCAGGGGAGCGTCAACGTCTCTTCTGGCTGTTATAGAGGGTTTTCTTCGCTTTGTTCCGGACAGTATGATCGCTGGTGTACTGTTCGACAGGATATCTCCTTCAACGTACAGATCATTATGCGAGAAAGTGAGCGAACGCTTTAAAGAGCGCGTCATCCCTGTAGGATTTATTCCCGAACTTCCGGAAGAGTGCCTTATACCGTCAAGGCATCTCGGACTTATTGCCGCCTCCGAGATAGATGATATTTCGAAAAAAATAGAAAAGATCGCCTCGATATGCGAAAAAACGATAGATATTGACCGCCTGATATCGATAGCGGATACGGCGCCTGAACTGCGATTTGATCCTCTCGCCATACCGCATCATCCGAAAGTGCGCATCGCTGCGGCGAAGGATCAGGCGTTCTTTTTTTACTACCACGATACGATCCGCCTTTTGGAAAAAATGGGGGCAGATATCTGTCCGTTCTCTCCTCTGGCAAACGAACCGCTGCCGGACGGATGCTTCGGCCTGCTGCTCGGGGGAGGTTACCCTGAACTTTACGCGCACCGGCTGGCCGTTAATACGGTCTCGAAACAGAGCGTATCTGAAGCGGTCAGATCCGGAATGCCTACGATCGCGGAATGCGGCGGATTTCAGTATCTCGGGCGCACACTGGACGGCGAAGAAATGTGCGGAGTACTTGAGCATGACAGTTTCGCCGCGGGCAGGCTCGTCAGATTCGGATACGTGACGCTTACGGCAAAGAAAAAAGGACTGCTTTGCGGGGCCGGGGCAATGCTTCGCGCGCATGAGTTCCATTACTGGGACAGCACGTCCTGCGGAGATGACTTTACCGCTGTAAAACCGTCCGGGAGAGGGTGGGAATGCGGTGTTATGAACGATACGCTGTATGCGGGATACCCGCATCTGTACCTTCCTTCCGCTATACCTGCGGCAGATGCTTTTTACCGTAAATGTCTGGAATACAAGGAGAAAACAAAATGATCATTCACGACCCGAACGAAATTGAAAAGCGCAGCATGGAGATCATCGAAAGCGAATTAAACACCTTCGTGCCGGAAGAAAACAAGGCCGTGGTCAAGCGCGTGATCCACTGCACCGCAGATTTTGATTATGCCCGAAATCTCGTATTCTCTCCAGGAGCCGTCGCAAAAGCGCTCGATGCCTTCAGGAGCGGATGCGATATCGTGACCGACACACAGATGGCGAGGTCCGGCATCAACAAAGCCGCCGCAGCGAAACTCGGATGCGAGATACACTGCTTTATGAGCGACCCGGATATTGCCGCCGCTGCTAAAGAGCGCGGATGTACCCGCGCTGAGGCATCCATGGAGAAGGCCGCTTCTCTTGACCGGCCTCTTATATTCGTCATCGGTAACGCACCTACCGCGCTGCTTAAGCTAAAAGAACTGACTGACGAAGGGAAGCTTTACCCGAAGCTGGTGATAGGCGTTCCGGTCGGTTTCGTAAACGTGATAGAATCAAAAGAGGCGATCCTCGATTCCGGCCTCACCTATATCGTAGCGAAAGGGCGCAAAGGCGGCTCGAACGTTGCCGCGGCGATCGTCAACGCCATTATGTATCAATTGACAAGATGATGGACAGTTTTATCACAAAGGACGGAAAAAAGTTGCGCCGGGGCTACACGACCGGTTCATGTGCCGCTGCGGCCTCAAAAGCCGCCGCTGTAATGCTGCTTGAACACCGCATTCTCGAAACTGTGTATTTGATGACTCCGGGCGGTACCGGACTTGATCTGACAGTCAAAGAAACGGTCACGGGTCCGGATTTCGTTTCGTGCGGCATCGTAAAAGACAGCGGTGATGATCCGGACGTTACCAACGGCATCACGGTATATGCGCGTGTTAGCAAGACAGACGTTCCAGGTGATATTTCGATCGACGGCGGGGAAGGTATCGGCAGAGTCACGAAGCCCGGGCTGGATCAGCCGGTGGGCAATGCCGCAATTAATTCTGTGCCTCGCAGGATGATCGCAGAAGAGCTTATACAGGTATGCGAGGACAATGGCTACACGGGCGGTCTGCGCGTGGTGATCTCCGCTCCGTCCGGGACCGATATAGCAAAAAAAACGTTCAATCCGCGCCTCGGAATAAAAGGAGGCATATCCATCCTGGGCACCACCGGGATAGTCGAGCCTATGAGCGACGAAGCAGTTGTAGAAACGGTCCGGACGGAATTGTCCGTGCGATACGCGGAAGGCAGGAAGACCGTACTGCTTACACCGGGAAACTACGGCTCGGAATTCATACGAAGCGAAATGAAGCTTGACCCCGACGCAGCAGTTACGACGTCAAACTTTATAGGAGATGCGTTTTCGCTTGCGGCTGAAACAGGTTTTTCAGGTGCGCTGTTGATCGGACACATCGGAAAACTCGTTAAGCTCGCAGGCAATATTTTCAACACCCACTCACGCTGGGGAGACTGCCGTGCGGAAATATTCGCCGCACACGCAGGAGCCTCAGGCGCATCGAAGGAAGTCACAGGGCGGATCCTTAACAGCGTGATGACCGACGACATGATATCGATCCTTAGCGGCGAAGGTTTGCGCGAACAGGTCATGAGCAGTATCATCAGCCGCATCAAAGCCAATTTAGATGCACGGTTCCCGGTGAAAATGAAGACCGGAGCGATCATTTTTTCTAAAGAATACGGTATCCTCGGGATGACGGACGGGGCGGAAGAACTTCTGGAACAGATCCGAAAGGAGTATTGAATATGGTACATATCGTCGGAGCAGGATGCGGAGCGGCGGATCTGATCACACTGCGCGGAAAACGGTATCTGGAAGAAGCGGACGTTGTCATCTACGCCGGTTCGCTGGTTAACCGCGAACTTTTAGGATTCACAAAAGCGGGATGCGAGATATATGACAGCTCTAAAATGACTCTGGAGGAAACGGCAGGAGTCATCGAACGCGCTGAGAGGGAAGGTAAAACGACGGTTCGGCTCCATACAGGAGATCCTTCTTTATACGGTGCAATAGGGGAGCAGATGCGCGAGATGGACAGGTCGGGCATCGAATATGATATCACCCCGGGAGTCAGTTCGTTTTCAGGAGCGGCAGCGGCGCTTAAGACAGAATATACTCTCCCTGACGTTTCGCAGACGGTGATAATCTCCAGAGCATCAGGTAAAACTGCCGTTCCGGAGAAGGAAAGCCTCCGCTCTTTAGCATCTCACCGTGCAACGATGGTGCTGTTTTTAAGCGCCGGACTGCTGGGTCAGGTCTCCGTTGAACTGATAGCGGGAGGTTATCCGCCTGAAACACCGGCTGCGATCGTATATAAGGCATCCTGGCCGGATGAAAAGATATTCCGATGCACTTTATCTACGCTTGAAGAAACCGCCAGGGCGAACGGTATAAACAGGACTGCGCTGATCACTGTCGGAGACTTTCTCACGAGTGATTTTTCGCGTTCGCATCTTTATGATCCGTCGTATTCGACAGGATACCGGGAGGCAATAAAATGAGAGCCAGTCTGTTTTGTTTTTCAGATTCAGGCGCAGAGTTATCGCTCCGGCTTTGCGCGTCGCTCGGGCTCGACCGCTCGGACGTGCACTCCGTCCCGAAGTTCGCTCAAAAATACGGATTTACTTCACACGAGAGCGTATGCGCCGATATGGGTGAGCTTTTTAAACGAAGCGATGCCCTTATATTTGTCTGCGCGTGCGGGATCGCGGTGCGGGATATCGCGCCTCACCTGAAAAATAAAATGACAGACCCTGCCGTGATCGTTATTGACGACCGCGGACGGTACGTTATCCCGATCCTTTCAGGCCACGTAGGCGGGGCCAATGATCTTGCCGCCCGCATCGCTGATCTGATCGGGGCAATACCGGTTATAACGACGGCAACGGACGGCGCGCACAGGTTTTCGTGTGACTCGTGGGCAACGACGCATTCGTGTGCCATCTCTTCCATGCGGCTTGCTAAAAAAGTGTCTGCAGCGATACTTGTAAACGACGTTCCGGTATCGTCCGAATACGAACTCCCCGAACTTCCCGACGGCCTGGTACGCGGCAACAGCGGAGAACTTGGAATATATATCGGCATTGACGACCGCGAGCCTTACGATGAAACGCTAAGACTGATCCCGCGGATCCTGACCGTAGGAATAGGCTGCAGGCGCGGAACGCAGGCGGAAGTGATATCTGCCGCCGTAGAAAACACTCTTAAAAGAAGCGGGTTAGATTTGCACGCGATCGCAGAGGTAGCCTCCATCGACGTGAAAAAAGACGAGGAAGGCCTTAACGAGGCGGCAAAGAGGCTCGGAGTCAGTCCGGTATTCTACACGGCGGAGGAACTGAACGCAGTCCCGGGCGAGTTCACAGAATCGGAGTTCGTACGAATGACCGTAGGGACAGGAAACGTGTGCGAAAGAGCAGCGGCATTGTCCGGAGGAGAATTGATCGTCAGGAAAACGGCGGAAAACGGCGTTACCGTTGCAGTCGCGAAAAAGAAATGGGGGATCACGTTTTGAGTAAACTATACGTTGTCGGGATAGGTGCCGGAAATTTTGACGGCATGACTGTCGGGGCTGTAAAAGCACTGAAAAACTCCGACGTGATCGTCGGATATACCGTTTATTGCGAACTCATCAAACCGTACTTTCCCGATAAAACATACATATCCACCCCGATGAGGCGCGAGACCGAGCGATGCTACATGGCGATAGAAAGTGCGCTGTCAGGCGAAAAGACGGCAATGATCTGCTCGGGAGACGCGGGTATTTACGGTATGGCTTCACTGGTTCTTGAACTGGCCGCAAAACGCAGAGCAGAAGTAGAGATCGAGATCATCGCAGGTGTCACCGCAGCCGTTTCGGGTGCCGCGCTGCTCGGATCTCCTCTGACTTCGGATTTCGCCGTGATAAGCCTTTCCGATCTTTTAACACCTATGGAAGTGATAGAAAAACGGCTAGAATGCGCTGCGAAAGGCGATTTCTGTATCGCCATCTATAATCCGTCCAGCATGAAAAGAGCGGATCACTTAAAGCGTGCGTGCGAGATAGTGATGCGATACCGCGATCCTGAAACGGTTTGCGGGATAGCGCGGAATATCGGACGAGACGGTGAAGAGTACAGTATCACGACGCTTAAAGAGCTTGCCCTGACGGAGACGGATATGTTCTCGACAGTATTTATAGGAAATTCCGCCACGAAGATCGTAGACGGAAAAATGGTGACTCCGAGGGGGTACCGATATGAATAAAAAGATCTGCTTATTTGCCGGGACAACGGAGGGACGCCGGCTCGCCGAAATATTGAAGGATGCAGTCGATCTGACCGTGTGCGTCGCCACCGGATACGGTGAAGTAATGCTAGACGGCATCGACGGTATAAACGTGCATAAAGAGCGGATGGATGAAAGCGAGATGGAATCGTTTTTCGCCCGGAACGACTTCGGGTGCGTGATCGACGCAACACACCCGTATGCGAGCGCTGTTACCGAAAATATCAGATCCGCCGCGGATAAATGCAACGTACGTGTGATACGCATCCTGCGGAAGGCAGACAGTGATATCGCCGGTGCGGTATACGTTTCTTCTGTAGAAGAGGCACGTGATCATCTCATGAATAAAGACGGAAACGTATTCATCACGACGGGCTCGAAAGAGCTGGCCTCATACGCCGGGCTGGATATGGCGAGAGTGTGGGCGAGGGTGCTCCCGACCGCTTCGTCGCTCGAAGCATGTGAAAAAGCCGGAGTCCCGGTCTCGCATATCATCGCGGCGCAGGGACCTTTTTCTGAAGAGACGAATCTGGCGCAGTTACACGCGATAGGCGCGAAGTTTATCGTTACGAAGGATTCAGGGAAGAACGGAGGATTCGATGAAAAGATCAATGCTGCTGTGAAAGCGGGTGTAACGCCTGTTATCATAGGAAGACCGCCCCAGGGGAGCGGCGTTTCGATCGATGAAGCCGTCAATGAACTTGGGAGAATATATCCTCTGTCAAAGCGTAAACTGTACATCATCGGGGCAGGACCGGGCGGAGAAACGTTGCTTACAAGAGAGGCCGTCAATGCGCTTGACGCATGTGACGCGGTCATCGGCGCCGGGCCGGTAACTAAAACGCTAAACACTAAAAAACCTGTATATAACGAATTTCTTCCGGGGAAAGTCCGTGCGATCCTCGATCAGAACGCTTCGATACGAAAAGCGGCGATCGTTATGCGGGGAGATGCCGGCTTCTACAGCGGTGCGAAAAAAATGATCTCCGAATTTATTGACGCTGACGTGGAAGTGATACCGGGCATATCCTCTGTAGAAGCTTTCGCAGCAAAGCTTAAGACTTCCTGGGACGACGCGGCGCTAATAAGTCTCCACGGACGCGGCGGGAATATTGTCCGCACCGTCCTGGGCAACAAAAAAACGTTTGCGCTCACGGGCGGTGAAAATACAGTCCGGGCGATATGCCTGAAACTTTGCGGGTACGGTCTTAACGACCTTCGCGTAACGGTAGGAGAGAGACTAACGCTTCCGGACGAAAAGATCACGTCAGGAACGGCTGAAAGCATTTCCGGGCAGGATTTCGACGCACTTTCGATCATTTATATCGAAAACGGTGACGCAGACGGATCGGTCAGAGCCGGTATCCCGGACGAGGAATTCATACGCGGCGAAGTACCTATGACCAAATCGGAAGTCAGGGCTGTCGTCATGTCGAAGTTATGCCTGCGGACGGATTCTGTCGTGTGGGACGTAGGCGCAGGAACGGGATCCGTTTCAGTGGAATGTGCCCTTTCGGCTTACGACGGATGCGTGTATGCGATTGAAAAGGAACACGACGCCGCGGATCTGATACGAAGCAATAAATTGAAATTCCGTGCGGATAACGTATGCGTCGTAGAGGGAACGGCACCGGAAGCATTATCCGATCTACCAGCGCCTACGCACGCATTCATAGGAGGAAGTTCGGGAGATATACGCGAGATATTGTCCGTGCTGATCAGTAAAAATCCGGACGTCAGGATCGTGGCAACTACAGTCACGTTAGAGACTCAGTCGGAGCTGCTCGAATGCGCGCGAACGTTCGGATTCGAGACATTCGACGTTGTCAATATCCATGTGTCGCGTGCTAAGAGAGCCGGGCGGTACCATATGATGAGCGCTCAGAACCCGGTATCCGTTTTTGTTATGCAGGGGGGCAGATCCGAATGATCAGATGGCTGATCCTCCAGACGGCGGCAATAGCAATCGGGTTTCTGATAGATTTTTTCGTCGGCGACCCGCATAAACTGCCGCACCCTGTAGTAGGTATAGGAAAATGGATATCGTTCTTCGACCGCAAGCTGAGGCGCGGGAATAGTGATCCGAAAGATATTTCACGCGGCGTATTGACTGTGGTCTTCGTTACGCTCATATCGACGCTGATACCTTCGTTGGTACTTCTGGGCTTCTGGTTCATCCATCCGTACGCGTACTTCGCCGTAAACTGCATAATGTGCTGGCAGCTCGTCGCCGCAAGACAGCTGGTGCGCGAGAGCAGGAAGGTCGAAAAAGCGCTCGAGGCAGGAGACACGGAAGGCGCCAGAAAGGCAGTCTCATATATAGTGGGAAGAGATACGGACGTGCTTGACGAGAAGGGCATATGCCGCGCGGCGGTCGAGACCGTAGCTGAAAACACATCCGACGGAGTGATAGCACCGCTCTTCTGGATCATCCTTTTCGGAGCTGCCGGAGGCTTTTTCTATAAAGCGGTCAATACGATGGATTCGATGATCGGCTACAAAAATGAAAAGTATTTGTATTTCGGAAGGGCCGCGGCGAAGACCGACGATTTCGTGAACTGGCTGCCGTCAAGGATCTCAGCCATTCTGATGATCGCAGCGTGTCCGCTTTGCAGGCTTGACCGTAAGAACGCCTTCCGTATTTTCCGCCGCGACAGATTTAAACACGCCAGCCCGAATTCGGCTCAGACCGAATCGGTGTGTGCAGGAGCGCTGAGAGTCAGGCTCGCGGGAGACGCGACGTACGGAGGGATAGTGCATAAAAAAGAATTCATCGGAGACCCGATACGCGAGATCGAGCCGAAAGATATTGACCGCGCCGGAAAACTGATGTACGTGGCATCTTTGTTTATGCTGCTTATCGGGATACTTATAAGGCTTTCGATAATACTGCCATGCGTTCTTTGACCGTAGCGGATCCGCAAAGACAGCGAAAACAAGCTCTTAACTGAAAGGAACTGTTTTATGATAAAAGCTAAACCGATAATGATACAGGGGACAATGTCCAACGCGGGTAAAAGTCT
>DBVV01000085.1:11289-30598 GCA_002308795.1 Mageeibacillus sp. UBA1255 | reverse complement strand
CAAAATATGGCGCTAAATTCGTTCATAACAGACGAGGGGCTGGAAATGGGAAGGGCGCAGGTGGTTCAGGCTGAAGCGGCCGGGATAAAGCCGTCGGTCCTGATGAATCCCATACTTCTGAAACCGACTACGGACGTCGGATCGCAGGTGATCGTTAACGGGCTTGTCCGCGGCAATATGCGTGCGGCGGATTATTTCAAATATAAAAAACAGCTTATCCCGGATATCATGCATGCATACGAAACGCTGGCTGCGGACAATGACGTTATCGTGATCGAGGGCGCCGGGAGTCCTGCGGAGATCAATCTCAAAAGCGACGATATCGTGAATATGGGCATGGCGAAAATGGCAAAGGCGCCGGTACTGCTGGTGGGAGATATTGACCGCGGCGGAGTGTTTGCACAGCTCTACGGTACGGTCAGTCTGCTCGAACCCGATGAGCGCGCGATGGTGAAAGCGACGGTAATAAACAAATTCCGTGGCGACGTATCGATACTTGCGCCCGGCCTGGATATGTTGTATGATCTTGTAAAAGTCCCGTGCGCAGGCGTCATACCGTACGTAAAACTGGATATTGACGACGAAGACAGCCTGAGCGAACGCCTTAATTCGGGGACAAGGAAAGAGATAGACGTCGCCGTCGTTTCATTGCCGCGCATCTCGAACTTTACCGACTTTTCACCGTTCGGCCGTTTCCAGGGAGTTTCGCTTAGATACGTGAAAAATCTGTTCGAACTCGGCGATCCTGACCTGATCATCATCCCGGGGACCAAATCGACCATCTCCGATCTGAAATGGTTAAGACAGAGCGGTCTGGAGGCGGAAATACTAAAGCAGTCATCGCGCGGCACACCTGTTTTCGGTATCTGCGGCGGGCTTCAGATGCTGGGCAGGAGCATAAGCGATCCCGTGTTCTCCGAAGGAGGCGGAACGATCGGCGGAATGGGCCTTTTAGACATCGATACGGTGTTTATAGAAAACAAAACGCGCACTCAGGCGGACGGAACGTTCTCCGGGATCACGGGAATGTTCGCGGGGCTGAACGGCCTATACTACCGGGGCTATGAGATACATATGGGGCAGAGCGGTAATACAGGCGCGGTCGTTCAGAAAGGAAACGTGTATGGCAGCTATATTCACGGATTGTTCGACGAAAACGACATCGCAAAGAACATCGTATCGGCGCTCTACGAAAAACGGGGACTTACCTTTAACGAAAGCGCAGTGTTCGACGTACACGCCTACCGTGAATCGCAGTATGACAAACTCGCCGAAACGGTAAGGGAAGCGCTCGATATGAAAATGATCTACAGGATACTTGAGGAGGGAATATGATACACCTTTATTACGGCGACGGGAAAGGCAAGACGACCGCCGCGTGCGGGCTCGCGATACGGGGCGCAGGCAGCGGGATGAAAGTATTGTTCGCGCAGTTTTTCAAAAGCGGTAATTCATCCGAGATCGCCGTGCTATCATCGGTTCCTTCGATCACGGTACGATACCCGGAACTATGTTACGGCAGATATAAAATGATGACAGGTCAGCAGAAAGCGGATATAGAAAAGTGCTATTCCGGGTTCATTAAAGAGGTCGAAGCATCAGCGCAGGAATACGATATGATCGTCCTCGACGAGGCGGTCTCCGCGTACGGTTACGGTCTTTTCGCACACGCTGATATTATCGGATTCCTGAAAAGAGAAGGAGAAAAACGCGAGATCGTTCTCACGGGCAGAGATCCTGCCGGGGAGCTCATCGAAATGGCAGATTATGCGACAGAAATGCGAAAGACTAAACATCCGTTCGACGGCGGACTTATAGCGAGAAAGGGGATCGAGTATTAATTGATCCATCTGTCTGAAAACGAAAATGAATATAGTGAAGACGCGCTTTTAAAACTGACCGGAGCCGTTCCGGAACCTGACCGGGCGTCAATGCAGGCTGCTTTAGAGCGTCAATCAAAGCTTGCGAAACCTCCCGGCAGTCTTGGCAGACTTGAGGAGCTTTCGATCAGGCTCGCGGGTATCACAGGGAAGATCCATAACAGCTTAGATAAAAAGGTCATCCTCGTGTTCTGCGCGGACAACGGCGTCATAGAAGAGGGTGTTTCAAGTGCGCCCGGATCTGTAACGCTTGCGCAGACGATAAATCTTACGCGCGGAAAGACAGGCGCTGCGGTGCTCGCAAAAGAATTCGGCTGCGAACTCAAAGTGTGCGACGTTGGCGTTAACGCAGAAATAACCGAACCTGCAGTTATATCACGAAAGATAGCTTTCGGGACGCAAAATATAGCAAAAACGGCTGCAATGACGCGCGAACAGGCCGTGCGGGCAATATTGACCGGCGCAGAGCTTGCAATCAGTTCAGTTGAGCAAGGCGCTGATGTGATCGGAGCAGGCGAGATGGGGATCGGAAATACGACCACGTCGTCTGCGGTGCTTACCGTGCTTACCGGGAAGAGCGTTGAGGAACTCACGGGCAGGGGCGGAGGCGTCACCGATGAGACGTACCGCAGAAAGATTCGGATCATCAAAAAGGCGATCGAACTGAACCATCCGGATCCCGGGGACATTGTGGGCGTCATTGCGAAGGTGGGCGGGTTCGACATCGCGGCGATGGCGGGTGCGTTCATCGGAGCGGCGTCAATGCGCGTCCCAGCCGTAATTGACGGCTTCATTTCCGCCGTGGCAGCCCTTTGCGCCTGCCGCATGTGCCCCGCGGTACGCGAATACCTGATCCCGTCGCACGCATCATACGAGATAGGTTATATGGCGGCAATGAAAGAGATGCGTCTTCGCCCGCTGTTTGACCTCGGAATGCGTCTGGGAGAGGGAAGCGGCTGCCCGATGGCGATGATGATGCTCGACGCCGCATGCGCCGTGATAAACGATATGGCCACTTTCGAAGAAGCGGAAATAAACGATTCGTATCTGGACGCCATACGCGGTACAGACGCGTTCTCGGTGAAAGGAAGCTGAGCCGAATATGAACATTCTTATATCTGGCGGCTGTAAAAACGGAAAATCCGGGCTGGCGCAGGAACTGGCCTCCAGACTCGCGAAGGGCGGAGAAAAGTACTACGTTGCCACGATGATCCCGTACGACGAAGAAGACCGTGAACGCATAAATAAACATATAATCGACCGCAGCGGAATGGGTTTTGAAACTCTCGAGATCGGCAGCGACATAGGGCGGTGCCTGGGTCAGGGAAGGAACGGGACGTTTCTGATCGACAGTGTGACGGCGCTTCTTACGAACGAGATGTTTTCGGAAGAGAACGGCTGGGAGCCTGACCCGGACGCAGGGAAGCGGTGCGTTGACGGCCTGCTGGACGTGGCGAATGGCGCTGAAAATGCCGTATTCGTGACCGACTATATTTATTCCGACGCGATGCGGTACGACGACGTTACGGAGCGCTACAGAGCATCGCTGGCGGAAATTGACCGCGCTCTGGCGGCGGTATGCGATACGGTGATCGAACTGTGCGCAGGGAATATGATATTTCATAAAGGAGGGCCTGTACTTTGAAAAAATACGTTCGTGCGTTTATGATGTGTCTTACGATGTTCTGCGCGATCCCGATACCTTACAAAAAATGGGATGAAGAAGCCAGGCCGCTTATGATGCTGTTTCTGCCGGTGGTCGGTGCGATGATCGGCGGAATCTGGACGCTGCTCGCCTATATAACGAACTGGCTGTCGCTGCCGGGCATCGTGGCAGGAGCGCTTTTATGCGCTTTCCCGATCTTAATAACGGGCGGTATGCATATGGACGGATTCCTTGACGTCACCGACGCGGTAAGATCATGGAAGGAACCAGAAGAACGCCGTAAAATATTAAAAGACCCTCACGTCGGATCGTTCGCGGTGATCAATGCGGTGCTGCTCGTGATGCTGCAGTTCGCACTGTTCTGCGCGGCACAGCCGGCGGATAGAAAATATTATTTCACGCTGCTGCTGATACCGGTCGTTTCAAGGTGCGTTGCGGGTATCTGCGTGACGGTACTGCGCCCTATCAGCACGAGCGAATACGCGGGAGCATACAGAAAAGGCATTAAAAAATCACACGTCATTGTCATCGCGATCATGCTTGCGGTTTCGGCAGTTTTAGGCGGAATATTCCTCCGCTGGTACGCATTTGCGGCGTTAGCGGTGGCTGCAGGCTACGTACTTGCGCTTGTCCGCGCTTTTCGCTCTCTCGGCGGGATGTCCGGGGACGTTTCCGGATACGCGCTGACTTTCGGTGAACTTTGCGGTATCGCCGTGTTTGCCCTTATACGATAAGAGCAGGTAAGGAGGATTTTTATGGATCTGATAATAGGCGGCGCATATCAGGGAAAAACAGAATATGCCAGGAAAAAGTACGGCCTGGATGATTCGGATATTTATTCATGCTCTAAATATTCAGGAATAGAATTCGGGGCAAAGTGCATAAACAAGATAGAAGAATTCACTCTCTGGTGCGTAAAAAACGGCTGCGACGCGGTCGATATATTCCGCAGGCATTTATGTGAATGGAAGGGCAGCGTCCTTATCTGCAACGATATTTTCTGCGGAGTGGTGCCGCTCGGAGCGGATATGCGCCAGTGGCGCGAGATGACCGGAAGGCTCTGCAATTATCTGTCGGAGAACGCGGACAACGTCATTCGCATATTCTGCGGATTGGAGCAGAAACTCAAATGAAACTTGTACTTATAAGGCACGGGAAGACCGCAGCCAACGAAAAGCATCTTTATTGCGGCAGCACCGATATAGGGCTGACTGAGAACGGCAGAGAGGAGCTCCGCCTTAAAAAAGCCGAGATCGACTACCCGGATCCGGGCGGTATGCAGCTTATTACCAGCGGGATGAAGAGGTGCGAAGAAACACTCGAAATACTGTTCGGTACGACCGGGCACCGGATCGACGGCAGGTTTCGCGAGATGGATCTGGGCGTATTTGAGATGCATTCGTATGATGAATTGAAAGAGCGGCCGGACTATATAGAATGGATCAGCGGCGACAATGAATCGAATGTTGTCCCCGGCGGTGAGAGTGGTATAATAATGGCCGGGCGAGTGTTGTATGCTCTGGACGAACTGATCGCAGCGGGGCAGGACAGCGTGCTTATAACTCACGGGGGAGTCATTGCGGCGATAATGTCACACCTTTTCCCGGACGAGGGGAAAAACCGTTACGAGTGGCAGCCCGGAGCGGGAGAGGGATACGTGCTGGAAATAAGCGAACAGAAAAGCTACGTGCCACTGACGCGCAGGAATGACAGGGGGCAGATCCGGAAAATGGCAAAAATATATAAAGGGATCACGGAACTTATCGGTAACACGCCGCTCGTTGAGGTGACAAATATAGAAAAGGCACTGGGACTTGAAGCGACGATCCTTGTGAAACTGGAATATTTTAATCCTGCGGGGAGCGTTAAAGACCGCGTGGCGAAGGCAATGATCGAAGATGCCGAGTCGAAGGGCCTTCTCCGCGAGGGGTCGGTAATTATCGAACCTACGTCCGGAAATACCGGGATCGGGCTCGCAGCGATCGCAGCGGCTAAGGGGTACCGCGTTATATTGACGATGCCCGAAACGATGAGCGTCGAAAGGCGCAATATTTTAAAAGCGTACGGTGCCGAGATCGTTCTGACTCAGGGTGAGAAAGGAATGAGAGGTGCGATCGAGAAAGCGGAGGAGCTTGCGCGTGAGATCCCGCTCGGTTTCATCCCCGGGCAGTTCGTGAATCCCGCAAATCCGGCTGCACATAAAGCTTCGACCGGTCCTGAGATTTGGAACGATACGGACGGAAAAGTGGATATATTTATTGCCGGCGCAGGTACGGGCGGTACGGTAACGGGTGTGGGAGAATACCTGAAAGAGCGCAATCCGGACGTTAAGATCGTGGCGCTCGAACCGGAAGATTCTCCGGTATTGTCCGGAGGTGAAGCCGGCCCGCATAAAATACAGGGAATAGGCGCAGGCTTTGTCCCGGAAGTGCTGAACACGGATATTTACGACGAAGTGTTCAGAGCACCTGCGTGCGGTTCGTTCGAAGCAGCTAAAATGCTTGCTAAAATGGAAGGATTTTCCGTAGGCATTTCGTCCGGAGCGGCACTTTACGGTGCCATACAGCTCGCGAGAAGGCCCGAAAATAAAGGAAAGACGATAGTTGCGCTTCTGCCGGACAGCGGGGACAGGTATTATTCTACCGCACTTTTCGCGGATTGAACAAAGGCGGATGCAGGCGGATGCGGGTGAATGCAGATGGCACAGCAGCTTAAGATGATAAGAAAGTCTTCTCCGGTCAGGGAATTGCCGCTTCCCGATGGGTATTCGTACGAGTACTATACCGGTGACGAGGCGCAGGTCAGCGACTGGCTCCGGATATGCAAAGAGGGGCTTATCGAACCGTCCGCGGGCAATGAATGTTTCAGGTCTGTGATCGTAAACTACCCCGACCTTGACCCGGAGAACGATCTTATATTCGTGCTCGCACCGGGCGGGGAGAGGGTGGCAACGATCGCGTTCGTGCTTCATCCCGGCGGCGTCGGCTACCTTCATATGGTCTGCTGCCTTGAGGCGTTTCGAGGCATCGGTATCGGGGCGGCAATGACGTCGTTTGCTTTGGCGCAGCTGGAGATGCGCGGTATCAGGTACACGTATCTTACGACGGACGACTTCAGGCTGGCTGCGATCCGCTCATATCTAAGCGCAGGGTTCGAGCCGTGCGAGGATAGTGACGAGATGCGGTCAAGGTGGGAAGAAGTACGGCGGAAAATAACAGAATCAAAAAGATTAAAAAGATCAGAAGAATCAGAAAGATCAGAAGGAGAAAAAGCGATGGATTACAGCGGGAAATATTTTTCGGTGGTCGGAGATTCGATCAGCACGTTATCCGGGTTCATTCCCGACGGATACGCGCTGTATTATGATGAAAACAATATGAAAAACGCGGGCATCGAAAGCGCAGATGACACCTGGTGGGGCCAGATCATTTTCAGACTCGGAGGGAAGCTCCTGAAAAACAATTCGTGGTCAGGCAGCACGGTAAGCTATCACGCCGAATTCACACCGGGAAGCTTCGCGTTCCTTGACTCCAGGATGTCGCTCCTGGGCGGTGACGGGATCGATCCCGACGTCATCATGATATACATGGGCGTAAATGACTGGGCGTCCGGTACTCCTATCGAGTCGTACGGAAATATGCCTGAGAATATGTCGTTTACCGGTGCGTACAGAATAATGCTCGATCTGATAAAGGAACATTATCCGAACGCAGAAGTATGGTGCATATCTCCGGCGATATCTACGCTCAGGGGAGATCCGAATTTCGAATTCCCGTATTGCCTCGGAGGCAGGCACATACGCGAATATGCAGACGCGATCGGGAAAGTCGCGGCTGAAAAGGGATGCATATTTGTAGATGCAAACAAAAACGAAAAGATCGTTGACGCGCTTGACGGTATACATCCCGATAAAAACGGGATGTATACGCTGGCGGATGAGATCATAAAGAAGTTACCGGTCGAGTAATTTTTTGATCTCGCGTACGTACGACTCGTCAGAACCGCAGCAGCCGCCTATATAGCTTACGTACTCGAGCGCAGGCTTGATCTCCTGCGCGAATATTTCCGCGCTGTATGCAGTGACCTGAGTTCCTTCGCCGCTCGTGATCGGTTTTCCGGCGTTAGGCTTGAAAACTATCGGAAGGTCTGTTTTTTCAGCAAATTCCTTTATGATCGGTATCGCCAGATCAGGGCCCAGCGAACAGTTGAGGCCGATCGCGTCGATCCCCAGGGGAGTGAGTTCCTCGATGGTATCCTCGACAGAGTTTCCGAACATCGTACGGCCGTTCTTTTCGAACGTCATACAGCAGAATACAGGTACGCCGTATTTTTTTGCTTCTGTGGCGGCAATGCGCATCATTGCGAGATCCATGAACGTCTGGACCATGACCATGTCGCATCCGGCACCGATCCCGGCGTCAAGCATCTCATCATATATTTTCGCGCATTCTTCTTCTTCTAGATCTCCGTATGGTTCGAGGAGCTGCGTGAGTGGTCCGATTGAAAGACAAAGCTTTACTCCGGTGCCGTCGATCACTTTTCTGGCGGCTTTTACTCCGGAGGAGATAACTTCGGCAACGGTATAATTTGAAGATCGTTTTACTGCCGGTCCGTTTGCGCCGAACGAGTTGGCCAGTATTATTTCGCTGCCTGCGTCAATATATCGTCTGGTGAGTTCTTCGATGAATTCCGGATGTTCGACGTTATATTTCCATACAGGCATCTTTTCTACGCCGTTTGCCTCCGCGATACCCCACAGCGTCGTTCCTACTGCTCCGTCTAACAATGTGATCTTTTTTGACATCAGGTCGTCCTCCTTCGCTTTGCCGTGCTGCTTTTTCGCGCGTTACCGTGCGAGTTGTCTTTTTACGCGCCAATTCTACTCGTTTTGCGTCAAAAATTCAACCTTCCTGATACGGCCGAAAGTGACGAAAGAGCTCTCTTGAAAAACAGGCGGCATTAATATAAAATAACCGGTGTAAATGGGCGGCAGCAAACGTGACATTGGCCGCATTCGCGACGAACGTATAAAAGCGGGGTGAGAAAATGATAAAAAAATACCTGTCAGCCATAATATTATTCATTTTGCTCCTGGCATTGACGTGTTCGTCATGTTCCGGCCCGAGGCAGAGGGCAGATATCAATACGACGGAATCTGCTCTTCCCGGCAAACTCCCGGAGCGTGGCACTCCGGTAAACTCATTTCCAAAGGCCGAGATGGTCAACGTCACTCAGGAAATCGAACTTATCAGCACATGCTCCTATGCCCAGCCTTATCTTGAAGTCGCGATCCACGCCGTATTTACAGGGCCTGACGGACGCACGATGACCGTGCCGGGATTCTGGGACGGAAAAAGCACGTGGAAGATAAGATTTGCCGCTCCGATAGAGGGCGAATGGAATTATGAGGTAATATGTTCCAACCCGGAGGATGACGGCCTTCACGGGCAGAAAGGCACTCTCATCGCGGAAAAATATACAGGCGATAACGACCTGCTGATCCACGGCAGGCCGAGGGTCAGTTCTGATAAAGAAGATCTGACGTACGGAGACGGCACGCCGTTTTTCTGGCTCGCTGACACACACTGGTTCGGGTTCAGCAGCCGCCTCAGCTTCACCAAATCAAACAGTCCGGAATATGACACGATGTTTCAAGGGACCGTTGACCAGCGCGCAGAGGAAGGATTCACGGCGTTTCAGGCAATGATCTGGGTAAGCGGAGACAATCCCAACGAGGGCGGTTCACAATGGATGAGCAAGTGGAAAAAACCTGCGCCGGAATATTGGAGAAACGTTGACAGACGCGTCGAATATATTGTCGGTAAAGGAATGGTGCCGGTGATCGGACTCGACTGGGGAGGAGCATTGACGCCGCAAAACTATGAAGATTATATCAGGATCGTGCGCTACGCCGTAGCGCGGTATGCATCGTACCCGATAATCTGGAACCTTGCAGGAGAATACACGAACGGGACCGGTTTCGACCCCGACTGGATCGAATGCTACGGCAGGCTCGGTCAATACATTTCCGAGATCGATGCGTACGGTACGCTCGAAACGCTCCACAGTCCGTATTTTAAAGATAAGCCTTCTTCCGATGCATTCAGAGGTACCGAATGGTTCTCGTTCATCATGAGCGAAGGCGGCCACTCTCCGACGTTTGATTACTACGACAACGGCTCCGGAAGTGATTATAAGTATTTTTACAAAGAATACAAAATATACAGAGAAAGCGAGCCAAAACTCCCGTGGCTCGAGGCAGAGGCAAAATACGAAGATATCTGGGAGATACCCACTGACCAAACTCGCGAGATAGCGTATATCGCCATAATGAACGGCAGTTTCGGCTATTCGTACGGGTCAGAAGGCGGGTGGCAGGATACGTGGGACGATAAAGACGAATTCCAGACGTACTGGCGCGATCCGACGCCATGGTATAAAGCGCTCAACAAGATCGTCGGGACCACTCAGCTTCCTGTCATGAAATCCTTCTTCACGTCGCTGCCATACTGGGATCTTAATTATGACACGAAATCTGTTAAATGGAAGAATGAATGCCCCGGAGACACAGTGCTCAGACCGACCGTAAACAGTACGGACGATAAACGGTGTGTGATCATCTATTATCCCATGAATAACAAAGAAATTAACGTTGATACGTATCCCGAATCAACGGGCAACGTGCTGACGGGACTTAACGTTGACGAAACGTATACTGCACGCTGGTTCGACGTAAAGACCGGGGAGTACACACTCATCAGCACGGCGGTCAGGTCCGACATGAAAGGCAGGTATGAACTGCCGTGGCCGGAAGGACTTTATGAAAACGACTGTATATTCATATTGACCGCAAACAGCGCGCCGACGATCGAAGAAGAGTACGCAAAAGCGACCGTATCCGAGCAGGAGCACATCACTCATCCGTCGTCAACGGGAGAAAAAGCATTGCCGCAGCCCAAAACCGGCAGGTGACGTGAGATTTTTCTCGAAACAGCAGTACGGATCGGTTTTTTATATTGCATTTTGCGATGCAGTTGAATACAATTACAAACAGTAAAGAACCTGTTTAAGCAGGTCAAAAAAATAACATATATATGGAGGGTCTAAATGAAAAAAATTATCGCCGTTGCGATCGCTCTGCTTCTCTTGACCGGATCACTTTTCAGCGTAACAGGCAGCGCGGAAGAAGAAATGCTCAAAATCGAAGTTAAAGACGGCAGCCTTACAGTTACGATCGAAGGCGATTTCGGAAGTACCGACTGGATCGGTTTCTATCCGGAAAGCCAGGCGGGGGACTATAAAGGCTCGATCCTGTGGTGGTACATAGGATCCGAAGGAGACACCTGGGTGCTCCCGGAAGACGATCACGTTGTTATGCGAAACAGTCCCGGAGTATTTAACGACGACGGAGAACTTGTCCCCGGAAAATACTGCGCGATCCTTCTCGCCAACGACGGATATGAGCCGATCGACGATATGGATCCGGTATTCTTCGAAATAAAGGATTATCAGGAGGCAATGGCAAGAGACCAGGTCACCGTTGACAACGTCGATAAGGCGGCTTTCGGCAATAACCCGGAGGTCACCGAGATAAGCGAAAACCTGTACCCGCTCCTGGGCAAGCAGATCCGTTTCTGGGGCTGGTACGGTAACGATAAAGCGCTGGATAAGTACGGCGTGAAGATCGACGGTGGAGAGATGCAATATTCAGACCCGTACGAGGCGGCGGATATCGTTGACCACGTTAAAGGGCTGTTAAAAAAAGATGAAGTGTTTGCATCACGCTTCGAGATAATGACCGATATCACCGAGGGCAAGCACACGGCGGAGATCTTCGCGATCGTGGGAGAGAGCGAAAATCTGATCTGGACCGTAAAGTACAGATGCCTCGAAGCCGATGAACCGACAAAGGCTCCTACGCAAGCGCCTACGGAAGTTCCTACCAAGGCTCCGACGGAGGAACCTGTTAAAACTCCTGAGAAAACTGAAGAGGCGAACGTTCCCTCGACCGCGACTGCCGGGACAGATGACGGAGGAGACGGGAGTAATAAGACCGGAGGGCCGAACCCCGGACTGATCATAGGGATCGTATGCGGAGTGATCCTGATCGCCGCGATAATTGCCGCCATCCTGATCAGCAGGAAGAAGGGCGTGAAGAGGTAATAATGAGTAAGAAGAAAGGCAGAAAAATTGCCGCCTTGCGACTGATTCTGGCAGGTATCATTATGATGACATTATTAACGTCATGTTCACCCGGGACAGGGAGCAAAGGATCAAACGCGAATGACCCGTCTGCGACCGATGCCCCGTATCACGGCGGGGTGGAACTGTACCAGCTCGCACCGGAACCGGACAGCCTTATGATGAGCTACGTCATTGTCACCCCGAGCCGGAAGGTCATCGTAATTGACGGCGGCATCGACGGGCGCGGCATGAACGAACCACCGTACCTTCCTGCGGCTATCCGCGCGATACTCGGTCTTGAAGAAGGCGAGTATTTCGAGGTCGAAGCATGGTTTCTGTCACACGGCCACTGGGATCACTTCTACGAGCTCGCAAAAATGCTTGCGGCGTACAAGGAAAACAGTAATTATAAAATAAACAATTTCTACTTCGATTTTCCCGAATACGGAGTGGAATGGAAGACGAACGGCGGATCAGGCGACTATAACATCAAAGAACTTGAAGTTATGAAAAAAGGCATGCGGAAGTACTACAGGCTCGTTCCGTTTGCGGGAATAAAAGGCGCCGATATTCCGGAAGATCAGTGGGCAGAGCCCGAGGATATCGACGATAAGACGTATTACTATTACGACCTTATCAACGGCAGCGTGATAAATCAGCAGAGCGTAAAAGAAGGGCTCACCATAGATATCGACGGCGTGGCGTTTAAGGTTATGTGTACGTGGAGCAAGAGCGACGCTAACGTGAACAGCACGTCAGTCGTACTTAAGATGATCTACGGCGACCATACCGTCCTTTTCCTCGGTGATGCCGCGTCGGATACCGGCAATAAACTGCTCCGGGCGTATTCCGACGAAGAACTTAAAAGCGAATACGTCCAGCTTGCGCATCACGGTCAATGGGGGCCGGACCAGAAGTTCTACGAGCGAATCGGAGCGCCCGACTCCATCCGCCTGTGGCCGACGCCAATATGGGTCTGGCAGAATGCACAGAAAACGTACGACATCGGTAACTCGCGCCTGTGGATGGGCCTTCCCGAAAGCAGCGACGAATTCGCGGCAAAGAAACTTGGAGAAAAAGGCAGAGATTATGTTGCCTGCACGTATAAAGCATATCCGGAGAGCCCGTCCAAAGTCGAAAGCTGGACAAAAGAGGTCATTAACGCGCAGCGCGTGGCGATATTCGAAAGAGTATCTTGAGACAGAAAGGGGATAAACACGTCATGAAACTGACTAAAACAAACAAGCTCATCCTGAAGGCAGTTATTCTGATGCTGATCCTGGGAATTGCAGCCGGCCTTATAGGCTGCAAGAGAAAAGTCGTTCAGTACGGTTACGTCGATCAGAACTCTACAGAAGAGGATCTTAATATCCGCGGCACGATCACTTTAACCGTAACGGACGATTTATCTGAAGATGCGGAGATGGCGCCGAGAAATATCATCAACGCCTTTATGAGCAAATACCCCGATACAAAAGTCATTTTCCAGAAAGGCGCCCGTTCATCCTTCCCGACGAGGATATCTGCGGGAGATATCGGCGACGTATTCTGGGTTGACCCGATCGAATGCAATGATTACCAGCAGAACCACAACGCGCTGATGCCGCTCGACTCGTACTTAAAACCGCTCAATATTGACATCGGTGACGTATTCAGCGGCGCGCTCGACTGCGGTAAAGTGGCCGGCAGACTGTATATGGCACCGAGGGCTATCGCGGAGCAGATCCTTATCTACAACCAGACGATGCTTGAAAGCGCAGGTATCGATTTTGATAACTCATACGCGTATACCTGGGAAGATTTCAAAGACGTCTGCAAACGCCTCACCGTTATCGAAAACGGAACTGTGACACAATCAGGCGCATCTCTGAAGATATGGTGGGAGCCCGTCTGGCCGATGTTCTTCCGCGGATTCGGCGGTGAATGGATCAACAGCATCGAGCACAGGGTATCGATCACGTCCAGCACCGAAGTTATGCAGGGGATCAACGAAATCGTTACAGGCGTTCAGGAAGGATGGCTCTTCCCCGAGGATATTTCGAATCAGATCACCGCGATAAAATATTCTGTCGGCGACGGCCAGGCCAATATGGCACACGTGTGCTTCAAAACGTTCAACGGCATGTCATGGCTTTTCAGCTACGGAAAACTTTACGATGACCTTCAGATAGACTGGGATCTCTGCCCGTTCCCTGCGTTTTCTTATCATAACATATCGACGGGTGCCACAGGCTACGTAGTATACAACAGAACGGATAACCCTGATACCGCGGCTGCATTTGCACTGTTCTTCCTAACACCGGAAGGTCAGATCGCTCACCAGGGCCAGACAGGCGGAAATGTTCCCGTACTCAAATCACTTTCTGACGACGATTTCTGGAAGGGCGTCGGCACCGAATGGCACGATAAAAACTATGCCGCTCTGGTTTCTTACCCCGATCAGACGAGGCCCTGCAACACCGTTCTGTTCGCTCCTATCGAGATCGCCGATATCTTTTCAAACGCTAACATGACCAGCGCATTCGTGAGAATAATAAACGGTACCGCCGATGCTCAGACTGTTTTCGGACGGATGGAACGCCAGGCAAACGAAAAGTGGCAGACCATTATGAGCTGATATTCATAAATTCTTTAAAGGGCCCCTAAAAAGGCCCTTTTGCTTTTCTCCATCAGAAAGCGGTAACACTATGAAAAAAGTTCTGAAATTAATAACTATACTCTTAGGAGCGATTTTTATGCTGACGGGAATCATTGGCGGCGCAGGAACCGTAAAATTAGCAGCGGCAGATAATGCCGTAAAAGTTGAAGTGTGGAAAAGAACGGATATCATTCTCATCAGTGAAGAATCTTATCTGAACCCATACAGAGAAGTCGAGATCGACGCGGATTTTACACACGAAGACGGTACGAAGATACATCTTTTCGGTTTCTGGAACGGAGGAGATGAATGGAGGGTACGCTTCTCACCGACGAAGACCGGAACGTGGACGTACGTTACATCGTGCAGCGATACGGATAATAAAGGCCTACACGGGGTAACCGGAAAGATAATTGCCGTCGAAAACACGGGGACAACGGATATTGACCGCCACGGTTTTATACGCATCTCGGACAACGGCAGGTATTTCGTTCACGATGACGGTACTCCTTTCTACTGGCTCGGCGACACTAACTGGCAGGCTCCCAACTACGTTTCGATAACGCAATGCAACTATCCCGGATGCGACTGCAATAACCAGTTCGTACACGAGGTCAATGACCGCCTTTCCAAAGGGTTCACCGTGTACCAGACGTATTTCGACAGCGGCGAAGGAGACGGAGGCGGCCAGCGAGGAGCATCAAAAGAGCCGACTATGTGGAAGAGGAGATACTCACATATAGATCCAAATACGTTCATCACGAAATTTGACGTAATGTTCGACTACCTTGCCGATCACGGTATGGTCATCGCGCTCGGATACGGCGTTCACGCCAGCACGACCAACTCGATGAACAGAAAAGATCTTGAGAGATTATCCAGATATCTTACGGCGAGATACGCCTCTTATCCCGTCGTGTGGATCACGGCGCAGGAGATAACGGGCGATCCGCAATTTGAGCCGTGGCTGGCATCCGCACGCATCGTTAAAGAAGGTGACGGATACGACCATCCGCAGGGAGCACATATGTATCCGCTGCCCGTCAGCAACACGTTCGTTGCCCGCCTGGACGAGGAAGAGTGGCATCAGTTCTACGCGATCCAGTGCGGCCACGGACCGACGTTCACAAGCAAATATATGTACCAGGAGTACTGGGATAATAAAAGATCCGGCAAAATAAAACCTTACGTCGAGACCGAGGCAAATTACGAGGATATCACGTGCGGCGGATTCAACGGGTATGATGCATCGCGAATTTCCGCCTGGAAGGCAAACCTGTGCGGGAGTTATGGCTTTACTTACGGCGTCACAGGCGTATGGGCGAACTGCTATTCTACCGCGGGCAATACCGGCTGGATGGGCTCTTTCAGTTTCGAACCGTGGTATATGGGCATCGATAAGCCGGGATCATATGAGATGACCTACCTCAGAAACTTCTTCGAGTACGTAGATTTCAGCAGACTCGTTCCACGCTTCGGAGACACCGCTTTTTCTGATTTGAAAGCAGATTCTAAGGTCGTATCGTCTTCGGATAACGCGGATACGTACGTGGCATATTTTTACAACGACGATCTGTCTACGGGAGAACTGAGAGGTCTTGCGAAAGGCGTAAAATATTCTGCTAAATGGTATAACCCGCTTACCGGCCATTTCCTGCCGATATCGGATGATATCCACGTAATAAAAGGCGTCTATAAGATACCCGAAAAGCCTACCGCCGCAGACTGGGCGCTGCTCGTTACCAGCCGCAGCGATCTTGGAGACTATAAGACGGAAGCGCCATACGCTGATGACCTGGATAATTCGCCATTAAAGCTGTTTAATGCTTCGATCGGGAACGCCGAAGCTAATATCCTGGCCGGGTCTGTTGTTTCCGCTTCAAGCGTCAGCGGCGCTTCAAGCACGGCCGATAAAGTAATTGACGGCGACAACGGTACGTGGTGGTGTGCTAAAGACGGCTCGTTCCCTCAATACGTAATGTTCGAGATGCCTGAGGAGCGTTCGTTCAACACTTTCGCGTTCAGCATGTACAAAAATACGGCGGGAGCGTCTTTCACGCTCGAGGGTTCGCACGACGGCGAGAACTGGGATGAACTCTTTAAACGTGTTGCGCTTCCCGTAAAAGACAACGATATACCCGTGTTTATCTGCCCGTTGGCAAACACGGCCACTTACAAATACCTCAAACTGACGTTCGAGCGGGCGACGGCCAACTGGTCGGCAATATACGAAGCAGCGGCGTATATTGACCCTGCGCCTATACTGAATAACAAGCTTCCCGAGTACAAAGGCGCGATTACAACGCCCGCGGTATCGTGCTCTGGAAGCTATATCTATAACGCCGCCGGAAAAGCTTCCGACAGCATTGACGCCCTGTTCGACGGTGACAGTTCCACGCTCTGGAAACCTTTCGCACCGATCGGTTCTCAGACGATCATGATGGATCTGGGGGAGAGGAAAGCCGTACACGGTATCAATATCATGCCCGGAAGCGATGCGATCATCCCGCGCTACAGGATCGAGGGATCGGATGACGGTGAGGACTGGACGATCCTGATAGATACGACATTAAGAAACGCAAACGTATTCTATACTGAAGAAGGGCGCGCGGTCAGCGAAAAGCTCTACGGCGCGTACAGGTACGTTAAACTTCTCTGGTTCGGAGCTGACGGAAATAAGATCGACAAAACTATTGCGGGTATCGAACTGTATACGAGCGACGCTTCCGAAGCAGAAGAAAACCCCGCGGCGCACTCAAAACCGTCAAAAAAGGACGATAAAAATGACCGGAAGAATATCATCCTTCCGGTCGTGCTTGGAGCTATCGGTGTGCTCGCAACAGGAGCATCCGCATTTGTATTGACCCGCAAAAAGCGTCAGGCGCCGAAATAATAACCGGCTCTGCCTATCGGAGCAGCGTCACCTGTGGTGTAGAAACCTGCCGGGTCACCCTCGGAGCAGTTGTCCGACCACTTGAACAGGATCGATGCTGCTCCTTCTATACCGAGAGCGGACTTGGGTATCGAGACCATCATCATATTTTTGTGTATGCGGCACGGAACCTCGGAGAGGGGAGTGACCGCATATTCTTTTCCGGAAGCGAGCGCTCCGAGATACATCGAACCGTCCTTATCCGGAGCTTTGTAATTAAGGACGAATCCGTATCCGTTCCACGACGAAGCTGCCGGAGCACCGTCGATGCCGATAAACAGGTTCATCCAGTTATTGCCCTCGGCCGCGGTGATATCTTCCGCAGTTTTTACGAAGAAGTATAAGTTTTCACTGTCTTCGCTGACCTTGAATTCGACGAGGTCGTTGCGGCCGGATTCGTCAACATATTTTTCCTTGCCCCAGCCGGTGGCCTTGCGTTTTTCGGTATCTCCGTCGAAGTCTTTGTAATATGCTTTAATATCGTTCCACTGTGCAAATCCGCCGCTTATATCGATGGTGCGGTTGTTGCGGGCATTGTCAACGCTCAGACCTTTGAATTGTCTGATGAACGATATCATCTGGAGGTAATAGTTATCCGCATATCCGCCTTCCATCGGTTCGACGTCGCGGCTGCCGTTCAGGGACGCGTTGTCAAGGAACACGATCGGTCCCTCGTTTTTGACCGGTCCCTGGTATGACGGGCTCTGGCGCTGTGCGACCCATTCGTTCCAGCCTGTGATGAATATGATCTCGGGATCGATCGACATCGCCCACTTAAACTGCTCGGCAAAGTTGTATCCGTAGAGGTAGGCGTCCGGGGCGGGATCGTTCGCCCCGTCGTGCCAGCTGCGCGACCGGTCGTTTGAGCCGTACCACGAAACCGCGCTCATCTTATATGTTTGATTGTGCTGCGCCAGAGATACGTTAACGACTTCTTTGCGTCCGTTCATTCCGTACACGGCTTCGTTGGAGAGCAGGCGGTCGAATTCCATCCACGGGAATCCGTCGTCCTCCTTGGCAGACATTGGCCACTGGCTCGCTTTGATCCTGAAGAAATCCTTTATTTCGTCGGTGGCTTCTCCGGGGATGCCAATGATCAGCGGCTTTCCGTCCCAGTTGAACCATATGCTTTCGTATTCCGGGTGTTTCTTGTATACCGATTTATATATCGTTTGCATCGTTTCACCGGATTTCGTATTGGTGAGGAAGCAGACTTTCGGCACGTTCCAGCCTTTATCCTGGTATTCTTTTAGTATTTTCATGAGTGCCAGCGCGTTTGGCGCGTATGCGATCGCGTTTGAGGTGTCGAACACAAGAAAGTCAACTCCCGCGTCGGTGAGCATTTCGACGTGTTTTCGCATGACCCATTTATCGTATGATTTGTAATATCCGAACATCGGTTTGCCCCAGAAATGGAACGCGTTCTGCGGCCCTCCGCCTGCGTCCATCCAGCCTTTTTCGGAATCGAGCGCGCCTTCAACTTTCGCTATTTCCGTATTATCGTAAAGCGCTGTGCCATGTTCGCCGAGCCAGAGGAAGTAGAAGAGCCCGATATATTTTCCGCTCCTGGCAGCTGTCGTCTCTTTTTCGGTGGTCAACGTCCGGCCGAGGTCGTCAACGGCTCTTGTTGCTCTTTCGGTAAGCGGCGCGGTGTTCTGGTAGTTATCGTCGTCCGTCACCACCATCTGTTCGGCGGGGGGCAACGTCGCCTGCGGCTTTGTTTCAGGTGTGGCTTCGGCCGATCCTGTTGCCATATTATCACCAATTCCTTTGCATCCTGTGAGTGCTGTAAACGCAGTCAGTATTATTGCTATCAGGCTTATTATTGCCTTGATACTTCTGGCTCGCATCTTTTTCATTTTGTTTTACCTCCATGCTACAAAGCGGTATGAGCCATTATACCATTTTTACATGCTGTCGGCAAATGCTTCGCTTTAAGCCGGAACGTCAGCATTGCATTCCACCTCTTCGAAACGGCCGAAAATGATCAAAGGCAGGATTTCGGCCGT
>DBVV01000085.1:11014-11229 GCA_002308795.1 Mageeibacillus sp. UBA1255 | reverse complement strand
ATACACTTCTTTGATACGGCCGAAAAAGATCAAAGGCTGGATTTCGGCCGTGCGATACACCTTTTTGATACGGCCGAAAATGGACAAAGTCGGAGTTTCGGCCGTACGTTCCGCCTCTTCGATACGGCCGAAAAAAATCAAAGGCTGGATTTCGTCCGTGCGATACACCTTTTTGATACGGCCGAAAAAGATCAAAGGCAGGATTTCGGCCGTAC
>DBVV01000085.1:0-10888 GCA_002308795.1 Mageeibacillus sp. UBA1255 | reverse complement strand
ATACACTTCTTTGATACGGCCGAAAATGATCAAAGGCAGGATTTCGGCCGTGCGTTCTGCCTCATCGATACGGCCGAAAAAGATCAAAGGCTGGATTTCGGCCGTGCGATACACCTTTTTGATACGGCCGAAAGTGATCAAGGGAAGAATTTCGGCCGTGCGATACACCTCTTTGATACGGCCGAAAAAGATCAAAGGCAGGAATTCGGCCGTACGTTCCGCCTCTTCGATACGGCCGAAAGTGATCAAAGGCAGGAATTCGGCCGTGCGATACACCTTTTTGATACGGCCGAAAACGATTAAAGGCTGGATTTCGGCCGTGCGATACACCTCTTCGATACGGCCGAAAACGATCAAAGGAGGGATTTCGGCCGTGCAATCCACCTCCTTGATTCTGCCGAAAGTGTATACTTGAAATTCAACCGGTTTCTCTATATACTTAAGCACGTAAAGTACGCCTGCTCAAGCACGCAAAGTACGCCGCGTACACAGGTGCACTGAAAGAAAGGAACGAAAGGGCTAAGCAGCCCGGAACGGCAGAGATAAAAATGAATCCATTGCTACCGAGAACATTTTTTATGGCAGACGCCGAAGCACACGTGATGCCGGACGGGCGGCTGTATATTGTCGGCTCGACGGACGTAAGCGGCAGCAAAGACTACTGCAGCAAGGAGATACATATATGGTCGACGGACGATCCGGAACTCGAAAACTGGATCGATCACGGAGCTGTATACACCAACAGGCCCGGAGAAAAATGCATACCATGGGCGCCGGAGGCAGTGCTGTACGCGCCGGATATGATACATAAAGACGGGAAATACTACCTGTATATGTGCGGAAGCAACGCATTCGAAGCGGCAGCTGTTGCCGAAAAGCCGGAAGGACCGTACGGAGAAGCACACAGGATCACGGGCGCAGACGGAAACGGGATAGACCCCGCGATATTCGTTGACGACGACGGAAGCGCGTACTATTTATGGGGCCAGTTCCATTTAAGAGGCGCGAAACTCAGGGACAATATGTACGAACTTGACGCGGACACGATCACGGACAATATATTGACCGAGCAGGAACATGGCTTTCACGAGGGAGCGTCAATGCGCAAGATCGGCTCGCTGTATTATATCGTCTACACCGACATATCGAGAGGACGCGCCACGTGCCTCTCGTACGCAGTCGCGGATTCACCGCTCGGACCGTACAAAAAAGGCGGAGTGATAATTGACAACACATATTGCGACCCTTCCACGTGGAACGACCACGGCTCGATACAGTTTTACAAAGGGCGCTGGTTCGTGTTCTACCACCGCTCATCGCAAAACTGCCAGGCTTGCCGCAGAGTATGCGCAGAACCGATCACCGTGCTGGAAGACGGGTCGATCCCGGAAGTACCGATGACGTCGAACGGAGCAGGGAAGCCGCTTAACGCATCTGAAGAGATCGAGGCATCATGCGCATCCCGCATGAAAGGCAGCCTGTTCATCGCTCCGGATCCGCTAAGACCCGGCAGAGAAATGCTAACAGGCTGCGGAGGAGGGAACTGGACTGAGGCATGGGCGGAGTTCAGAACGGCAGACCTGGGCTCTGGCGCCTCCAGGATCACCGTGAAGGCCTCTGGAAAGGGCAGGATCACGCTTATGACGCAAAGGGAAGGTAAGATAGCATCCGCAGACGTAAACGCCTTAAACGGCGAAATAGAGGCATTTTCGGCGAAACTCGAAAAAAGCATCTCCGGATGCCAGACAGTCTGGCTTCTCTTTGAAGGCGACATGGATGTACGCACGTTCAGTATTAACTAAGACCGGACAAAGAATAATTGACTGCACGTAATAAAAAGGAAGAGAATATGTTTGACCCGAGACCCACAAAATACCCTTTCCCCGAATACACGGACAGCCACTACCTGATCGTAAAAAAGAACGACGGAACAGTCTTTGACGCTGCATACCCTTACGTAGATAAGACCCCATCGTTCATGCGCAAAAGAAAGCTGTTCAACGTACTCCTCAGGCTGATCGTATTTCCGCTCACGCGACTGCGCCTCGGACTGAAAGTAAAAGGCAGGGAAAACCTGGATAAATACGCAGATGAACTGAAAAACGGCGCCGTATTATGCTCCAATCACGTACATCTGTGGGACTTTCTGGCAATAAGATCAGCGCTTTTGCCTCACAAACCGTACGTACTTATATGGGCGCCGAACGTAAGGGGCGAAAACGGTAAAAATATGCGGCTGATAGGCGGGATACCCATTCCCGACACCGGCCCGGCAGCAACGTCCGCACAGCTTAAGGCAATAGATGGCCTGCTCGATTCGGGCGACTGGCTGCAGATCTATTCCGAAGGCAGCATGTGGGAATTTTATCAGCCTATAAGACCGTTCAAACGAGGCACCGCGTATATTGCCCGCCGGTCCGATAAACCGCTGCTTCCCATGGCGTTCTCGTACCGCGAGCCGGGGTGGATAAGAAAACATATTTTCAGGCAGACGGCATTGTTCACACTGAACATCGGAACGCCCCTCTACGCCGATCCGTCGCTCTTAGGAAAAGACGCGGACAATGACCTGTGCGCCCGCAGCCACGATGCCGTCTGCCGCCTGGCAGGCATCGACCCGGCGGACAATATCTACCCGCCGGTCTTTAACAAAACCAGACGTGTCGATTATTATTGACCGGGTAGATCTTACGACTACATCTGACAGCTACATTGATTCCAAGGAGGTTAGTTCAAATGGAAAAATTCAAGGACCTGAAATATGAGCGCCCGGATATGAAGAAGGCGCGTAAAGATTTCAACGACTATTGCGGTAAATTCAAAAAAGCAGCGACTTTTGAAGAGGCAGACGAGGCGTTCGTCGCATTCCAGAAAGTCATGGAGACCGTAACGACGCAGAATACTATTGCCAGCGTACGGAACACGATGAATATGAAGGACGAGTTCTACGATGCCGAGGTCAAATTCTTCAACAGTGAGATGCCTAAAATGATGCTTACGCTAAAAAAAGCCGCGAAAGCGGTGCTGGCGAGCAGGTTCCTTCCGCAGCTGAAGGATAAGTACGGCAGTCATATGTTTAAAGATCTGGAGGTCCAGCAGCGCCTTGTCAAATTATCGACGGTGCTTCCTTCGATACGCGAAAATAATCTCGGTACCGAATATTCTAAGACCGCGGCTTCGTGCTCCGTCGAGTTCATGGGCGAGAAATGCAACTTTTACGGGCTTTTGCGCCATATGCAATCGACCGACCGCGAAGAGAGAAAAGCTGCTTTCAAGGCATGGGCGGATCTGTATGAGAGCGTTTCCGGAAAGCTGGACGAACAGTACGCGAAACTCGTGAAGACGCGCAGGACGATCGCACGCAGGCTCGGATTCAAGAACTATATTGACTACGCGTATCTCGCGCGCGGCAGGTACGATTACGATTCCGCTAAAGTTGCTGCGTTCCGCGAAGCAGTCCGCAAATATATCACGCCTATATGCGACGATCTTTACAGGGAACAGGCAAAGAGGCTCGGCCTTGCCAAACTAGAGTGGTACGACGAAGCGCTTTGCTATCCTGACGGGAACGCGACGCCTATCGGTACGCCTGAGGAACTGACCGAAAAGGCGAGACAGATGTACGAGGAGATGTCGCCTGAGACCGGTGAGTTTTTCAACTTTATGACGGAGCACGAGCTGTTCGATTTCGTCACGCGCGAGAACAAGCACCTCGGCGGATACTGCACGTTCCTGCCTGACTATAAAGCGCCGTTCATTTTCTCGAATTTCAACGGGACTTCTGCGGATATCGACGTCCTGACACACGAGGCAGGACATGCTTTTGAGGCATATTATTCGTCGCGCAGACTGCCTTTAGCCGAACTTACGTTTTCGACGAGCGAGATCAACGAGATCCACTCTATGTCGATGGAATTCTTCGCTTACCCGTATATGGAGCGGTTCTTCGGCGAAAACACGAAGAAGTACCTTTACGCACATTTTACGGACGCTCTTAAAACCATACCGTACCTCGTATCTGTTGACGAATTCCAGCACCGCGTATTTGAAGATCCCGGTTCCGGTCCTGCTGACTGGCGCAGGTTCTGGAAGGAGATCGAGGGGAAATATATGCCGTGGAGGAGCTACGACGGAAACGCTTTCCTGGAGGGCGGCGGTTTCTGGATGCAAAAACAGCACATCTTCCTCTATCCGTTCTACTACGTCGATTACGCGATGGCGCAGCTTGGCGCGTTCTCGCTGTTCCGGCTGAATACGGAAGGGGAAGATGCGTGGGGCAATTATCTGAAGCTTTGCGGAATGGGCGGAAAGTACGGCTATTTCGAGACTCTCGAGCGTGCAGGCATACCGATGCCTCTCGATCCGGATACGGTTAAGGAGATCGCAGAATTTGCGAAGGCTCAGGCTGAAAAGCTTAAATGATCTCCACCAGCGCCGCGCGGCAATTATCGAGCGTAAATGAATAATCTTTCATTCCGGAATCGCCGGGGATGGGTGTGCACGTAATACCGCCGCTCACGTCTCCGGCGATTATTTTAACGTTTTCGGACAATGACCTGAATCTCACTGTGCGGGGAGCGGGGGCGTTGTCAAGGTAATCCGTGGCGTTTACGATGAGCAGAGCGCGGCGTGAAGGATCATCGCGGTCAACCATTTCTCCGACGACCAGGGCACCGTCACCATCGACGCGAAGATCGCGAACGAAGCCATTGTCCACCGAATCTTTCACGTTAAGGGAAGGGTGGTTTTTAACGGACGGGATCGAACTGAAACCGATCAGGCGGGTGGCAACGTTCCTGAGATCCATGTACCGCTCGCTGAAACGGCGAAGCTCGGCATTGACCACGCGAAGCTTATCGTACTGGGCGGTTTTATTGCCGTCGGCGTCAAGAATATTGTTGCACCACCAGCCGGGGCTCCAGCAGGCCCAGTTTATTGCCGCCGCGCCGTACGCAAGGCCGCAATACGCCTGGAACAGCATCTGATTTACCGTCGTGAAGTCCTGCTCGTTACGGCCGTTGCACTGCGGGATGTACCACAGATCGCGCCCGGTGTTCCTGCACGCGTCCGATACGATCCTGAAATTATCGTACATCATTCCGAGCCCGGCGTCGCCCATCGGATAGACGTAGAAATCGTAGCTGATGTATGGAAGACCGACCTTCTCCGTGTACTCGCGGATGTGCTCGTAATAGTTCACCGTACCGAGCTGGTTGAGCGTCTGGCTGTCGGAATTTTCCGCGACCGACGCATAGTTCGGGTAGAGGTTCAGGTAGGGAAGCTGGTTCGGGAAAAGCGATCTCATGATGTTCACGACTTCGCCGTAGCGCTCGAAGTCAAGCGCGGACGGTTCGTCGCCGATATCGATCATCCAGACCGCCGGGTGGTCAATAAATTTGGCCGCTGCTTCGACGTATTTCTGCGTCGGATTTTTCTCGCGCAGTTTTCCTGCATTTTCGCCGTCGCCGCCCCACCAGCCAGGGACGATCCCGGACGCGATGCAGCCCAGCCCGTATTTCTGGAAAAGGTCAAGCGTCTCTTTCGACGGTGTGCGAAGGCATACGATCATTTCCACTCCGCATTCTTTAATATCGCGTATGTGCGCTTCGGTTCTGGCGCAGTCGGAAAGAATGTATGCTCCGATGAGCAGCTTTTTGCGATCGATCCTGTTGTTCATAACTATTACCTCCAGCCGGTCGTATATTTAGTATCTGTAATATTTTTGTTCGTATTATCTTTATTCGCCTTTATTCGCCCGCGACGAGTCTGAACGACCTCTGGACCGCGTCTGTCATCGTGATGACGAAGCCGTACGTGAACGTTCCGTCTGCTGCGTACGTTATTGTATAACCGTCGTACCCGAGCTTCGAAGTCACTTTATACTCTGTCCAGTTTCCGTCCTTAAGTTCGTAGATCTTCGGCACGCAAAGTTCGCGGATCCCTTCGATACGAACGGTCACGTTATAGTCACGCTCCCATTTTGACTTGTATTTAGTGTAGTCGCCGGCTGCGTAAGAGGGGAGATCGCGTACGTTGGCCGCGCCGCCGGAGATCTTAAACTCTACCGTCTTTCCGTCCGCGGATACGATAGTGGGAACTGTATTATCATCTTTTACGGTCCCCGATGAGGCCTCGACTTTGATCGGGTTAAGGAGCGTGTTTACGCGCACCATACGGACGTTGGCGTCATCCTCGGAGAAGAAGTTGCCCCAGGGCATCAGAATGCAGTTCAGGCGGATATGATCGCCTTTTTTGAACGAGACTTTTCCGGAGATATTCAGTGTAAGAGCAGCGGAGTTATTGCCCTCCAGAACGGCGAAACCACCGGTGTAAGCCTTTCCGCCGATCGTTATATCATAGTCTTTCAGTAGGAAAGAAAGGTTCGACGAAACGTCTGATGCCGTGTATGCTCCGGGCACGTGTGTGACCTGCTTGAAATAGTCGAAATAGGGGTATTCGCTGCCGAGCTCAACTATTCGTGTGCCGCCTTTGCGCGCATCCTCGATCACGCTTTCGCCGTTTTTATTCAGATATCCGAACTTTTCATACGTACCGGAGAACTCGTAAATACTGAAATCACGCTGGATATCCGCTATCGTGACGTCCTGGAGAAACTCATAATCTATCTCGTAGAACGCACGGTTCTCGTCTGTACTCGGCATCTCGACGTGGCGGTACGTCTGAAATACCTTTCCGTCGAACGAAAGGTAATTAAGTGTGATGTCCGCAAGGTCCGGTCCGGCTGCGTCTATCCCGGTCATACCGACGTTCTCGGAAAGGTTGAAATTGCCGTCCGAATCGGTGTAGCGGAGGAAGATATGATTGCCGTTATTGGGATGCTGAGGCTGCTGGTCTATCTTGCTTTTGCGGCCGGTCGGTTTCCCGCTGCTGTCGAGCAGATCGACCTGCTCGTCAGACCAGTAAAGAGCCGATAGCGCACGGTGGTCGGGGAGACGGTTCCCGGTGCTGTAGAAGTTCAGGCAGTTAGTCTCGGTCACGCCGAGTGAAAGGTGATAGTAAGCTGTATGCCAGCGGATAGACGAGACTTGCTTGAGACGGTAATTTCCCCACTGCTCATAGAGGTTCGCGAGCGTTAACGTGTTCGATCCGCCGTTTTCCACCACCATCGGGAATATGGATAATCCGTACGCGTGACTGTCGTCGTCCGTATAGAACAGTTCCTCTCCGTCATGCGCGAAATTCTTGCACACCTCCACGCGGATGGGAAGGAGCATATCGTTATCGCCGAGGACAACGGCGCATTCAAGGCAGCCGTCGGTGAGTGTTTCTCCGCGAACGTATACGGTCCTGCGCGCATCGCCGTCAGGGGAGGCGGTGAACCGTACGCGATGTTCGTCCAGAGGCCTTTCGTATCCGTTATCGAAGACGGTTACACCGATCATCTTGAACTTGTACGCGCCGGTCAGCTGATCATATCCGAGGAACGTATTTGCCCTGCTCGTGCCAACTTTTTCCACAGTGAAAACCACCGGATTCCGCTCGTTATGCGCCTCGGTCAGAAAGCCGCTGAAGTCATGCGTTTCGTCGTTGTAAAGTCTTCTGGCCATATAGATATCTTCGCCGCGCTTTAACTTTTTACTGCCCCACGAGAGTTCCTGGGTAAGAACGTAATCGCCGCCGTCGATCTCCATGCCGAGCCTGCCGCAATACGCCTCATCCGTTCCTAAAATCACGCCGAAAACACCCGCGTTCTTTATATCGAAACCGACGTAAACGGCGCTGTTCCAATCCACACCGTCGATGCTGCTGTGATCGCCCGCGCTGTCGCCGATGATGATCTTCTCTACGTTGTCCACCGGTATCCTCGTAACGGTCCCGACGGCGTCAACGTTGTTCGAAGAGGCGGTGGCAACGAATCTGACGTTTTCGTTGACCTTGTCCGTGTACATGTTGTAGTTGCGGTCGAGCTTGAACTGCGGTATGCCGCTCCTGAGTTTTACCAAAGACACGTTCTTTATCGAGACCTTCTCACCGACGGCGCTTCCGACGTCGATCCTGAACGCTTTGAGATTTTTGGACATTGTCCCGCCCAGATCGTAATATACGACGTACGTATGGTATTTTCCGTCAGGGATCCCTTTAAAATCGATATGAGAATCGCCTGAAAATTCATTCCTGTCGCCGGCAATGTAAAACAGCTGCACGTCTGACGAACTGCATTTCATCGTCACTACGAACGCGTCGTAATCGGCCACTTTATATTTTCCCTCCGGAAGCTTGAAGCATACGTACGGGTCGTAAATACTCGTGACCCTCAGATTTACCGCACCTTCTTCTCCTTCATCTGCACCGGTCTTTTCCATATCGCTCTTACCGGAGATATCGTTCAGTTCGAGCGGCTCGTTTTTATCGTATATCGCGTCTTCGCCGGGGAGGAACACCTGGTCAAGCAGGTGGAGGTTATAGTAATAATAACCCTGGTCGAACAGATTCGCCCTCGACGTCGACGCTCCGGCGAAGAAGGTCTCTCCCTCTTTAGTCTTCATATACGTGTCCATCGTACGCTCGATATACGTCTGACCTTTGGTATTTTCTATCGAGCCCAGGCCGTTGAAACTCTCGTCGGAAAGGTTAAGCACCAGGCGCGTGGATGGATTCTCAAGGATATACTGGGTGTGTGAATTATCTTTGAAATAACCGTTGATCGCATTCACCGAATTTGCCGCAAACGTGATGGTATTCCCGAAAGGTCCGCCGTACGGTTTCACTTCTTCACGCTCATTCGGAGGAATAGTTGCCGCCTGTTCGTCAGGCACGTCAGGTCCGACATCCGGAGTTTTACGGCACGACGTAAATGCGGTAAGTCCGATCGCCGTTACAAGCGCCATAATTATCGCTATGATCAACTTTTTTTTCATATTAAAAGCACCCGTCTTTCGCAAATGTCAGATCTTGAACACTCTGCTGTACTCGTCGTATATTTCGTGGAACTCTTCGGAATCCTGCTTCATAAGATTGTGTGAATATTCGTGCGGGTGAAGTTCGCTGCCGGACAGTTCGATTATATCGAGCGCGATGTTGGAGCAGTGATCCGAAACACGTTCGCAGTTCGTAACGATATCGTTGAAAACGAATCCCTGGTTGAGAGTGCATACGCCGCGCTGCAGGCGGTCAATATGATTATGCTTCATATTATCTGCCAGGTCGTCAATAAGTTCCTCGAGCGGTTCAACTCTCGCTGCGGATACGGTATCGGCTTCCGTAAACGATTGCGTCGTGAGGTTCAGCACGGCGTCAACGGCTTTGAACATCACTTTCAGTTCTTCTCTTGCGCTGTCTGAAAAATGTATGCCTTTTTCATATAATTCTCTCGCGCTCTGGGCGAGGTTAAGGCTGTGGTCGGATATGCGTTCAAAGTCGGTCAGGGTGTGGAGGAACAGCGATATCTTTTTGCTCTGATCCGCCATCATCTCGCGGCCGGTCAGCTTCATCATATACGTGCCCAAACTGTCCTCGTAACTGTCGACGTTGTCCTCCATACGCTTAACTCTGTCGAACCCTTCGTCTGTATAGTTTTCGAACAGCGTGAACGCTTCCGTTATGCCTTCTTTTGCCAGCCCCGCCATCTGCTTGATGTAGATCTCCGTCTGCTCTATCGCCAGTGCAGGGTGGGCAATGAATCTGTCTTCCAGTATTATCTCCGGCTTTTCATCCGGCTGTTTTCCTTTTTTATCCTTAATGATCGCGGTGACAACTTTTTCGATCACTCCTGTGAGAGGGAAGAGGATTATCACCATCGCAAGCCTCAGCACCGTATTAACGATCGCGGTCGAAAACGGGTTCATCACCATATTGTCCAAAGGAATCTCGATGAATGCGTCAAGCGTGTAGTAGATAACAGCGCATACGAATACGCCGAAAATATTTGCCACCGGGTACACCGCCGCGGCTCTTTTTCCTTCGACTCCTGCTCCGATCGCCGAGAGCATCACCGGGACCGCTGCGCCGATGCATATACCCATAAGAAGCGGCACAGCTTCCGAAAAAGCTATGGCTCCCGTGACCGACAACGCCTGCAGTATACCTACCGCCGCCGATGCTGATTGGAGCAGCGCCGTGAACAGTATGCCGATCAGTATGCCTAAAAACGGGTTCGAAAGGGAAGTGAACGCCGACGTGAACCACGGCTCGTCGCCCAGACCTCCTACCGCGCCGCTCATGGTGCTGAGGCCGAACATCAGTACCGCGAAGCCCATCAGGATATTGCCGATCTGCTTCGTCGATTGCTTTTTGCTGATCATCCTGATAAGCACGCCTGATACGGCGACAATGCCCGTGAGTGTTGCCGTCGATGCTATTTCCCCGATCACGCCTCCGCCTTTTATGTAGCTGAGACATATGATCCAGCCCGTTATGCTCGTGCCCAGTATGGCGCCGATGATAACGTTTATGGCCTGTTTTACTTTCATCATTCCGGAGTTCACGAAACCAACCGCCATCACGGCCGTCGCGCTCGACGATTGTATCGCGGCAGTTACTCCTGTTCCGAGCAGTATGCCTTTCAGTTTCGTCCCGGACAATTTATACAGGATCGGTTCGAGTTTTCCGCCGGACAATTTTTTTAGTCCGTCGCCCATCAGTGACATTCCGAACAGGAAGAGGGCAATTCCGCTTACCAGTGCTATTATTTCCGATACACTCATATCTGCTCCTTGAATCGTTCAGTTCTGATCATTCTGCTGTGTGATCTGATCGTTTCGTCAGACGAATGTATTATGCCACAAATGCGGCAGGGATGGCAAATGAATAATGGAGAATGGATAATTGGCGATGAGTAATGGAGAATGGAGAATTGGCTTTGAGTAATGGAGAATGGCTAATGACAAATTGCAAATTGCAAATGGCAAGTTGCAAGTTGAAAGTGGCA
>DBVV01000011.1 GCA_002308795.1 Mageeibacillus sp. UBA1255 | reverse complement strand
TCCCGCGCTTCCCGTTCGATAAATTCACCGACGCTCCCAACCTTCTGGGCACGCAGATGAAGGCGACGGGCGAAGTGATGGGCATCGGCGCGACGCTTGAAGAATGCTTCCTGAAATCCGTCCGCTCACTCGAGATCGGCGTCTGCCACTTCCACAAAGCAAAATTCGACGCATACCGCACGGAAGAACTGCTGATGTACGTCAGCGAATTCCGCGACGACAATATTTTCGCGATCGCCGAGCTTCTGCGCCGCGGCACGGACATTGAGGAACTCTACAGGAGGACAATGATAACCAGGCTCTTCCTGGAATCGATCAAAAAGATCGTTGACGCCGAAAAAGTGATCGCGGACAATCCGTTCGACGTAGAGACGTTAAGAGAAGCGAAAAAACTCGGCTTCTCTGATAAATATATTGCCCGCCTCTGGAACACCTCGGAACTCTCGGTGTACGCCCTTCGCAAAAGAGAAAAGATCGTGCCCGTCTTCCCGATGGTCGATACTCTTCACACCGGAAAATACATTGCTTATCTTTACTCTTCCTACTCGGGCGTAAATGCATCGCGCCTGTCGGATAAAAAGAAGATCGTCGTGCTCGGTGCAGGCCCGATCCGCATCGGCCAGGGCGTAGAATTCGACTATTCGACTGTGCACGCGGTCCAGACGATACGCAGAGCCGGTTACGAATCGATCATAATAAACAACAACCCCGAGACCGTTTCCACCGACTACACGACTGCAGACAAACTGTACTTCGAACCGCTGACACCTGAAGACGTAATGGCGATCATCGATTTCGAACAGCCCGAAGGCGTCATCGCATCACTGGGCGGCCAGACGGCGATCAATCTTGCGCAGCCTTTAATGGATCGTGGAGTTAAGATCGTAGGAACGGACTGCGCCGCGATAGAGCGCGCAGAGAACCGCGACAGTTTCGAGAAAATACTCGAAGAGCTGGGCATTCCGCAGCCGCCCGGACATGCCGTCACGAACATTGAAGACGGAGTTAAAGCCGCTGCTGACGTAGGCTACCCCGTTCTCGTTAGACCGTCGTTCGTACTCGGCGGGCGGGCAATGGAAATCGTTGCCAACGAAGAACAGCTTCGCCGCTATCTTAAAAACGCGGTCGAGATCGACGCCGATAAACCGGTCCTGGTCGACAAATACATTCTGGGTAAAGAAGTGGAAGTTGACGCCATCTGCGACGGCCGCGACGTATTTGTCCCAGGCATCATGGAACTTGTCGAACGCACCGGCATCCACTCCGGCGACTCCATCAGCGTTTACCCCGCTTTCTCGATCTCAAATAAAGTCAAAGGGATCATACTCCAATACGCGAAAAAGCTCGGTCTGGGCATCGGTATCGTGGGACTTTACAACATCCAGTTCATCGTGGACAAGGACGAAAACGTGTTCATCATCGAGGTCAATCCGCGTTCTTCCCGCACCGTGCCGTTCCTTTCGAAGGCGACCGGATACAGCCTGGCGGATATCGCGACGGAAGTGATCCTCGGCAAATCGCTTAAAGAGCAGGGGTATTTCGACCTCTATCCGGAAGAGAAAAAACGTTTCTACGTAAAAGTGCCTGTGTTCTCCTTCAACAAGATCAAAGGTCTCGACGCGGTGCTGTCGCCCGAAATGAAATCCACCGGAGAAGCGATCGGCTACGACGATAAACTGAACCGTGCGCTGTACAAAGCACTTCAGGCATCCGGCACGCATCTTCAGAATTACGGCACGGTGCTGGCAACGATCGCTGACAAAGATAAGGACGAGGCGCTGCCTCTCATCCGCCGTTTCTACAACCTGGGCTTCAATATCGAGGCAACGGCGGGCACAGCGGCGTTTTTAAAAGGCAACGGCATCCGAACGCACGTGCTCAAAAAGATCGGCGACGGCAGCGACGAGATATTGCGGTCAATACGGCAGGGACATATTGCCTACGTGATAAATACGCGCGACATAGGCACTCCCGCGCAGGAGAGCGACGGACGCAAGATCCGCCGCACCGCCTCGGAGAACAACGTAACGATGTTCACATCGCTTGACACTGTGCGCGTACTGCTGGACGTGCTGGAAGAAACCACGCTCACGATATCGACTATCGACGCCTGATAATTTCGGGAATTTTCTCAGGAAAACAGACACTCAGGGGCTGTAAAAAAATCCCGCGCAAGGCCGGCAATCATTCAAACTCTTCGATCCGCCATTCGTCGCGCCAGTCCAGGAACGCCATATCCCCTTCGAAATGGAAAGGCAGCCACACGTAATCCGCCTCGCGCGTCTTTTCCGGAGGGATCGAGGCCATTATTCTGCCGGCTTCAGCGCGATCTTCTGCCGTGGCATCAGGGTCGAACATGATATCGAACGCTCTGGCGTATTCTGGATACGCAGCGTCCATCGCGTCAGGCCTCCAGCGGTCTGCGCAGGCGATGTACAGGTCCTTCTTTCCCGGGACCTTGAACACACTCGAGATCTGGCTGTGGAAAGAAGTACGGGTATTGTCCGCAGGATGAGGATCGCCCAGCACCGTGTAAGGACCGTGCCACGAATCTGCGACGGCTACCTCGGACGGATTGGGCAGGTAGCCCGTTGTCCCCGACGTGACGAGATAATGTTTGTGGCGGCGGATAAAATGCGCGGTCGCCTCGCGCACGTACGGAGGATGTGAATGCGGAAAATGCGTCGAATAATACCCCGTTACGTCCGTGTAATCGTCGGTCAGATCGGCGCAGATCGTCTCAGAATGCACGCGTTCGAAATAGTAATACGCCTTCCCGTCGTCGGCAACGGCGAGGTCAAAATCTCCCGCACTCATGCCGAGCGGTCTTAAGCCTTCGCGCACGATCTCGTACGGGCCGGTCAGTTTATCCGCCGTAAGCACCGTTTCCGTCTGCGTTCCGTCTTTCTGCATGATTTTAAGCCAGCAAACGAACTTTCCCGTCCGTCTGTTGTAAATAATATGCGGCCTGTCCATCATTGACTTCGGATGGATGCCGGATGCTTCGTTCTCCGTATCGGGCGGGATTATCAGCCCGAGATCGTCCCAGTTATAGAGATCCTCCGAGCGGTAGCAGCGCACGCCCCAGTGCCAGATGCCCTTCGCCGGATCGGTAAATTCCTTGTTCTCGCCGTACCAGTAATAAGCGCCGTCAAGGTACATTACAGACCCTCCGTGCGCCTGGATCCTCTCCCCTTTTGTATCGAGCCAGACCTGACCCGGCCTTATGGAATCATAGCGTTTCATATTCATTTCCTCCTGTCAATTGCAGAAATCCCAGAACCTTCTGAATTCGAAATCCACAAGCTTTTTAAGCTCATCGACCGAACCTTCATTGACGATCTCGCAGTCCGCGATCTCGGCATACTCGCGGTTTGACCACTGCGCCGCGATGCGCTTTTCCGCGACCTCCTCGGATATGTTCATGCGCCTCATCAGCCGTTCAACACGTAAATCGTCGTTCGCCGTAACCGCCCATATATAGTCGCACGTGTCAAAAAATCCGTCTTCGATCGGGATCGGCACGTCGAGGACAATAAATTTGATCGATTCATCGTCGGATTCGCGGTATTCGCGCACGCGCCGCTTTATCTCTATCGACACGTGTTTGTGGACAATGGCGTTAAGATCCCTGAGCGCCGCCGGATCGTTGAAAACGATATTTCCCAGCGCCGTCCGGTCTATCTCGCGGTCAGCGTCAAGTATTTCAGTTCCGAAGCGGTCAACGACTTCTTCGTACGCGCTTCCTCCGCACATTTCCGTCTTTTTCGCGACCAGATCGGCGTCGATCACCCTGCCGCCCTTCGCCCTGAGCATCCTGCACACGACCGATTTACCTGTCCCCGTACCGCCTGTAACGCCAAGCACTTTAAGATCTCTCATAACTTATCTCCTCCCGGATCATTTTTTGACCCGCTAAAACCTGTAATACTATTTTGAACTCTCCGCTTATTTGCAGTAATACCAGCTCACGTCCGACTGCGACACCGATACCTTTAGCGGCACTTTCAGTTTAAAACAGTTCTCCATCTCTCTCTGGAGCAGTGCTGCGACTTCCTCCGCCTCGTCTTTTCTCGCGTCGATCAGCAGCTCGTCATGCACCTGAAGGATCAGCTTGGACCTGAATCCGCCCTCGCCCAGAGCCTTTTCCACGTTGATCATCGCAAGCTTTATGATATCCGCGGCGGTCCCCTGAACTGGCATGTTCATTGCCACACGCTCTCCGAACTGGCGCGTAGGATATTTGTTCGAAGGAGCGAGTTCCGGAAGCGGCCTCCTGCGCCCCATGAGCGTCACAGCAAAACCGTTTTCCTTCGCAAACGCCACGCAGCCTTCCATAAACGCCTTGATACCGGGGTAATGGCTGAAATAATTGTCTATCAGCTGCTTCGCGGCGTAATTGGATATCCCTGTATCGCGCGCAAGCCCGAAAGTACTGATGCCGTAAACGATACCGAAATTGACCGCCTTGGCACGAGAGCGCATCTGCGGAGTGACCATATCCATAGGCACGCGGTTAACGACCGCCGCAGTGGAAGTGTGTATATCAAGGTCGTTCTCGAAATTTGTGATCATAAGAGGATCGCCGGACATTGACGCTAAAACCCTCAGCTCGATCTGCGAATAATCCGCGTCGATCAGCACGTGATCGTTGTCCGAAGGCACGAACGCCTTGCGGATGAGCTTGCCCAGCTCGCTGCGCACCGGTATGTTCTGCAGGTTCGGCTCGGACGAGGACAATCTTCCGGTGGCGGTGAGGTTCTGGTTAAAGGTGGAATGAACGCGCGACGTTGCCGGATCGATCACGTTCAGCAGGCCGTCAATATAAGTGGATCTTAGTTTCGCGTTCTGCCTGTATTCTATTATGCAAGGCACTATCGGATGGTCGCCATACAGCCCTTCGAGCACGTCCGAATCGGTCGAATATCCGCTCTTCGTCTTCTTCGAGCCTTTAAGTCCCAGATCCTCGAACAGCACTTTAGCGAGCTGCTTCGTGGAATTTATATTGAATTCGCCGCCAGCGTAGCTGTAAATCTCCTCCTGAAGCCGGGCTATCCGCGCCTCCATCTCGGCGCCTTCCTCTTTCAGTACTTCGGGGTCAACGCGGAATCCTCTCAGTTCCATTTTCGCGAGCACCGCGGCCAGCGGGAGTTCGATATCGTTATACAAAGCGGTCATCCCGAGGGCGTCAAGCTTTTTCAGCGATACTGTGTGCGCCATGTAAAGCGCTTCGGGTGTATTCAGATAAGTGCGGCCGGCAAGGAATCGCACGACCATCGCGTAGTCGTCGGATCCTCTCGTCGAATCAAGCAGGTATGACGCGAGCGACAGGTCTCCTTTTGTTCCTCTGAACTCTATGCCGTTTTTGAAGCATTGCCGCAAGAATGGTTTGGATTTGAACAGGACCTTCCCGACCGAAGGATCTTCAAGCAGTTTTTTCAGATCGTCCGGCAGCGGATTTACTGCAGCCTCTGCAGTAGAAGCATTGACCGCACAGCCGTAAAAACCGCCGGATGCACTTTTTGCATAAAATGCTGCCGCGCCTTCTGCCTCTTTATAATCTATGAAAACCGTATCGGATCCGTCCTTTAAGAGTCTTCCGGAAAAATCACCGGAGGAGATCATTTCGCATTTCTCTAGATCCTCTCCGGAGCCGTTCTCCCCTTCGCCCGCTGCGCTAACGCTTCCGCCTGTCGTTTCATTGGCAAAATCAAACAGTGAAATTGTGCCTGGCGTTTCAGATCTGCGCTCCTGCGCCGTGTTTTTCTGCGCCGGATAGCCGCCCTCCGCACGAACCGGACCGTCGCCTGCGGTTACCGAAAAAACGGAGCCGCTCGTAAGGCGCTTCTCCCAGCGCTTGAACTCGAGCCTGTCAGAAATGGCCTTCAGAGCCTCTGTATCGCCTTTTCCAAGCCGGAGCGTCTGTGTACCGCCTTCGCCGAGATCGAGCGGCACAGCCGTGTTTATGCGCCCAAGATCGAGGCTTAGATACGCAAGGCTTTTATTATCCGCAAGTTTCTGCCTGAGCCCCGCTTTCGGTATTTCATCAAGGTGCGCATACACCCCGTCAAGGCTTCCGTATTGCTGTATCAGTTCGGTCGCTGTCTTCGGACCAACGCCCGGAACGCCGGGGATATTGTCCGAACTGTCTCCCTGAAGCGCCTTAAGATCTATGAGCTGAGCGGGAACAAGACCGCCGTAATTCTCAGCAACGACCGCCGGACTGTAAAGCACATCCGCTTTATTCCCCGCGAGCATCACCGAAACGTTCTCATCGACCAGCTGGAGAGCGTCTCTGTCCCCCGTGAGGATGATCGCCCTGTTACCGTTTTCCGCCGAAAACCGTTTCGAAAGCGTGCCGAGAATATCGTCAGCCTCATAACCCTCCAACTCGATACGCTTAACTCCCATAGCGTCTAAAAGTTCTTTAAGCACCGGAAGCTGGGCGGCAAGTTCTTCAGGCATCGGTTTGCGCGTTCCTTTATACGCGGTATACATTTTATGGCGGAACGTGGGAGCTTTCATATCGAACGCAACAGCCGCGTACGCAGGTTTCAGGCCGTCAATATGTTTAAAAAATATCGTCAGGAATCCGAAGATCGCGCCCGTGGGCAATCCTTCTGCGTTTTTCATAAAGCTGCTCTGCGTGCCGTAGAAAGCACGGTTTATAATGCTGTTGCCGTCAATGACGAGAAGTGTTTCCATTCGATCATCTCCCCCGCCGCATTTTACCATATTTCACCGCCTTTTTGTCAAGAAATACTTGACCGGTCCGGGTTGAAAATGGCTGTTGATTTATAGGAAGAATTATGATACAGTGAAAGCCGTGCAGATCAGAGGAGCAGTATGCCGAAGGCTTTGCCGGATGGATCGTCAAATGATCACGTTATAAACAGGAGAATATTATATGAAAAAACTGATTTTAATCCTTCTTGCCGCGGCGATCGTTCTTTCGCTCCCTGCCTGCAGTGGCGGCGGCAAGGTTGGAAATGATATGTTTCCCGACTTATCGAACAAGAATACCGAAAAGCCCGATCCGACTCATACGGAGGACGGTGCATCTGTTGTTTGGGGCAGAGCGGAAGAACCGCAGCCTGAAGGCAGACTTTTCGAAAACGGCGATTTTATGTTTTTGGACCTCGGAGACGGAACAGCGTACGCGATGTCTTATAAAGGGAGCGGACCCGATGTCGTTTTCCCTGCCGAGGCTGACGGGCTTAGCGTAACGGGGATCTGGAGTTACGCACTCACCGGTGCCGAAGGGGCTGTCCATAAAGTAACTCTTCCTGCGAGCGTAAAAAAGCTCGCGTACAGCGCGCTTACCAAGATCGGGCTGATGCAGATCGAAGTTGACGCCGGGAATCCGTATTTTAGCTCCGTCGAGGGAGTGCTTTACTCCAAGGACGGGAAAACGCTGATCTGCTACCCCGCCGATCACTGCGCCGTCACCGGGATACGCAAATTTACGTTGCCCGACAGCGTGGAAACGATCGCAGAAGGCGCATTCTGGTACGACTACACGCTTATGGTGGTGGAAGTGGGCGAAAACAACAACGCGTTCAAGGACGTTGACGGCGTTGTCTATTCAAAGGACGGGAAGAAAGTCGTCTGGTTCCCCGCGGGCAAGCCCTACACATTTTACAATATCCCTGACGGAGTGACCGAAATCGCGCCGTACGCATTTGTCTGCGCCAGAAACATCGGGCAGTTCGTTTTTCCTGCCGGCGTTGAAAAGATACCCCCCACCGCGTTTCTGGACTGCACCGCGCTGAAGCACCTGACCGTCGATGAAAACAATAAATATTATTCTTCGGATGAAGGGAAGATTCTTTACAACAAAGATAAGACGGTACTTGTCTTCTATCCGCCGTCAAATCCGACGACGACGTTTTCTTTCGTTGACGGTATGAAGAAGATCGGCGACTACGCCTGCTTTGGCTGCAAATTTATGTATAAAGCTCCCGTTCCCGAGGGCGTTACAGAGATAAGCTTCAACGCTTTCAAATACTGCGACTGGCTCAGGGAAGCCGATCTTCCTGCGAGCCTTAAGACCATCGGCGAGAGTGCATTCGCGGACTGCAGAGACCTTGAGGTGATCAATTACGCAGGTACCGCCGCCGAGTGGGAAAAAATCGTGAAGGGCGCGCATTGGAACGCCGGAGAAACGCCTAAGATCACCGTTCGCTGTTCGGATGGCGACGTCATTGCCCTTTCGTAAAAAAAATGCTATAATTATTGACGCGTTAAGGAGCACGACTGCTCCTTAACGCTATCACTGAAGAAAGGAGGAAAACGATATGGAAGATCAAAAGAAATTTGCGGTGCTTATTGACGCGGATAATGTCTCGCCGGAGCGTTTCGAACGCATCTTCGGCGAGATTTCTCTTTACGGGGCCGCCACTTACCGCAGGATCTACGGAAACTGGGCTGAATATAACCGCAGCATGCTTAAAGAAAAACTTGTTGAATTCGCACTTACGCCGGTGCAGCAGTTTAATTACATTAAGGGTAAAAACGCGACTGATATAGCCATGGTTATCGAGGCTATGGACATACTGTACACCGGAGAAGTTGACGGCTTCGCGATCGTTACGAACGACAGCGATTTCACGAGGCTTGCGCTCAGGTTAAGAGAAAGCGGGATGATCGTGATAGGAATGGGCGACGACGTTGCCCCCGCGTCATTCAGAGCAGCCTGCACTGATTTCATCGTACTGCGCGAATCCAGGCGAATTGCCGAAGAACGCACTGAACAGAAAAAGCTGAGATTGTCCGCACATAAGCAGGGGCCGAGAGCCAGGATCACCGCCGAAGTCCCGGACGAAAATGGTTTTGGCAGCGATACCGCTACCGTGGAAGACGTAAAAGAGCCCGTGCCTGAAGTGCACGAAGAAGAACCCGTGCCTGAGCAGAGCACCAAAGTCTTAAGCGACCGTGAACTCAGGAGCGCGATCCGTGATTTTCTTTACGAGTGTGAAGAAGATGACGGCTGGTTCTCCGCCAGCACGATGATCAACAAACTGAAGCAGAAGTTCCCCAACCTTGACGTGAACGACTACGCAGACCTGCCGCTGTTCGCCGGGAAGCGTAAGATATGGACGACATATTTCCTTTCTCTCGGTTTTTGCGAAAACCGCCAGAAGGGGCCGAGCAATTACCTGCTGAGGCTTAAGCCTGAAGAGAAGCGCAAGATGAAGGAAGAGCGTGATGCCGCGGCTAAAACGGCAGAAAAAGACGCCGCTGTTCCCGGTATCGCCGAAAATGCTCATGCGGAAGTAAAACCCGAAACCGTCAATGAAGCTGAGGCAAAGGCTGCTGAAAAAGTTTCCGCCGCTCCGGCCCGTTCGGGTCAGCGTTCACGCGGAAGAGGACGCCGCCAGTCAAAGAATGTATCCAGGGACAATGTTCAGAAAAATGCAGTAAAGGAAGACGTGCCGAAAGCGCCGGCTGCCGCAGCGCATGCTGACGTTCCCGCGAAAGCAGACGCACCCGCAAAAAACGACGTTCAGGTAAAAACCGAAACGCCCGCCAAAGCCGAAGCTCCCGTTAAAGCAGAAGCTCCCGCCAAAGCCGAAACTCCGGTCAGATCTGAGGAACCTGCTAAAACTGAGGCTTCTGCTAAAGCTGAAACGGCATCAAAGCCGAGGTCAAGATCGAGATCAAAAGCGGCTGCCAAGTCAGAGTCAAAGCCGCAGACAGAAACCAAGCCGGGAATCAAAACTCAGACGAAAGCTGAAAAAGCCGTGAAAGCCGAAGCTCCCGCAAAAGCCGAAACAGCAGCGAAAGCCGAAACTGCAGCGAAAGCTGAAACTGCAGCGAAAGCTGAAGCAACGCCGGCCAAAGCACCGAGAAGAGGGCGCCCGCGCAAAAAAGCCTCCGAGGCTGAAAAAACTGAATAAAACCATGACCCCCGGACAATTAATTGTCCCGGGGCTGAAACGGGCCGGGACGAAACAAGATCCCGGCCCGATGTATATCGCCCACGCTGATCATTCCGAAAGGAGCAAATTCTTTATGAAACGCAGTCTCAAACGATTATCACGCTACGGTACCGTATCGATGTGCCTCTTAATGTGCCTGGCAATGCTCTTTGGATGCACTCCCGGGAAGAACGGCGACGATACCGGGATCCCTGCGCCAGAAAAAAGCGACGCACCCGGATCGGCCACACCCGCTCCGGAACCGCTAAACACGCAGGTCTCCGTCTTCCCTGTCCCGAGGTCAATGGAAACAGGCGACGTTCAGTTCTCCGTTCAGACGGTCAGCGCGGACGAAACGGCAGAAGCGTATAAAACAGCGCTCGAAAATGCCGGATTTAACCTCGGCAGCGGCGGGATCTCCATCAGTTTTGCTCAGGACAATGATCTTCCGGCCGAGGGCTACACACTCTCCGTCTCAGAAAACGGGATAAAAGTAAGCTCGGCAGACAGGCCCGGGGCAATGAACGCCATCGCCACTCTCGGCCAGCTCTGCAGCGACGGGAAAATTCCTGAAGTCGAGATCAGCGACTCCCCCGACGTCGCATACCGCGGCGTGATCGAAGGCTTTTACGGAGTCGCATGGACCCACGAATTCCGGCTTGATCTGCTTAAATTCATGGGCAAATATAAACTGAACACGTATATCTACGCCCCGAAAGACGATCCTAAACATCGTTCACAATGGCGCTCCACATACACAGGCAAGGAGCTCGAAAAGATGAAAGAACTTGCCGCTGCGGCCGCGGACAATAACGTCCGTTTCGTGTATGCCATCTCTCCGGGGCTCGACATAAAACTTGGCGACGGTTACGAAAAAGATAAAGAGGCCCTTTTCAATAAGTGCGAATCACTGTACGAACTGGGAGTAAGAGACTTCGCCATTTTGCTTGACGACATACCGACGCTCAACGCGCAGGGACACGCGATGCTTCTTAACGACTTCCAGACCGGATTCTGCGAAACACACGAAGGCGTTTCGAACCTGACGGCGATAACGCCTGAATTCTGCAGCGCGATGGTCACCAAATACACAGATGAACTTGCCCCGCTGCTGAACGAGAAGATAATGATGATGTGGACAGGCTCCGGAGTAATTCCTCCCTCCATAACACCGGGAGATCTGACGAATATAAACAGAAAGCTGAACAGCAAAGTGTTCATATGGTGGAACTATCCGGTAAACGACACTATGTCCGACCAGCTGTTCCTTGCCCCCTGCGCGGGCCTGTCACCCAAACTTCCTGAAAAGATCTCCGGACTCGTATCGAACCCGATGAACCAGGGATACGCTTCATTGACCCCGCTGTTCACGATAGCCGATTTCCTCTGGAACTCGTCCTCTTTTGACCCGGAGATCTCGATCCGCGCCGCTTCTAAACAGCTGGAACCTGATTGTCACGAAGCGTATGACGCATTCATCGACATGAACCGCGCTTCGGTGATCAACGGAGGAAAGTCTGCATTTGCAGCATCCGGCGCAGTTTCCGAATATATGAACGGGAACCGCAAAAAAGATAACCTTGAAGCGCTTTCCGGAGCATTTAAGGATCTCTCCGATAAGCTTTCGCTGTTAAAAGAAAAAGGATCGGCAGAACTGATTTCAGAGATCGAGCCGTGGCTTAACAAAGCAGTCGCATACGCCGGAATGGGAAGCGCTCTGATGAAGGCCGAACTGGCCGAACTTGATAAAAACAAAGAAGCTCTGAAAGCAGCGGCAGATGAATTTATGGCTCTGCGGTCTGAGGTAAAGGGCAACGGCAGGAGCATCAGCCCGGATATCCTGACTCCGTTCATAAACAGGGGGCTGAACCGTGTCAGCGAGCTGCTCACAAATAACGGATTTACTCCCGCAAAGTTCGTCGAGGCGTCAACGAACCTGAACATCTATCAGGATTACGTTCCGGATAATGCTGTAGACGGTTTTGAAGAAACGTTCTTCTGGTCTTCGGGAGCGCCTGTAGCCGGAAGCTATTTTATGATCGATCTCACCACAGTTTCAGATCTGAAGAAGGTTACGCTGAAAATGTCCGCACCGGGGCATACGGACGATTATATGCGCTCCGGAGTGGTCGAATATTCCGCAGACGGGAATAACTGGAAAGAACTCGGAAAACTTTCGGGGAAAATATTTGAATATAACGGGAACATTTCGGCCAGGTATCTGCGGCTCCGCTGTACCGCCTCGCAGATTTACTGGCTGATCATAACTGAATTCGGAGCTGAGTGATATGGAAAAGAAAGATATCGATTATTTAAATAACGCCGGGAAAAGCCGCGAAACCGGATGCACTCCCGATATCTGGACCACTATCGGCGAAGCGTTCAACGCAGGCGGCTCTCTCGGCTCAGAGGCAGCTCCTTTCAGGATCCATTCGATGGAACACGGCTTAACGAAGGACAAAGTAAAAGAGACGCTTTCCGACACCGGAGCCGGAGGGGCCGTGACAAACTGCATGTGGGGAAAAGGCTGGAACTTCAATCCTGAAAACCTTAAAGCACTTGACGATACAGTACACGAGATACGTGCGCAGGGACTCAGGGCGTGGCTGTACGACGAAGATCACTACCCGAGCGGCTGGGCGTACGGCTATATCATGAAGGACGGAGACCGTCATCTGGCTAAAAATATCGGCGTCGTTATAAAGGAAGGCTCCGGTGCGGGAAAGCAGACGGTCGAACTTCCGGAAGACGGGCTCTCGTTCATGTACGCGGCATGCTACACGAAACCGGGACCACAGGAAGAATACAACTATGAAGCGCCGTCGGAATATCGCGTTTACCGTAAAGAGCTTAACTGCGAAACCCCGGAAGGAGAATGGCAGATACTCGCATTCTACGTGCGCTGGTGCAACGTATGGCCGTACGCCTTCGCGAAAAAGCTTGACCCTCCCATCGGACCGCGCGAACACCTGAACTTTTTAGAGAAAGACGCCGTGGCGACGTACATAGAAGGAGCGCTTCAAACTGTTGCCGACGCGATCCCGGATTTCGGCGAATGCTTCGACGCCATATTCACAGACGAGCCTGCCCTTCAGTCGATCTATATCTTCGGCGATAAAAACGTACCGTCTTTCCGCAGCGTTCCGTACGGTTCCGAGCTGTTTGACACATTTAAACAGACCTGGGGTTACGACCTGCGCCCGGCTCTGCCATACCTGTTCTTTTCCGACACTGTAAAGGCACGCACGGTACGCATCCAGTACTACCGTGTTATTGCCGCCCTCATGCGCAAAAATTTCACCGGTCAGGTAGCGGAATGGTGCCACGCACACGGCGTCAGTTATTCAGGCCACATGCACAGCGAAGAGCATCTGTATTTTCAAGTTGGCAATTACGGTGATTATATGGAGGTCATGGATAAGCAGGACTGGACGGGCTGCGATATGCTGGAGGCGTGGCCGGGACAATACTGGGTAAACGGTCAGGGCGTGTACAACGGCGGTCCGTATCTTCCCGGTAAATACGCGAGCTCCGTTTCCCGCGGAAAAGGTCATAACATCACAATGGCCGAACTCTGCCCCGTCACGAATCAGGAACTAATGCTGAAAGATCAGGCAACGATCCACGAATGCTTTATGCGTCTCACAACGTTCCTCGCGTTTAGCGGCATCACTCACATAAACAGCTACGGCTACGCTTTTAACCACGTACGCGAGAATTTCCACAGGTGGAACATTTACGCCGGACGGCTTTTCGCGGTACTGCGCTACTCTTCGAGCGACGCGAAGATAGGCGTATACTACCCTGTCGCTGACGTGCAGGCATCGATGTACGCCCCGGACACAAAACTTGACGACCTGTCAATGCGCTGCAAGGAAGTTCAGAATTACATGGAAAATCTTATGTATGATCTGTACCTGAACAGGCACGACTTCAATATCATCACCGAGCGTATGATATGCAGCTCCACGCAGGACGGCGGCGAAATGGTGATCGGAAGCACGTCGTATAAAGTGATACTTATACCGGACTGCCGGATCGTCCCTCTCGCCGCGATGAAAAAGCTGGAAGCATTTGTCCGCGCAGGAGGGATCGTGCATTTCCTTGACCGCCTCCCTGAGATGGGCATAACGATGGAAGAGCACGCGGAAGTTAAACGTATCGCTGAAAAGATCTCAGGCGGAAAGGCCGATGAGCTCAGGCCTGGCGATCTCGCCCTCGGCGCTAAAGTGACCGCCTCTCCTTCATCATATTCTCCGGATCAGCTGACTGACGGGAATACGATCCAGCTCAGCTGGGACTGCTGGAGAAGCGAGGGCGTTCCAGCGGAATTTACGATCCATCTGGGGAAGGAAACGGAGTTCAACCGCATAGACGTGTATTCAAAAGGAGATTACTGCCAGAAGCAGTACAGCGTGTACGTGAGAAAGGCGGACGGACCGTGGACCGAACTGATAAGCGTTAAGGACAATGACAAATATATCGTCATCCACGAGTTCCCGCTCGTCAATGCGGATGAGATCAGATTCGTGTTTGAATACGGCAGCGAAAAACAGCCGGATATAGCCGGTCTGACCGCGGTCAAGGTCTACCGTATCCGCCGTTACGGCGAGCCTGGCGGGATAATGGAAAAGCTCCACGAAGAAGTCTGCGACCCGCTTGAGATCCTGAGCGATGCTTCGGTGTTCGTGTCACGATACCGCCGCGCCGGAGCCGGGTTCTATTTCCTGATCAATCCTTCGGAAGAAACGGAGCATATCCGCCTGCGCGATAAAGAAGGCAGGCCGATACGCATATACGACGTAAACAGCGGAGAAACAAGCGAAGGGAAAGAGCCGGAATTCGATATTGCCCCCGGGCGAGGCGTATTCGCAGAACTCAGGTAAAAGCTCAGGTAAAAACACGGTTTTATTTGACTTTATTGCCGCAATGCGGTAGTATAATAGGAGTGCTTTTCGCGGCGTAAAGTGCCGCTGTCAGCACCGGAGCAACAGTAAAAAAGCCGCACGAAAGGGGCAGCAGAATGTACGATAAAGTATCCACCGATCTCAAATTTGTTGAACGCGAAAAGAAAGTCGAACAGTACTGGAAGGACAACGACATCTTCCGAAAGAGCATCGACCACCGCGCTAAAGGCGAAACATACACTTTCTACGACGGACCTCCGACGGCCAACGGAAAGCCGCACATCGGTCACGTGCTCACCCGCGTTATAAAAGATATGATCCCCCGCTACCGCACTATGAAAGGTTTCAAAGTTCTGCGCAAGGCGGGCTGGGATACGCACGGACTCCCGGTAGAACTTGAAGTCGAGAAGAAACTCGGCCTCGACGGTAAAGAGCAGATCGAGCAGTACGGGCTCGAGCCGTTCATAAAAGAGTGTAAAGAGAGCGTCTGGAAATACAAGGGCATGTGGGAGGACTTCTCCGGCACCGTCGGCTTCTGGTGCGACATGGAGCATCCCTACGTGACCTACGAGAACGACTATATCGAATCCGAGTGGTGGGCGCTGAAGGAGATCTGGAACAAGGACCTTCTCTATAAGGGCTTCAAGATCGTCCCCTACTGCCCCCGCTGCGGCACGCCGCTGTCCGCCCAGGAGGTGGCGCAGGGCTACAAGGCCGTGAAGGAGCGCTCCGCGGTGGTGCGCTTCCGGGTCAGGGGAGAGGACGCGTATTTCCTCGCGTGGACGACGACTCCGTGGACCCTGCCGTCCAACGTCGCGCTCTGCGTCAATCCGGAAGAGACCTACGCGAAGGTGAAGGCCGCCGACGGGTATGTGTACTATATGGCGAAAGCCCTGCTCGACACGGTCCTCGGCAGGCTGAAGACCGACGACGCCCCCGCGTACGAGATCCTCGAAGAGATGCCCGGCTCCGCCCTGGAATACCGGGAATACGAGCCTCTCTGGTCCTGCACCGCGGAAACTGCCGCGAAGCAGAAGAAAAAGGGCCATTTCGTCACCTGCGACGGATACGTCACGATGGACGACGGCACCGGCATCGTGCATATCGCGCCGGCGTTCGGCGAGGACGACTCTCGTGTCGGGAAGAAGTACGATCTGCCCTTCGTTCAGTTCGTGGACGGCGCGGGCAACATGACGGCCGAGACGCCTTACGCGGGCGTGTTCGTGAAGAAGGCGGACCCGCTGATCCTCGAGGATCTGAAAAAAGAGAACAAGCTCTTCGACGCGCCGAAGTTCGAGCACGATTACCCGCACTGCTGGCGCTGCGACACGCCCCTGATCTATTATGCCCGCGAATCCTGGTATATCCGGATGACCGCCGTGCGCGACAACCTCATCCGGAACAACAACACCGTCAACTGGATCCCCGCTTCCATCGGCAAGGGGCGCTTCGGGGACTGGCTGGAAAACGTGCAGGACTGGGCGATCTCCCGGAACCGCTACTGGGGCACGCCTCTCAACATCTGGGAATGCTCCTGCGGATGCCGCCATGCGGTCGGATCCGTCGCCGAGCTGAAATCCATGTCGAAGAACTGTCCGGAGGACATCGAACTGCACCGGCCCTATATCGACGCCGTGACCCTCGTCTGCCCGGAATGCGGCGGCGAGATGCATCGGGTCCCGGAGGTCATCGACTGCTGGTTCGA